>JAVHQO010000213.1:0-65459 GCA_036171175.1 Gallionella sp.
AATTTGGAAGTGGATTTGATTGCCAGATATGTGGAACGGATGATGAGCGCGGACGCGTGATATTTATGTCGTAGAGGTGTAAGACATTACGCCTTTTGATTTTTTTCTCGGCGCGTTGTAACGCCGCAACCAACTCGCGCACCACCTCTTGATGTGTTTCAGATAACGCCGCAACGGCGCGTATCAATTCGTAATCTGGCACAGGCGAGTCATCGCGCACAACGTGACTATTGGTTTTTACTCCCTCGCCAAAACGTAACCAATCATTCGTTACCTCTAGCCATTGCGCTAACACTCTCAACTTGTCTTGGCTAGGGATTGCTTCTCCCAGCAACCACTTACGCGCGGCATAGTCGGTAATGGGTTTGCCTGGATAACGCCGATTAAATCCACGCGCCAAAGCCGCTGGGCTATAGCTCGTTTCTCCCGCGCGTTTCAGCGCGCTATTTAGCCGCTTGCTGAATTGTTTGCGGTTAAAGTGGCTGCGGAATTGTCTGCAAGCGAGCATTCAGATTTGAGTTTGCCGCTGCGCAAGGTGCAGATTTTGGGTAGCTTAATGACGGTGCTAGCAGTCATAGGCAGTGTATTTTTTATGCTAACGACGCAGAACAGTTTGGCTGAACTGACGACGAAAAAAACCGCTACGGCAGAGAAAACGGTTGCTGTCGAAGCGACACCCGCATCGCTTGCTGCGGAGTCGCCAACAGCACTGACACCTGCAAAAAATGACGCGCCTGCTAGTGGTGGCAAACATCACGCTGCAACGGCGCATCATCAGCATGTTCAGCAAGCGGCAACGGCTAGCGGGCAAAGCAATGCAAAAGCAGTTGGCAAGGTGCAATACATCAATATCAACGAGTAGCAACAAGATGTATTGATGTGTAGTGCAAGGGCGCGATTTATCGCGCCCTTTTTATTTCATGCGTGATGATGTGCATCGCGCACGGCACTAATAGTAGAATCGCGCCCCTTTTGCCGCCCGCCTATCTCTACGTTACTAAGCCATGCCCATCCTCTCTCATATTAAATCGCTGACCCTGCTCACCTTGTTGGTGAACGCTGCTGCGATGTTGTCGCCCATCATCAACGGCGGCGATTCGATTACTTATGCGGCATTGGCGCAGCACATCGCGAGCAGTAATGATTGGAGCAGTTTGATTTTGGATGGGCAAGATTGGCTGGATAAACCGCATCTGCCGTTTTGGATGACGGCGGTATTTTTTAAGCTATTCGGTGTGAGCACCTTCACTTATATCTTGCCCGGATTTTTCGCGCATTTAGTCGGTGGATTTTTCACTTATCGCATCGCGCGGCTTTTTTATGGTCGCGACGCGGCGTGGTTGTCGGTGCTGGTGTATGTGTCGGCGTATCACTTGATGGACTCGTCGATTGAGGTAAAAGCCGAGACTTATTTGACCGCCTTCATTATGGGTGCGTGTTATTACTGGTTGCGTTTTGATGCGCAGGCGCGGCTTAAATACTTGTTGTTGGGCGCGGCGTTTAGCGCGTTGGCGGTGATGACTAAGGGTGTGTTTACGCTTATCACCATTAGCAGCGGCTTGGTGTGCATGTGGATTTTTCAGCAGCACTGGCAAAAATTTTGCAGCTTGAAATGGTGGGGCGCGCTGTTGCTGGCTTTAGCCTTTACCGCGCCTGAGTTGTATGCACTGTATGTGCAATTTGATGCGCATCCCGAAAAATTAGTGTTTGAACACACGCACGTTTCGGGGATTAAGTTTTTCTTGTGGGATAGTCAGTTCGGTCGCTTTTTTAATTCGGGCCCGATTCAAAATCACAACGGCCATCCGTTTTATTTTGTGCTGGTTTGGCTATGGTCATTTTTGCCTTGGGTGTTGGTGTTTTTTGCCGCGCTGCTGGCGGGAGTGCGCAACTTTTCGACTAGCAGTCATAGCGAAAAATCTAGCTTGATATTTTTGTGCGGCGGATTTTTTATTACCTTCGCCTTGTTCAGCGCGACCAGTTTTCAGCTCGATCATTACACGGTAATTTTGTGTCCGTTCGCCGCGATTTTATGTGGCAAATTTTTGCATGACTGGTTGCAAAACGGCTCTTCTTCAATAATTTTGTACGGCGCGCAACTGTTGCTGGCTGTGCTGTTGGCGGGGTTGGCGGTAACTTTGACAGTGTTGATAGCAAAGCCTATTTTGCTCACATTTTCGGCGGTCGCCTGCGCACTGATTGGCATTTATGTTTACCGCACTTATCGTGATAAAAAACTCGTCGCTTTAGCCTATCCCGTGCTGGCTATCAATTTATTGTTTGCGGTGTTGGCGTTGTTTACCTCGCTCACTTTTCAAACATACGATGTGACGTATCACGCCGCAAAAGTGTTGTCCGCGCAATCGGCCTTGCCGAAAATTTATGCGCATCAAATGTCCTTGCAATGCCGCGAATTGGCGGTGTATTTGCAACGCGATTGCCAGCCTGTTGATGATTTTCAGTCGCTTAATGAGACGGATTTCGTTGTCTTGTTGCGTGAGCAAGACAGTCGTGCATTGCTGCTGCTTTATCCCCACGCGACGCGCTTAGCCACATGGAATGGCGTGATCCACAAGACTGGCACATTCAATAAATTATTGGCGATGGCACGCGACACTTGGCCGTTAGAGCGCGTGGCCCTGCTGCAAGTCTCGCGCCCCCTTAACACCGCGCTTAAATCCTCAATGTAAGCTGCGCTGCAATGGTAGAATCGCGCCCCTTTTTTTGTGCGTGCGCATTCGCGCCGCCGAGCAGCTTAATCGAGGTTTATCGCATGACAGGCATTTCCCCCATCACCGAAATCACTGACGAAATACGTGCGGGTCGTATGGTCGTTTTGATGGACGAAGAAGACCGCGAAAACGAAGGCGATTTAGTTTTCGCCGCCGAATTTTCTACCCCCGAAAAAATCAATTTCATGGCAAAACATGGACGTGGCTTGATTTGTTTAACCCTCACTGCCGCGCATTGCGAGCAACTCGATTTGCCGCTGATGGTGCGTGAAAACGGCTTGCCTTTGGCAACTAATTTTACGTTGTCCATTGAGGCGGCAAGCGGTGTCACCACAGGCATTTCCGCAGCCGACCGCTCGCGCACGGTGTTGGCAGCAGCAGCTAAAAATGCGCAGCCTGCCGACATTGTGCAACCCGGTCATATCTTTCCTTTGCGTGCACAAAACGGCGGCGTGTTAGTGCGCGCGGGGCACACCGAAGCGGGTTGCGATTTGTCTGAATTGGCAGGTTTAACGCCTGCCTCGGTAATTTGCGAAATTCTCAAAGACGATGGCGAGATGGCGCGTTTACCCGACCTGATTGAGTTTGCCAAATTACATGGACTGAAAATCGGCACGATTGCCGATTTGATTGAGTATCGCAGCCAGCATGAAAAATTAGTCGAGCGTGTGGCGATGCGCAAAGTGCAAACCGCATACGGCGAATTTGATTTGGCGACCTATGTCGATAAAACTACCCAGCGCACCCACTTGGCGTTGATTAAGGGCAATATTCAACACGATGTGGAAACGTTAGTGCGCGTGCATGAGCCGTTGTCGGTGTTGGATTTTTTAGAACACAGCGACGAGGGCACATCGACTAGCGTGCATCAAGCTATGCGCAAGATGGCAGAGGCGCAAACGGGGGTGTTAGTGATGTTGCATCGCACTGAAACGTCGCAAGATTTGTTGATGCGCGCCACGCAAGCCAGCGCAAAGAATGGTCAATGGGACCCGCGCAGTTACGGTATCGGCGCACAGATTTTGCGCGATTTGAATGTCGGCAAAATGCGCCTGCTTGCCACGCCGCATAAAATGCCCAGCATGACTGGGTTCGGTTTAGAAGTGGTGGGTTACGCAACTTGCTAAGCCTTAAATTAAAATAAATTTTGAAGGAAAAAACATGAAAGAAATCGAACAAAATCACAACGGCAAAGGCTTGCGTATCGGCATTGTGCAAAGCCGTTTCAACCCCGAAATTTGCGAAGGCTTGTTGGGTGCGTGTCGCGCGCAGTTGCTGCAACAAGGCGTGGACGATGAAGACATTACGCTGGCGACGGTGCCGGGTGCGTTGGAAATTCCGCTGGTGTTGTTGCACATGGCGGAAGGTGAGAAATTTGACGCATTGATTGCGCTCGGTGCAGTGGTGCGCGGCGATACGTATCATTTTGAAGTGGTCTCGAATGAGTCCGCGCGTGGCGTGGGCGATGTGCAATTAGCCTGCGGCGTGCCGATTGCGAATGCGATTTTAACCACTGACACGGACGAGCAAGCGATTGCGCGGATGAGCGTGAAAGGTGCGGAAGCCGCACTGGTCGCGATTGAAATGGTCAATTTATTAAAGGGTGTGGCATGAGCGAAGCAGCGTTGAAAGAAGTGGTTAAATCTGCGGCAAAAAGCCCACGCCATCGTGCGCGAGAATTGGCATTGCAAGGCATTTATCAATGGCGCGTATCGGGTACAGATGCCGCTGCGATTGAGAAACAAATGCAAGCTGAAAATAATTTGGGTCGCTACGATAAACCGATGTTTAGCGCGCTGTTGCGCGGTGCATTAGCGCAGCACGAAGAGGTTGAGGTCTTGCTTGCCCCGTGTTTGGATCGCAGCTTGGATGAGTTGAGCCCAGTCGAATTTGCCGTGTTGCTATTGGGTGCATTTGAGCTGTCATGCAAGCTCGAAGTGCCTTACAAAGTCGTCATCAACGAAGCCGTCGAGCTAGCTAAAACCTTCGGCGGAACGGACGGACACAAGTACGTCAATGGCGTGTTAGATAAACTCGTGCCTAAAGTCCGCGCCACAGAATTTTCTAATAAAAATAGCCGTTAGTTTTAAGTCGCTAGTCATTCGTTAGAACAGTGCGTTGGTTTTAACGAATGACTAGCGACTGTCCACCAAAGACGGCTTTTTAATATGTCTGAATTCAATCTCATTCGTCGCCACTTCACTCGCGCTACGCCTAGCGCGTTGCTCGGAGTTGGCGACGATTGTGCTTTGTTGCAAGTCAGTCACGGCAATGTTTTGGCGGTATCGTCGGACATGCTGGTGAGCGGCACGCATTTTTTTGCCGATGCCGATCCCTATTCATTGGGACATAAAACCTTAGCCGTAAATTTATCCGACTTGGCGGCGATGGGTGCGATGCCGCGCTGGGCGACGCTGGCGTTGTCTTTGCCTTATCGCAACCCCCTATCTAACTTTCCTGCGCAGGCGGGAGAAAGGACAAACGATTCGCTGCGCGAAACTTTAATCGACGAGACTTGGTTGACGCAATTTAGCGCAGGATTTTTTGCTTTGGCGCAGCAATACCAAGTTGATTTGGTCGGTGGAGACACCACCCGTGGCGCGTTAAATTTATGCGTGACTATCATGGGCGAAGTCCCAGTTGGTAAGGCGTTGCGGCGTGATGGGGCAAAAATTGGCGATGAGATTTGGGTATCGGGTAAGTTAGGCGATGCAGCGTTGGCGTTGGCGCATTTGCAAGGCCGCATCTTATTAAGTGCAGCGGAATTTTCAGCTGTAGCTCTTGCCTTGCACCAGCCGCAACCGCGTGTTGCTTTGGGCTTGGCATTGCGCGGCATCGCTAGCAGTGCGATAGATATTTCCGATGGCTTATTGGCTGACTTAGGGCATATTTTGACCGCCTCAAATGTCGCCGGTCAGCTTGAGTTTGCCGCTGTGCCTATCTCTGCTGTGTTGCGTTCATATGAGCTGTTTACGTCGCCATGCGCATTAGCGGGGGGTGATGATTACGAGCTGTGTTTCACCGCTGCGATGCAGCATCATGCTGAGCTGTTGCGTTTATCCGCTCGGTTAAATTTACCGCTGACTTGCATTGGCAACGTTGTCGCGGGACAGGGTTGTGTGGTGCGTGATGCGCACGGTAATTCAATTCAACTAACGAGAGGCGGCTATGAGCACTTCTGAACATGAAGCACACGAGTTGCTGGTGCAGCCTAACTGGCGATTTTTGTTTCGTCATCCCGCGCATTTTTTAGCGTTTGGTTTTGGTAGCGGATTGGCGCGCAAAGCTCCTGGCACATTCGGCACATTGGTGGCGTTTCCCTTGTACTGGTATTTGTCCGCGCATGTCTCTGATGCTGTATTTATTTTGATTTTGATTTGGTCATTCGCCATCGGCGTGTGGGTCTGCGACATCACGGGAAAAGCCCTTGGTGTGGCGGACTACGGCGGCTTGGTGTGGGACGAAGTGGTGGCGATGTTGCTGGTGTTATTTTTTACCCCGACAGGCTGGGCGTGGAGCTTATTGGCATTTGCATTGTTCCGTTTTTTCGACATTGTTAAGCCGCAGCCGATACGTTATTTCGATCAGAACTTACATGGTGGATTTGGCGTGATGTTTGACGATATTGTTGCGGCGGGATATGCCTTGTTATGTCTTGCAATTATCAAGAGCGTGCTGCCATGAAAGCCTTGTTATTGGCTGGATTGCTGTTGTGCAGTGCGAGTGCGCATAGCGAAACTTTTAGTGCGAAAGTCATCAGTGTATTAGATGGCGATACGGTATTGATTAAGCGCGGGGCAGGGGTGTTAAAAGTACGCTTGGTTGAGATAGATGCGCCTGAAAAATCGCAACCATTCGGTGCCAGTTCGCAGCAGTCGTTGGCGGGCATGGTGTTGGCGAAGCAAGTGCAATTTACCAGCCAAGCATTCGATCAATATGGCCGCATGATTGCGCATTTAAGTGTGGCAGGTGTGGATGTAAATGCTGAGCAAATCAAGCGCGGCATGGCGTGGGAGTATTCACATTTCCATAGCAATCAAGCCTTGCGCGCACTCGAAGCTGAGGCGCGCGCCGCACCGCGCGGCTTATGGGCAATGAGCAATCCTACGCCACCTTGGGAGTGGCGCAAGCAGCATCCCAATAGTGCGTCAGCCCAGCCGCATGTCAGCAATGCACCTATGGTTGGTGATGCCTCATGCGGTAATAAAAAACATTGCTCGCAAATGTTTAGCTGTGATGAAGCACGTCATTATTTAAGCGTGTGTGGACTGAAGTACTTGGATGGAGACGGCGATGGTGTGCCTTGCGAAAAGCTCTGCGCGACTCATCCAAGGCAGGCTAAGATTCAATGAAATCCAGCGTTCAAGCGACTTGTGATGCATGAAAGTGTAAAAAAATTAAGTTTTTATAGGGTTTGTGCATTAAGGCTGTACAAAACAAATAAATTGGGTGCTACACTTCGCGCCGCTGCACAGGGCAGTTATTCATAAACTAACTCAAGGAATATTCAACATGAACAGAAAAGAACTGATCGACGCATTGGCTGAAAAAACTGGCAGCACTAAAGCAGACGCGGAACGCAACATCGCTGGCTTGTTAGAAATTATCACTAGTACATTGAAAAAAGGCGACAACGTTGCTTTGGTTGGTTTTGGTACATTTGAAGTGCGCAAACGCGCAGCGCGTATCGGCCGTAATCCTAAGACTGGCGCAGAATTGAAAATTAAAGCATCTAAAGTGCCAGCATTCAAAGCGGGTGCAACATTGAAAGGTGTTGTGAACGGCGTTAAGAAGTAAGCTTTTTAACATCGCACAGTTGTTAAATTGTGCTTAAAAGGAGTTCATTGCTGAACTCCTTTTTTATTGTGTCAACACAAGTCAGTCTGTTATTAAGTAATGCTGAACGATGTGGTTTGGAAGAATGCGGCAAGTTTGCTACAATGCTGCCGCTGTTTTGATTTTTAATTTAAGGGTAGGAGATAAAGATGTCTATTGAACAACGCGTAAAGAAAATTGTTGCTGAACAATTAGGTGTAAATGAAGCGGAAGTTAAAAACGAATCTTCATTCGTAAATGACTTGGGTGCGGATTCACTGGATACAGTTGAATTGGTCATGGCACTGGAAGAAGAATTCGAATGCGAAATCCCTGACGATGAAGCAGAAAAAATCACTTCAGTACAAAATGCCATTGACTATGTCTTGGCTCATCAAAAGTAATTCCTTTCAATTCTGTTGTTAAAAACGGAGTCAGCTTGTCTAAACGTAGAGTAGTTATCACGGGGCTGGGGATTGTTTCTCCAGTCGGTATTGGAATCCCTAGCGTCTGGCAGAATATTGTTGCCGGAAAGTCTGGGATTGCCACCATTTCTCATTTCGACGCGAGTGCTTTTGCCTGCCAGGTTGCTGGTGAAGTAAAAGATTTCGATGTCACTCAATTTTTGCCTGCGAAAGATGCACGCCGCATGGATAGATTTATCCATTTTGGTTTAGTCGCGGGTATTGAGGCACTTAAAGATTCTGGTCTGGAAGTGACCGATCAGAATTCCGAACGCATCGGCGTGAATATCGGTTCGGGTATCGGCGGTTTGCCGATGATTGAAGCGACTCACGACGATTATCTTGCGGGGGGGCCACGCAAGATTTCGCCGTTCTTTATTCCTGGCAGCATCATCAATATGATTTCTGGAAATCTGTCGGTGATGTTCGGTCTGAAAGGACCAAATTTGGCGATGGTTTCTGCTTGCAGCACTGGCACGCATTGCATCGGTGAGTCGGCTCGTATCATTGAGTATGGTGATGCCGATGTGATGGTGGCGGGTGGCTCGGAAGCGGCGATTAACGCGCTGGCAGTTGGTGGGTTCTCATCTGCGCGTGCTTTGAGCACGCGCAATGATGATCCCGCTACGGCTTGCCGTCCTTGGGATAAAGACCGTGATGGTTTTGTCATGGGTGAAGGTGCGGGCGTATTGGTGTTGGAAGAATACGAACATGCCAAGGCGCGCGGCGCGAAGATTTACGCCGAGTTGGCAGGTTATGGGATGAGCGGAGACGCGTATCACATCACTTCGCCCAATAGCGACGGTCCGAAGCGCAGTATGTTGAACGCCTTGCGTAATGCGGGCGTCAATCCTGATCAGGTGCAGTACGTCAACGCGCATGGTACTTCTACGCCAGTTGGCGACAAGAACGAAAATGACGCGATTAAATTAGCCTTCGGTGATTACGCCAAAAAACTAGTCGTCAATTCGACTAAGTCAATGACAGGTCATTTGTTGGGTGGTGCGGGCGGTATTGAATCAGTGTTTTGCGCGCTGGCGGTGCATCATCAAATTTCACCA
Organism: Gallionella sp.; assembly: GCA_036171175.1. Lineage (GTDB taxonomy): Bacteria > Pseudomonadota > Gammaproteobacteria > Burkholderiales > Gallionellaceae > Gallionella. The sequence goes on from JAVHQO010000213.1 coordinate 9,073, forward strand.
CCGACGATTAACATTTTCAATCAAGATTCTGAATGTGATTTAGATTATTGCGCCAATACGGCGCGTGATATGAAAATTGATGTTGCGGTAAATAACAACTTTGGTTTTGGTGGAACGAACGGATCGTTGGTATTCCGTAAGGTCTAACCTTTTCGCGATGCTAGTCAATGGCGCATCTAGCAATTTGATTAGTATCCGCGACCGAGGCCTGTTGTACGGTGACGGCGTGTTTCGTACTTTTCGTGCTGAACATGGCGTTGCTTTACATCAACACTTACATCTACAAAAAATTCAGCAAGACTGCACAAAGCTGGGCATATCCTGTCCAGCTTTGTCGCATCTGGAATATGAGTTAGCGAGCTTGTTAGTCGCGCATCCCAACGCGATTATTAAACTCATCATCACGCGTGGTATTGCGCAACGCGGCTACGCAGCCAGCGATGATGCGCATCCAACGCACTTGTGGGATGTCAGCGCATTGCCTGTGTACCCCATGCAAAATTATCAGCTAGGTATTGCTTTACGCGTGTGTGAATTACGTCTAAGTCAGCAGCCGCTACTGGCAGGCATTAAGCACCTTAATCGCTTAGAAAACGTCTTGGCGGCGAATGAACTGCATGATGCAAAGTTTGCCGAGGGCTTATTGTTAGACGCGCAAGGCAATGTTATTGAGGGCATACGCAGCAATGTTTTTATCGTGCAAGGCGGGGTGTTGATGACGCCTGATTTATCGCAATGCGGGGTGGCTGGGGTGCAGCGTGATCGCGTGATTACTTACGCCGTACAGCACGCTATTCCTTTGCAAATTCGTGCTATTTCCTTAGTTGAATTATTGGCAGCTGATGAAGTTTTTTTGGTGAATAGCGTGCTGGGCTTATGGCCAGTGCGGCAGTGTGAAAATCGTTATTGGTATGACTTTGCAATGACAGAAAAATTAGCGGGATTATTTGAGCAGGAGCGCGGCTTATGAAAAAAATACTGACTTGGATATTACTGTTTATTTTGTTATTCAGTGCCAGCTTGGGTTATCTCTTAAACCGCCCGCTAGCCTTGCCAGCCATGCCTTTCGAGTTTTCGATTGCCGCAGGTAGCAGCTTAAAAAGCGTTGCGCATCAATTAGCCTTCGCTCAAGTTTTGCCATCCGAAACGCTCTTCGTCGTATTGGCACACGTGCTGGCTAAAGCCGACAAAGTGAAAGTAGGCGACTACGCTTTAAGCCATCCCGTGTCGATGTTGGAACTGCTCAATATCATCAGCAAAGGGCAAGTGCAACAAAGCCAAATCAGCGTGATTGAAGGCTGGAGCTTCAAGCAATTTCGTGCCGCGATAGATGATCATGCTGACTTGAAACACGCCACGCAAGAGATGACCGCGACGCAAATTTTGCAAGCCATAGGTGCGACTGAAACGCATCCAGAAGGGCTATTTTTTCCTGACACTTATTTCTTCGCTAAAGGCAGCAGTGATGTGCAAATTTATAAGCGCGCTTACCAAACCATGCAACAACACTTGAGCGCGGCATGGGCAACCCGCGAGGCAGACTTGCCATTGCACACGCCTTACGAAGTGCTAACTCTTGCTTCTATTGTGGAAAAAGAAACGGGTACACCGAGCGACCGCGCCATGATTGCGGGCGTGTTTGTTAATCGCTTGCGAATAGGCATGTTGCTGCAAACTGACCCGACGGTGATTTATGGCATGGGTGAAAAATTCGACGGCAACATCCGCCGCAATGATTTAACCCGCGACACGTCGTACAACACCTATACGCGCACGGGCTTAACGCCCACGCCGATAGCCTTGCCAGGAGCCGCATCGCTAAATGCCGCAGTGCATCCTGCTAAAACCGACGCGCTATATTTCGTCGCGCGCGGCGATGGTAGCTCCAAATTTTCCAGCAGTTTGGATGAACACAATCGCGCCGTGAATCAATATCAAAAATAAGGAAAAGTGAGTCGCTAGTTTTTGTCGTTAGTGCTTAGTTAAAAAGAGCTATGAGAAAATTTATCACCTTTGAAGGCATGGACGGTGCGGGAAAGAGTACGCATTTGGCAAATTTTGCGGACGCGTTACGAGCGCGCGGGCATGAGGTCATCGTGACGCGTGAGCCGGGTGGCACGGTGTTGGGCGAGCAGTTGCGCGAGATTTTATTGCAGCAAAAGATGAGTAATGATGCCGAAGCCTTGCTGATGTTTGCAGCGCGTGCCGAGCATCTGGCGCAAGTAATTGAGCCTGCTTTAGCGGCAGGAAAAGTGGTGATTTCGGATCGTTTTTCGGACGCGACTTTTGCTTATCAAGGCTCGGCGCGTGGCATGGATTGGGCTAAATTACAGGCCTTAGAAAGCTGGGTACAGCAAGGTTTGCAGCCTGATTTAACCTTGTTTTTTGATGTAACGGTCGCGGTGTCTAAACAGCGTTTAGCCAACAACGTCAGCTTGGATAAATTCGAGCAAGAGCACGCCGATTTTTTTGAGCGCGTGCGTGCGGGCTATCACCGTCGCGTGGCGGAACATCCATCGCGTTATGTGGTGCTGGATGCAACCCAAACAATAGAAAAAGTTTCCTTACAACTGAGTAAAATTTTGGACACGCTATAACTTATGAGTGCACTTTATCCTTGGCAAGAAAACGACTGGCAGCGGCTGCAAGCGTTGCGCGCGCGTCCGCCACAGGGCTTGTTGTTCAAGGGCAATAAAGGCTGTGGCGAGTTGGAGCTGGCGATTAACTTTGCGCACGCGCAGCTGTGCCAGCAGCCGCAAACTTCAGGCATGGCATGTGGCACATGTCCTGCGTGTCATTGGTTATCGCAAGGCGCGCATCCCGATTTTCGTTTGTTACTGCCTCCCGCACTTGCGGTTGAAATGTTGAAGCGTGATGAAAATAAAACATCTATCATAACTGCATGGATAACAAGAGTTGCAGAGGAGGCTCTGGACGAACAGTCTAGAAAAGAGAAGAAACCGAGCAAGGAAATTACAATTGAACAAATACGCGGGATGTCTGATTTTTTAGCGATGTCTGCGCATCAAGGCGGTCGTCGCGTGATTGTGATTTATCCCGCTGAGGCGATGAATCACAACGCGGCAAACGCTTTGTTAAAAAGCCTAGAAGAGCCGCCGCATGATATGTTATTTATTTTGGTCACGCATAAAGCGCAGCAGCTTTTACCGACTATTCTGAGCCGCTGTGTCGGGTTTAATTTAACTGCGCCCGATGTGTCCACGGCCGTCGCATGGTTGCACACACAAGGCATCAAGCAGCCCGAAGCTGCCTTAGCCAGCGCGGGGTTCGCGCCCTTGTTGGCATTACAAGGTGACGCGCAAACGGGCTTGGATGAACGTGAAAAATTACTCGCAGCGTTGCGCCAGCCTGCATCCTTAGATGTGTTTGCACTTGCCGAAATGCTGCAAAAAACTGAGCAAGTTTTGGTGGTGCAATGGCTGCAACAATGGAGCTTTGATTTGAGCGCGATGAAGCTGGCGGGCAGTGTGCGTTATCACATGCAGGATGCGGCGGCGATTAAGAAATTAGTCGCGCCTATCGAGCCTTTAGAGTTGGCGCGCTTGCAAAAATTGTTGCAAACCGCCAAACGCGAAGCGCAACACACGCTCAATCCAAAGTTATTTTTTGAATCGTTATTGCTGGCATATCGCCAATTACTTACCGCTTAAAACCATGTCTTTTATAGATTCGCACTGCCATATCAACTTTCCCGATTTGGTCAACAACATCGACGCTGTGTTGGCGCAAATGCACGCTAATCAGGTCACCAAAGCGTTGTGTGTGTCGGTGAATTTGCCTGATTTTCCGCAAGTGTTGGCACTCGCCGAACGCTTTGAAAATATTTATGCCTCGGTCGGCGTGCATCCAGATTATGAAAATGAAATCGAGCCTAGCGTCGCCGATTTAGTGGCACTCGCGCAGCATAAAAAAATTATTGCGATAGGCGAGACGGGCTTAGATTACTTTCGCTTGACGGGTGATTTAGAGTGGCAGCGTGAACGCTTTCGTACTCATATCCGTGCGGCGCGCGAATGTAAAAAACCACTCATCATCCACACCCGCGCTTCGGCTGACGATACGGTGCGCATCATGGCGGAGGAGGGGGCGCAAGAAGTCGGTGGGGTGATGCACTGCTTCACTGAAAACTGGTCGGCTGCACAAGCCGCGCTGGATTTGAATTTCTATATTTCTTTTTCTGGCATCGTGACGTTTAAAAACGCCACGCAGATTAAAGACGTGGCACAACGTGTGCCATTGAGTCGCATTTTGATTGAGACTGATTCTCCCTATCTTGCCCCCGTGCCATTTCGCGGCAAACTCAATCAACCTGCTTACGTTAAACACGTCGCTGAAGAAATCGCGCTATTGCGTGGCATTACGGTGGCGGAAGTGGGGCAAGCGACCAGTGAAAATTTTGCGCGTTTATTTGGTGTGCATTAGTCTCATAAAAAATTACACAATAAAGCACAGAATTTTATTGACAGATTTTTCGCTATCCCTATAATGCGCGCCTGTTTCGCGGGAATAGCTCAGTTGGTAGAGCGATACCTTGCCAAGGTATAGGTCGAGAGTTCGAACCTCTTTTCCCGCTCCAAATTTGAGGGAAAGCATATTAAGCTTTCCCTCTATTATTTGAAATGTTGCAGGTTTCAAATAAATAAAGTTTCAAAGTAGTGCCGTGGTGCGTTAGCAAATCGGTTATGCCCCGGATTGCAAATCCGGTTAGCCCAGTTCGACTCTGGGACGCACCTCCAAATGCAGTAAGTTTTTTCACCATTGAACAATGGTTTAATAAGTTTTGCGGGAATAGCTCAGTTGGTAGAGCGATACCTTGCCAAGGTATAGGTCGAGAGTTCGAACCTCTTTTCCCGCTCCAATACAAAAACGCGCTAGAGAAATCTAGCGCGTTTTTCTTGCGCGTATGGATGAGCTTAGCTATGTGTAGCAAACTGAGAATTGCCATTACAATGCCCAACTTATGCTCGCCTATTTAATCCGTCGTATTTTGTATGCCATCCCGATACTCATTGGGGTAAATCTGCTTACCTTCACTTTATTTTTTGTGGTGAATACGCCCGATGATATGGCGCGTATGCAGTTAGGTGTGAAGCGTGTTACGCCTGATGCCATCGAGAAATGGAAGCAGCAGCGTGGTTATGATCTGCCGCTCATGTTTAATACCGCTGCCGCAGGTAGTCAAAAAATTACTCATACTATTTTTTGGCAAAAATCCGCCAGTATGTTTGTCATGGACTTTGGTTATTCGGATGACGGGCGTGGCATAGCTGGCGAGATTGTTCAGCGCATGATGCCGAGCTTAGCCATTGCTGTGCCGACCTTTGTGATTGGACTACTGGTCTATGTGAGCTTTGCCTTGCTGATGGCACTGTTTCGCGGCTCAGCATTGGACGTGGCGGGGTTGGTTTTATGCGTATTGTTGATGTCCGTGTCGGGACTTTTTTACATTATTGGCGGACAATTTTTGGTCAGTAAAATTTGGCATTTAGTACCAATTTCTGGCTATGCAAACGGTGTAGAGAGTTTCAAATTTATTGTGTTACCCATTGTCATCGGCGTGGTCAGCGGCATCGGCTCAAGCAGTCGTTGGTATCGCACTATTTTTCTCGAAGAAATTAGTAAAGATTATGTACGCACCGCGCGCGCCAAAGGTTTATCCGAACTGCGCGTGTTGTTCACACATGTGTTAAAAAACGCCATGATTCCCATTCTCACGGGCATCGTCGTGGTGATTCCTCTGTTGTTTCTGGGCGGCTTGTTGACCGAGTCATTTTTCGGTATTCCAGGCTTAGGCAGTTACACCATTGATGCCATCAACGCGCAGGACTTTTCGGTGGTACGCGCCATGGTGTTTTTAGGCTCGCTGTTGTACATCGTCGGACTGATTTTGACGGACCTTTCCTATACGCTAGTCGATCCACGGGTGAGGTTGCAATGAAGAACACCTTCCTCAATTTACTGCGCCGTTCAATTACGTTGTTGTGTGCTCGTTCGCGCCTCGCCTATCCGTATGGTCTGTCTCGTTGCGCACTGCGCGGCTTGTTGCGCTTGAGCTTGCTCGCTACGATAGACAAAGGCTTTTTATGAGTGTTATGCCTGTGATTTTATGGAGCGATGCACTGGTTTTTTTAATCATTGCGGTGTTGCTCGTCAGTGCTTTAGTCATTCGTCGTCGTGCACATTTATTGCTACCTTGGCAGCGTCTGGCAAAAAATCGGCTTGCGATGCTGTCCTTGTTGGTGTTGAGTTTATTTGTGCTCGTTGGCGTGCTCGATAGCTTACATTTTCGTGCGCTGTTGCCCAACCAAAACGGGCAAGAAAAAACTTATTCGCCTGAAGTATTGAGCGTGTTCGATGTGTTGGTCACGCCGTTGCGCACGCATACCGAAAAAACCTATTCCGCGCCGTTTGCGCTGACTTTATTTGCCAAAGAAAGTTTTACCGATGCGCAAGGTCAAGTGCATCGCGACTATCCCCGTTTGCAGTTTGGCGGTGCGCATTTAAGTGACGCATCGCAACGCAGGGTGGATGTCTGGCAGCGTGCCAGTTGGGGCGGCTTGGTAGGGCTGCTATTGGGCACGGTGTTGCTGCTGGAATATATGCTTTTGCGCAGTGGGAAAAGTCTAGCGCAGCGTTGCTCGCGCTATGCACTGGTGAGCGTGGTGCTGACAACTACGCTAATTGGCGCGCTGGCAAATCTCTCAACCGTATATCACGTTTTAGGGACGGACAAAGTCGGCATCGACGTATTGTATTTATCACTTAAAAGTATCCGAACAGGGTTGATTATCGGCACGGTGACCACGCTGGTGACGTTGCCGCTGGCGTTATTTTTAGGCGTGGCGGCGGGATATTTTCGCGGCTGGGTGGATGACCTCATCCAATATATTTATACGGTATTGAGTTCGATTCCCAGTGTGCTGCTGATTGCGGCGGCGGTGCTGATGATGCAAGTGACGATAGATACCCATCCGCACTGGTTCGCCACGGCTGCCTCGCGCGCCGATTTGCGCTTGGTGTTTTTGTGTTTGATTTTGGGCATGACCAGTTGGACGGGCTTGTGCCGCTTACTGCGCGGCGAAACTTTGAAACTGCGCGAGATGGAATACATTCAGGCGGCACAATCGTTTGGCGTATCGAATCTGCGTATTCTGTCGCGCCACATTATTCCCAATGTGATGCACATTATTTTGATTGCCTTGGTGATGGATTTTTCAGGCTTGGTGTTGGCGGAGGCGGTGTTGTCCTATGTTGGTGTCGGCGTGGATCCGTCCATGATTTCGTTTGGCACGATGATTAACGGCGCGCGTTTAGAAATGGGGCGCGAACCGATGGTGTGGTGGGCGTTGGCGGCGGCGTTCTGGTTTATGTTGCTGTTGGTGTTGGCGGCAAATTTGTTTGCGGATGCCGTACGCGACGCCTTTCTTGGTCGCGGTTAAGTGTTGCTACAACAGTTGAAGCAAGCTGCTGATTGGTGATAGAATACGCGCCGCTCGCGAATGGTCGCGGGCAAATATCCCCTCGCACCAGTTGGGGTGCTCTTCGGAGTCAAGCTAGCGAGTGGTAGTTCTAACCCTTAAACAATGGAGTAAGTTATGGCTGTAACAATGCGTCAAATGTTGGAAGCTGGTGTGCATTTTGGTCACCAAACACGTTTCTGGAATCCTAAGATGGCTCCGTTTATCTTCGGTCATCGCAACAAAATTCATATTATCAATCTGGAAAAAACTGTCGCAATGTTCGCTGAAGCGGAAAACTTCGTGCGTAAATTGTCGGCTAAAAAAGGCACGGTGTTGTTCGTTGCGACTAAACGTCAAGCACGCGACATCTTGCAAGAAGAAGCAGTACGTGCGGATTCTCCTTTTGTTAATCACCGTTGGTTGGGCGGTATGTTGACCAACTACAAAACCGTGCAATTGTCGATTAAGCGTTTGCGCGATCTGGAACAAATGCAAGCCGATGGCGCATCAGAAAAAGTAACTAAAAAAGAAGCGTTGATGATGGCGCGCGAACTGGAAAAATTGGAACGCAGCTTGGGTGGTATCAAAGACATGAAGGGTTTGCCTTCAGCGATTTTTGTTATCGACGTAGGCTACCAAAAAGGCGCGATTGTTGAAGCGCAAAAATTAGGTATTCCTGTGATTGGTATTGTTGATACGAATAACTCACCTTTGGGTGTGGAATACGTTATTCCAGGTAACGATGACTCAACTCAAGCGATTCGTTTGTATGCTCGTGCGATTGCCGATGCAGTGTTGGAAGGTCGTGCGCAAGCCTTGAATGAATTAGTTCAAGAGGTTGCTGAACAAGCCGCTGCTTAAATTTTTTTAAGCACCGAAGAAGGGGCGAGAGCCCCTTTTTTTGTAAGTATTTATTGAGAATAACGGAGTTAAAAATGGCAGAAATTACAGCAGCAATGGTTAAAGAATTACGCGAATTAACAGGCTTGGGCATGATGGAATGCAAAAAAGCGTTGGTTGAAGCGGATGGTGATTTGAAGCTGGCGGAAGAGCAAATGCGTATCAAGAGTGGCGCAAAAGCAAGCAAGGCATCAAGCCGTGTGACCGCTGAAGGTGTGGTTGGCGCGTTTATCGCGATGGATGGCAAGAGCGGTGCATTAGCTGAAGTGAACTGCGAAACTGACTTCGTGGCTAAAAATGATGACTTTATGGCATTTGCTAAAAACGTTGCTGAAACCGTTGCGAAGCATAACCCTGCTGACTTGGCTGCATTGTCAGTATTGATTATTGCCAACGGCACTTTGAGTGTTGAAGAAGCGCGTAAAGCATTGTTGGTTAAGTTGGGTGAAAACCTGACAGTACGTCGTTTTGAGCGTTATGCAACGGCTACGGGCAAATTGGCGAGCTATTTGCATGGCAGCAAAATCGGTGTGTTATTGAGCTTTACCGGTGGTGATGAAGCGATGGGTCGTGATTTAGCGATGCATATTGCGGCATCGAAACCAAAGTCTGTGGATGTCAGTGGCGTAAACCCAGAGGACATCGCTACAGAACGTCGTATCGCGATTGAAAAAGCTAAAGAAGCAGGCAAGCCAGAAGCAATGTTGGAAAAAATTGCCGAAGGTTCAGTGCAAAAATTCTTGAAAGATGTCACTTTGTTGGGTCAAGTTTTTGTTAAAGCCGCAGATGGCAAACAAACGGTTGAGCAGTTGTTAAAAGTGAAGGGTGCGACGGTTGCTGCCTTCCAAATGTTCACTGTGGGTGAAGGTATCGAGAAGAAAGTCGAAGATTACGCAGAAGAAGTGGCGAAGGCTGTTGCCGCGTTGCAGGCGTAATTACCATGAGCGCGCCAGTCTATAAACGTATTTTGCTCAAGCTGTCCGGCGAGGCATTGATGGGTGACGATAGTTACGGCATCAATCGCCAAGTGGTCGAGCGCATCGTTGCCGAAATCGCCGAAGTGGTGGCGATGGGCGTGCAAGTGGCGATGGTGATTGGCGGCGGCAATATTTTCCGTGGCGTCGCACCAGCGGCAGTAGGGATGGATAGAGCGACCGCCGATTACATGGGCATGTTGGCAACCGTGATGAATTCGATGGCGTTGCAAGATGCCATGACGCGCGGGGGCTTGGAGTGTCGCGTTCAATCCGCGCTGAACTTAGAGCAGGTTGCCGAGCCGTTTATTCGCGGCAAAGCGTTGCGCTATTTGGAAGACGGTAAAGTGGTGATTTTCGCAGCAGGTATCGGTAGTCCGTTTTTTACCACGGACACCGCCGCCGCATTGCGAGGTGTTGAGATGTGTGCCGAGGTGGTGATTAAAGCCACCAAGGTTGATGGAATTTATACCGCCGATCCGAAAAAAGATCAGCACGCGATTCGCTATCAAAGTTTGAGTTTTGATGAGGCGATTAGCAAGAATTTGCAAGTGATGGATGCCACAGCGTTGACGTTATGTCGCGACCAAAAGCTGCCCATCATTGTGTTTAGTATTTTCAAAGCCGGTGCGTTAAAGCGCGTGGTGCTGGGCGAAAGCGAAGGTACGCTGGTTCGCTGTAACTAAAAAGCTATCTCGCAAAACTCAAATCTCTTCGCGATGCTTTGTTGCTCACAAAAAATTACTCCTTACATAGCTTGCCTATGCTGCGTCATAATTTTTTGTTCGCGCCTAGTCTCTCTTCGATATTTGAATTTTTCGAGACACCTTTCTCAGTGAGATTCGATGCACCTTTTTGAGTGAAATTAGGAGAGTGTTGTGATTGCAGAAGTTAAAAAAAATACTGAGCAAAAAATGCTCAAATCTTTAGATTCGTTAAAGACGGATTTGAGCAAAGTGCGTACTGGTCGTGCGCATACGGGAATTTTGGATCACGTCATGGTGGATTATTACGGCAATCCAACGCTGCTTACGCAAGTGGCGAACGTGACCTTGATTGACTCGCGCACTATCGGCGTACAACCCTGGGAAAAGCACATGATAGGGCCTGTTGAAAAAGCTATTCGTGATGCTGATTTAGGGCTGAATCCTTCTACTAATGGCGAAATTATTCGTGTGCCTACGCCTATGCTGACTGAAGAGCGTCGCCGCGATTTGATTAAAGTGGTGAAGACCGAAGGCGAAGATACCAAAGTGGCGATACGCAACATTCGCCGCGATGCCAACAACACTTTGAAAGAAGGGTTGAAGAAAAAAGAAATCGCCGAAGATGATGAGCGTCGTGCGCAAGACGATATTCAAAAACTTACCGACCGTTTTATTGTTGAAATTGACAAAGCATTGGCTGCCAAAGAAGTCGATTTGATGGCGGTCTAATGTAGCAGGCCGATTTATCGGGCGATAGCGACACTCTAAATATCGTTCGATAAATTGATCTCCCACAACATCAGTGATTAACAATGCACCGCTCAATCCATAATCCTGAATTTCAATCCTCATATGAGCCTACTGCCTAGTTCTACTCGTAGCATTCCCGATGTGGCCGCTGTGCCGCGTCATATTGCAGTGATTATGGATGGCAATGGACGCTGGGCGAAAAAGCGTTTTATGCCCCGCGTTATTGGTCATCAGCAAGGTGTGGAAGCGTTGCGCGCGACGGTTAAAGCCTGTCGCGATTTAGGCGTTGGCTATCTCACTGTGTTTGCTTTTAGTAGCGAAAATTGGCGCAGACCAGCTGATGAAGTGTCGTTTTTGATGGGACTTTTCATCAAAGTTTTGGCGCGTGAAGCCGTCAAAATGCACGAAAAAAATATCATCCTCAAAATCATCGGCGATCGTGCGCCGTTCGATGCGCCATTGGTTAAAGCGATGCAAGATGCCGAAACTTTGACGGCAAATAATACGGGTTTAACACTCACTATTGCAGCCAATTATGGCGGACGTTGGGATGTATTGAATGCCGTTAAAACCATGCTGCGCGAGCATCCTGAGCGTCGTGATAATTTCACTGAAGAAGATTTGCAGCCGTACTTTTCCATGAGTGATGCGCCTGAGCCAGATTTGTTTATCCGCACTGGTGGCGAGCAGCGCATCAGCAACTTTATGTTGTGGCAATTGGCTTATACCGAGCTGTATTTCACCGACGCGTTGTGGCCTGATTTTGACCGCGCCGAACTGGCACAAGCCATTGCCTCATATCAAGCCCGCGAGCGACGTTTTGGTCGTACTAGCGAACAACTCAAGTCTGCATAAAGGAGCTTGCCATGCTTAAATCTCGCATAATTACCGCCGTTATTTTGTTGGGCTTATTCCTCGCTGCCTTGTTTGCTTTACCGCCATTTGGATGGACAGGCTTAGTTGTCTTAATGGTGATGCAAGGCATCTCTGAATGGGCAAAACTGGCGAAATTATCCAACCGTAGCGCAAAAATTTATTGGGCGGCGAGCTTACTGGTGATGCTACTCGTGGTCTGGTTAGACGCGCATGAAGCGGGCATGGCAGTCTGGGTGCACATGGTGGTGTATAGCGTGGCAGCGTTGCTGTGGCTGATTATTGTGCCGACTTGGATGATTGCGAGCTGGAAAGTCAGCGATACTAAATTGATGGCGTTGCTAGGTTGGGCGGTGTTGATTCCAACCGGCTTGGCGATGTTGACTTTGCGCAGCGTGAGTCCGTGGCTGTTGCTGTTCATCATGGGTTTGGTGTGGATAGCGGACAGTACCGCGTACTTCGCGGGACGCAAATTTGGCAAAAATAAATTAGCCCCCAGCATCAGCCCTGGCAAGACTTGGGAAGGCGTGGCGGGAGCGATGTTGGGCGTGTCGGTTTATGTGATTTTGGTATGGCGTTTTGCACCCAATCTGGGGCAGCACGCCATGTTGCCCATCGCCTTATTAGCGGCTTGGTGGTGGGTGGGCTTAGCCGTTATCGGCGATTTATTTGAGTCGGCGATTAAGCGTCAGGCAGGGGTCAAAGACAGCGGCGCATTGTTGCCCGGACACGGCGGCTTGCTCGATCGGATTGATGCTTTAACTTCGACTTTACCCTTGGCAGCATTGGTTTTAGTGCTGCAATAGCCTAGCGCAAGCGCGCCCCATTTACGACCTCATTCGCCCCGCTACTCACCACTTTTCTTTATGCAAACTCTCACTATCTTAGGTTCAACAGGCAGCATCGGCACGAGCACCTTGGATGTGGTGGCGCGTCATCCAGACCGCTTTCAGGTTTTCGCTTTGACCGCGTATCGCCAAGTCGATTTGCTCTTCAAACAGTGTGTGCAATTCCAACCTAAATTTGCAGTGTTGCTAGACGAGCTGGCGGTGGTTGAGTTGCGTCAGCGCGTGCGTGAAGCAGGCTTAACCACCGAAGTGTTAAGCGGCGTGGAGGCGTTGGAAAAAGTGTGTATTGCGTCGGAAGTCGATGCAGTGATGGCAGCGATAGTCGGCGCGGCAGGGTTGCGCCCCACGCTGGCGGCGGCGCAAGCGGGTAAAAAAATTCTGTTGGCGAACAAAGAAACGCTGGTGATGGCGGGCAATGTGTTTATGGATGCGGTGCGCGTCAGCGGTTCGGCGTTGTTGCCGATAGACAGCGAACACAACGCGATTTTCCAAGCCTTGCCGCGCGGCTATAACGGCGACCAACATGCCAACGGCGTACGCCGTATTTTGCTCACCGCCTCGGGCGGGCCGTTCCGCGATACGCCCTTAAGCGAGCTGCAACATGTCACGCCCGATCAAGCCTGCGCGCATCCAAATTGGGTGATGGGGCGCAAAATTTCGGTGGACTCGGCGAGCATGATGAATAAGGGCTTGGAGGTCATCGAGGCGCATTGGTTGTTCAACGTCAGTGCCGACGATATTCAGGTGGTGGTGCATCCGCAAAGCGTGATTCATTCGTTGGTTGAATATGTCGATGGTTCGGTCATCGCCCAGCTCGGCAATCCCGATATGCGCACGCCGATAGCTTACGGGCTGGCGTATCCAGAGCGCATAGATTCAGGTGTTGCTCCGCTAGATTTATTTAAGGTCGCACAGATGAATTTCGTCGCGCCAGATTTTGTGCGCTTCCCGTGTTTAGCCTTGGCGTATCAAGCCTTGCGCGCGGCGGGTACCGCGCCTGCGCTGTTGAATGCCGCTAACGAAATTGCCGTCGCCGCCTTCCTCGATAAACACATTGCTTTCCTCGACATTGCCAAAATTATCGACGCGGTATTGAACCAATTAGCCGTGTTACCAGTCACTTGCCTCGCCGATGTGTTACACGCCGATGCACAGGCGCGGCGTGCGGCAACGGCGCAGATTGCGAGGATGAAAAAATGATGACTTTATTAGCCTTTGTTGGTGCGATTGTGTTGTTGGTGGTGTTCCATGAATGGGGACACTTTTTCGTCGCGCGCCGCTGTGGCGTTAAGGTGCTGCGCTTTTCTTTGGGCTTTGGCAAAGTCTTATACAGCAAGCGTTTCAAAGGTTCTGACACTGAGTGGACGTTGTCCGCGATTCCTTTGGGCGGCTACGTCAAAATGTTGGATGAGCGCGAAGGTGAGGTCGCGCCTGACGAATTACCTTTAGCGTTTAATCGCAAGCCAGTATTGCAACGCATGGCGATCGTAGTGGCAGGGCCGTTGGCGAATTTTTTGCTGGCGATTGCTTTGTATTGGGGCTTGTTTATGTATGGCGTGCCAAGCATCAAGCCGATGTTAGGCGAGGTGAGTGTGGCGAGTCCTGCTGCGCTGGCGCAATTGCAAACGGGTGACACCGTGCAAGCGGTGAATGACGATGCGATACCGAGTTGGCAAGAGCTGCGCTGGAATTTATTAGACCGCGCGTTGCGTGGTGAGACGGTGACGCTGACCATGTTGGATAAAGCTGGGCAAACGCGCATGCACGCTTTGGACTTGTCTGGTTTGCAAGCTAGCGATTTAGACGGCGAGTTTATGGATAAGCTCGGCTTACATCTATACGAGCCGATTTTATTGCCCGTTATCGGCAAGCTCACGGCGGATGGCGTGGCACAACAAGCGGGCTTGCAAACAGGCGATGTGGTGTTGCGTGCTAATGGTGTTGCGCTGCAACGCTTTCAAGACTTGATCCGCGAGGTAGCCAGTCATGCCGAGCAGCCTCTTATGTTAGAGATTCAGCGTGGTGTGACGCAGCTCAGCATTACGCTGCAACCGCGCAAAGTAATGGAAGGCGGCAAAGCGGTCGGCAAAATTGGTGCGGGTCCACAAGTTGATGAAGCCGCTTGGCAATCCATGTTTACCACGGTCAGCTACTCACCGCTCAATGCGTTAGCGCAAGCGGGGCGCAAGACTTGGGAGACTTCGATTATCAGTTTGAAGATGATGGGCAAAATGGTGTTGGGTGAAGTGTCGCTGAAAAATTTAAGTGGTCCAATTACCATTGCGGACTACGCGGGACAATCAGCGAGCATGGGCTTGGTGGCGTATTTAACTTTCTTGGCATTGGTCAGTATTAGCTTAGGCGTATTGAACTTATTGCCCATCCCCTTATTGGATGGCGGGCACTTGCTGTATTATGCCGCCGAGTTTATTAAAGGTAGTGAGGTCTCCGAGAAGAGCTGGGAAGTCGGTCAAAAAATCGGTATCGCCTTGCTGGGTACGATGATGCTGTTTGCTTTTTACAACGATATAAATCGAATTATTTCGGGTTGAACAATAATGAGTTTGAAAAAAATCCTAAGCGCGTTCGCGCTGCTTTGCGTTTGCTCTGTTGCTCAAGCGGCGATGCAGCCGTTTGTGGTGCAAGACATTAAAGTAGAAGGCATACAACGCACTGAGCTTGGCACGGTGTTGAGTTATTTGCCGATTAAAGTTGGCGACACCATAGACGACAAGCAAGCTACCAACTCAATACGCGCGCTGTTTGCGACAGGCTTTTTTAAGGATGTGCGTCTCGAAGTAATTGGGCAAACTTTGTTAGTCAAAGTGCAAGAGCGTCCCTCGATTGCCAGCATCGAAATTAACGGGGTGAAAGATTTTCCTAAAGATCAGCTCAAAGATAATATGAAATATGCGGGCTTGGTGGAGGCGCGTATTTTTGATAAAGCGCAGATGGAAAAAGCCGCACTGAGCTTGAAGCAGCAGTATGTGGCGCGCGGTAAATATGCCGTCAGCGTCGAGACCAAAGTCACTGAGTTAGAGCGTAATCGCGTCGCGATTGTGTTTAATGTGATTGAAGGAAAAGTATCCAAAATTAAGCAAATCAATATCGTCGGTAATCACGCCTATGCGGAAGCGGAGCTACTGGATTTAATGAAGTTGAGTACCCCTGATTGGTTTACTTGGATGAGTAGCAACGATCAATACTCCAAGCAAAAACTGTCTGCCGATATGGAAACGCTACGTTCTTATTATTTGGATAATGGCTATTTGGAGTTCGCCATAGACTCCACGCAAGTTTCGATTACGCCGAATAAAAAAGATATTTACATCACCTTGAATATCAGCGAGGGCGCGAAATATACCGTGTCCAAAGTGAGCGTGTCGGGAGATACCTTGTTGCCTAAAGCGGAGATTGAGGCTTTAGTTAAAATCAAAGTGGGCGATGTGTTTTCGCGCAAAGCATTGACCGAAACTAGCAAACTTATCGGCGAGCGTTTAGCGCAAGAAGGTCACGCCTTTGCCAACGTCAACGCCATTCCCGATATTGATAAAATCAAGCATCAAGTGGCATTTAATGTAGCGATTGATCCTGGGCATCGCGTTTATATTCGGCGCATCAATGTCAGCGGTAACACCAAAACCAATGAGGACGTGATACGCCGCGAGTTCCGCCAAGTTGAAGGCACTTGGTTTGATATTAGTAAAATTAAAAAATCTAAGCAGCACGTCGATCGCCTGAATTTCTTTTCTGAAGTCAACATTGAAACCCCAGCGGTGCAAGGCACCACTGACCAGATGGATGTAAACGTCGCGGTGAAAGAAAAATCCACCGGTACATTTTCTATCGGCGCGGGTTACAACAGCGGCGAAGGTGTCGTATTTATGGGCGGTGTGTCGCAGGCGAATTTGTTTGGTACGGGTAATAACCTCTCCACTCAGCTCAATACCAGTCGCGTCAATCGCAATGTTTCGGTGTCTTATACCAACCCGTATTACACCGACGAAGGCGTGAGTCGTGGCTTTGATATTTACGACCGCAACACCAACGCGACCAATCTCGCCGTCAGCCAATACACGTCATCCACACAAGGCGGCGGCGTGCGTTTTGGCGTGCCGATAGATGAAGATGAAAGTATCAGCTACGGCACCTCGATTGAGCGTTCGCATATCGGTTTAACAGCTTTGAGTCCGCTGCGCTTCACCAACTATGTGAATACTTTTGGAGCGACGAATACCACCGTGTTGGGCACTATCGGTTGGGGCAAAGATACGCGCGACAGCGCGATTTACACCACCGAAGGATCGGTCAAACATCTGTATTTGGAAACTGCTTTGCCTGTCATGGACATGCGCTATTACAAGCTAAATTATGATCACCAGTTTTTCTATCCATTGAATACGGATTGGACGCTCTTGCTCAATGGTCAAGCGGGCGTGGGCGGCGGCTATGGTGGGAAACAAATGCCGTTCTTTAAGAATTATTACGCGGGTGGTACGGGTTCGGTACGCGGTTATGAACCCAACTCTTTAGGCCCGCGCGACACCAGCAATTTGTCGATTGGTGGTACGCGCCGAGTGGTCGGTAATATCGAAGTATTCGCGCCGATTCCAGGCATTAAAGAAAAATCTTTGCGCATTAGCGGATTCCTTGATGGTGGTGCGGTGTATGGTCCTAGTGATGTGCTCGGTTCGATGGGCGGACGTTATTCGACTGGGGTGGCGTTAACTTGGTTGTCGCCGATGGGACCGTTGAAATTTAGTTATGGTGTGGCACTGAATAAACAGCAGCAGGATAAATTGCAACGCTTCCAGTTCACCTTAGGTTCAATGTTTTAACGGGTATCTCTATAAATCCAAATCTCGTCACAATACGTCGTTGCTCGCAAAAAATTACTCCTTACATAGTTATCTATGCGCGTCGTAATTTTTTGTTCGCGCTTAGTCTTGTTTAGATATTTGAATTTTTAGAGACACCCGTAAGAATAATCAAATTTCAAATTATTGATTTTTTAGGAGCATCAATATGAAAAAATACTTATTAGGTTTTGCTTTGATAAGCGTTGCGCTCAGCGCGATGGCGGCTGATTTTAAGGTCGGTGTGGTCGATACCGAACGGGTGTTGCGCGAGTCCGCGCCCGCAATTAAAGCCGAAGAAAAAATTAGTAAAGAGTTCTCGGCGCGCGATGTGGAAATTAAAGTGTTAGCTAAGCAAACTAAGACCCTGCAAACGCAATTAGAGCAAGACAATGGCAAGCTGAGTGACGCAGATCATCGCAACAAAGAGCGTGAGCTGACCAGCATGAATGTTAATTTGCAACGGATGCAGCGCGAGTTTCGCGAAGACTTAAACCTGCGTAAAAACGAAGAGCTGGCGATGGTGTTAGAGCGCGCCAATAAAGCCATACAGCAAATTGCGGGAACAGAAAAATACGATTTAATTTTGCAAGAAGCGGTATATCGCAATCCTAGAATTGACATCACCGACAAGGTGATTAAATTTTTAGCCAGTGATACCGTAACTGAAACTAAATAAGTCGCTATGAACAGTTTTAGCTTAGATGAATTGGTGGCGCGCTTAGGCGGGCAAGTATTGGGTGAAGGCAGCACGCGCGTCACCCAAATTGCTACGCTAGAAGCCGCTACAGCGACGCAAATTAGTTTTCTCACCAACAGTAAATATCGTGCGCAGCTCACCAGCTCCCGTGCTGGCGCGTTGATTTTGTCCGCAGCCGATGCCGATGCGACCCAACAGCCGCGCATCATTTCTGATAATCCTTATGCTTACTTCGCGAAAGTTTCCGCGCTGTTAAATCCTTTGCCGCAATCGCCCGTTGGTATTCATCCTGCTGCGATTGTGGCGGCCAATGCGCAGATAGATGCGACTGCCAGTATCGCCGCGACAGCGGTGATTGGTGCGGGTGCAATTATTGGCGCGCACAGTGTCATCGGTGAAGGCTGCGTGGTCGGCGAAAATGTGGTGATAGGCAGCCATGCCCGCCTTTATCCGCGCGTGGTGGTGTATCACCACTGCGTCATAGGTGAACGCTTGATTGCCCATTCTGGTGTGGTGATTGGTGCCGATGGGTTTGGCTTTGCGGTCGAAGGCGACCATTGGTTGAAGATTCCGCAAATCGGTCGCGTGCTGATAGGCGACGATGTGGAAATTGGCGCGAACACCACCATAGATCGCGGCGCATTAGCCGATACGATTATTGAAGACGACGTAAAACTCGACAATCAAATTCAAATCGCCCACAACGTGCGCATTGGTGCGCATACCGCAATCGCTGGCTGCGTGGGCATTGCAGGCAGTGCGGTGATAGGCAAGTATTGCCGCATCGGTGGCAGCGCGGGGATTTTGGGGCATCTGCAAATCGCCGATCATGTTGAGATTGCATCATTCTCATTGATTGGTAAATCCATCCGCGAAGCGGGTTCATATGCGGCGATTTATCCGTTCGCTAAAGCTGATGACTGGCGCAAAAATGCCGTGCATTTACGACATTTAGATAGATTGGTTGACCGTCTTAAAACACTCGAAAAACAAGTTGAATTATTAAAGGGAGAAGCACCATGCAAATGAACATCCACGAAATTCTCGAAACACTACCCCATCGTTACCCGTTTTTGTTGGTCGATCGCGTACTGTCTATAGAGCCAGGTAAAGCAATTGTGGCATTGAAAAACGTCACGATTAACGAGCCGTTTTTCCCTGGACACTACCCGCATCATCCTGTCATGCCTGGCGTACTGATTATAGAAGCCATGGCGCAAGTCGCCGCTTTGTTGTCGTTCAAATCTATGGTTGCCGATCCCGATAAAAAATCGGTGTACTACTTTGCGGGTATTGATGGCGCACGCTTTAAGCGTCCTGTTAGCGCAGGCGATCAAATCATTTTCAAGGTTACTTTATTGCGCAGTATGCGTGGCTTGTTCAAGTTCAAAGCGGTTGCCGAAGTCGATGGTTTGTTGGTTGCTGAAGCGGAACTGATGTGTACTTCAAAAGAAGTCGAATAAATTCGGGCATCTCTATAAATCCAAATCTCATCGCGATGCGTTGTTGCTCACAAAAAATTATTCCTTACATAGTCTGTCTATGCGCGTCATAATTTTTTGTTCGCGCCTAGCCTCACTTCGATATTTTAATTTCTAGAGACACCCGATTACAAATAAATAATAGGGTTAAAAATATGATTCATTCCACTGCGATTATTCACCCCAATGCGCGTCTCGCTGACGATGTGGAAATTGGTGCGTATAGCATTATTGGTGAGCATGTTGAAATCGGTAGTGGCACGGTGGTCGGCCCGCATGTGGTGATCCACGGGCATACCCGTATTGGCAAAAATAACCGCATCATGCAATTTAATTCTTTGGGCGAAATTCCTCAGGATAAAAAATATGCAGGTGAACCAACGTGTTTAGAAATTGGCGACAACAACACCATTCGTGAGTTTTGCACCTTTAACTTAGGCACGATACAAGACGGTGGGCTAACCAGTATCGGCAACAATAATTGGATTATGGCTTACGTCCATATTGCGCACGATTGTCATGTTGGTAATCACACCATTATGGCGAATGGCGTAACCCTCGCAGGCCATGTACGCATTGACGATTGGGTCATTATTGGTGGGCTGACGGGCGTGCATCAATTCGTGCGTATCGGCGCACATGCAATGACCGGTTTTCAGTCGCGTATTACGCAAGATGTGCCGCCGTATTTCACCGTGGCAGGCAATCCCGTTGAAGCACACGGCATCAATTCGGAAGGCTTGAAACGACGCGGTTTTGATGTGGCGCAAATCGCCACGATTAAGGCGGCGTACAAAACCATTTATAAATCGGGTTTGAGTTTTGCGGAGGCACAAACCGCGCTACAAGCGCAACTAGGCGATCATCCTGAGTTACAACTATTGGTCGAATTCTTGGCCAGTTCACAACGCGGCATCGTTCGTTAAGGTTTTCTAAGTAATGCAATCAGAAAAAAAAATCGTAGTCGGAATTGTCGCGGGTGAAGCATCGGGAGACTTGCTCGGCAGCCATTTAATCGAAGCCTTAACAGCGGCACAGCCTGCCGTCGAGTTTGTCGGTATCGGCGGGCCAAAGATGCAGGCAGCAGGCATGACTGTGTTGTATCCGATGGAAAAATTAGCGGTGCGCGGCTATGTCGAAGTGTTGCGTCATTACTTAGAAATCGTTGGCATACGGCGCAAATTACGCGCCTATTTTTTGACGCATAAACCGCAGCTTTTTATCGCCATCGACGCGCCTGATTTCAATTTAGGCTTAGAGCGCGATTTGAAATCCGCAGGCATTCCGACAGTCCATTATGTGAGCCCATCCATTTGGGCGTGGCGTGGAGAACGCATTCACAAAATTAAAAACGCAGTGTCGCACATGCTGTGTTTATTTCCGCATGAAGCTAAGCTGTATCAAGACGTAGGTGTGCCAGTCGATTTTGTCGGACATCCGCTTGCCGACATGCTGCCGCTACATCCTAAGCGTGCCGAGATGCGCGAAACCATGCGTATTCCGCTGGGGGCTACCGTGTTCGCGTTGTTGCCGGGCAGCCGCCAAAGCGAAGTGAAAAGTTTGGCGGAAACCTATATCAATACCGCGAAACTGATTTTGCAAAGTGTGCCAGACGCGCGTTTTTTAGTGCCGCTGGTGAGCCGCGAAACGCGCCGCATGTTCGAGCAGGCTTTGTACGATTTTGATGGTGAACAACTGCCGATTACCTTGCTGTTTGGTCACGCACAGGATGCCATGATTGCCGCCGATATGGTGCTGGTGGCATCGGGCACGGCGACGCTGGAATGCACGCTGCTCAAGCGCGCGATGGTGATTACTTATCGTATGCCAAAACTATCTTGGTGGCTGATGAAGGGCAAAGGCTATCTACCTTACGTTGGTTTGCCGAACATTTTGCTAGGACGTTTTGTTGTGCCTGAATTATTGCAACAGGACGCAACTCCGCAAAATTTAGCCCAAGCGATGTTGAATTTATTGCGTGATAAAAATGCTGTCGCTGAACTCGAAACCGCTTTCACTGAATTGCATTTGAGCTTGCGCCATGACACCGCGCAAAAAGCTGCCGCCGCGATTCTGCCGTACTTAGCAAAGGCTCTATAAATTGAAATATCTAAGCAAGACTAGGCGCGAACAAAAAATTACGACGACGCACTTGTCATCAGGAGTTGTAGCTGGGGATAGAGCCACTATGTTAGGAGTGATTCTTTGTGAGCAACAACGTATTGCGACGAGATTTCGATTTATGAAAAAGGCGTGATGTACGCGCATTTAATTTGCTGTGGCGTTGATGAAGCAGGGCGTGGCCCGTTGGCAGGTCCTGTCAGTGCCGCAGCGGTCATACTCAATCCTGCCCGTGCGATTGCAGGCTTGGCAGACTCGAAAAAACTCTCCGAAAAAAAGCGTGATTTGCTCGCCCCCCAAATACGCGAACACGCTTTGGCGTGGGCTGTGGCGTATGCCAGCGTGGAGGAAATTGATGAACTCAACATTTTGCAAGCCAGCTTGCTTGCCATGCGCCGCGCGGTGTTGGCGTTGCCAGTAACACCAGAATATGTGTTGGTGGATGGCTTGTTTTGCCCAGATACCGGTATTCAAAGCGAAGCGATTGTGCAAGGCGATAGCAAAGTTGCCGCGATTTCAGCTGCGTCAATTTTGGCAAAAACCGCGCGTGATGCGTTGATGTTGGCGTTGCATGAGCAATATCCGCAATATGGTTTTGCGGGACACAAAGGCTACGGCACAGCGGCGCATTTGGCAGCGTTGCAGGAGCATGGTGCGTGTGCAATTCACCGGCGCAGCTTCAAACCTGTACGCGATGTTTTACTGACACAGGCAACGCGCTAAAAATTTTCGCGTAGGCGAAAAATCGCTATAAAAAATTCACGAAAGTAGTGGAAAGAGAATGGCAAAACGGCCTAGCTTTGCTATAATGCTGCGCTTCAGCGTGTAGCGCAGCCTGGTAGCGCACTACCTTGGGGTGGTAGGGGTCGGAAGTTCGAATCTTCTCACGCTGACCAAATCATCACTTCCCAGTCCACTCGAATTTAGACCGACGATGCGTATTCTCATTAGCAATGACGATGGTTATTTCGCACCTGGACTGGCGATACTTGCCGCACATTTAGCCTGCATTGCCGACGTGGTCGTCGTAGCACCCGAACGTGATCGCAGCGGCGCAAGCAACTCCTTAACACTTGATAGACCACTCAAACTACGCCGCGCCGATAGCGGTTTTTATTACGTCAACGGTACGCCCACGGATTGTGTGCATTTGGCGGTCACGGGCATGTTAGATGAGCAGCCCGACCTCGTTGTATCAGGCATTAACGCTGGGGCAAATATGGGCGACGATACGATTTATTCGGGCACGGTAGCGGCGGCAACCGAAGGCTATTTGCTCGGCATTCCTGCGATTGCGGTGTCGTTGGTGGGTAAAGAATTGCAGCATTACGAAACAGCAGCGCGCGTGGTGGTCGAGTTGGTGCAACGCTTTGCCATACAAAAAAATTCGCAACCTTGGCTGCTCAATGTCAACGTGCCCAATATCGCTTATGCCGATTTACAAGGCACAGTGGTGACGCGTTTGGGCAAACGCCATAAAGCTGAGCCGGTCATCAAGGCTCTTAATCCGCAAGGTGAAACCGTGTATTGGGTGGGTGCGGCGGGCAAGGCGCAAGACGCGGGCGAGGGCACAGATTTTTACGCGCTCGCCGCCCGTCAAGTGTCGATTACACCCTTGCAGATTGACCTTACGCAAACTTCACAACTCGCCGCTGTGCGCGCTTGGCTGCAATGAATAAAGCTAAAGGTATCGGTATGACTTCGGAGCGCACTAAGCTGCGTATGGTGGAACGCTTGCGTGCGCAAGGCATACAAGACGACGCGGTGTTGGCGGCGATGTTTGCTGTGCCGCGTCATTTGTTTGTCGATGAGGCATTAGCCAGTCGCGCCTATGACGATGTGTCGTTGCCGATTAACTTTAATCAAACCATTTCGCAGCCTTATATCGTGGCGCGCATGATAGAAATTTTGCGCAACGGACAGCCACTGAAAAAGGTGTTGGAAATCGGCACAGGCTGCGGCTATCAAGCGGCGGTCTTGGCAAATGTGGCGGATAGCGTGTACAGCATGGAACGTATTAAGCCGCTGCATTTGCGTGCTAAAAAACAGTTGAGTGAATTGCAAATCAATAACGTGACATTGCGTTATGCCGATGGCTGTACAGGCTTGCCCGAAGTCGCTCCGTTTGATGGCATCATCATGGCCGCCGCCGCGCCCACGTTGTTGCCCGCACTGCGTGCGCAATTAGCCATCGGTGGGCGCATGGTGTTGCCTGTGGGGATGAATGAACAGCATTTGTATTTAATCGAACGCGATGCCAAGGGCTATCGCGAAACCAAATTAGAAGCGGTGAAATTTGTGCCGTTATTGATGGGAAAAGCATGAGCTACCAACACTTTTTAAGCTGCGTTCTCGCGGCTGTTTTTTTAGCGGCGTGTAGCACTGAACCCATGCGCGACGGCAGTGCTAAAGTAAAAGTAACAAGCACTGAAGATACGCGTATGCAAGCAGCAGGTGAAAAAGATTGGCGACCTGCTACACATCAGGTTTTGAAAGGCGATACTTTGTACAGCATCGCGTTTTATTACGGCTTGGACTACCACGAATTAGCGGAGTTAAATGGACTGAGAAACCCCAGCCTGATTAACATTGGACAAGTATTGCAACTGTTCGCGATGAGCAATAAAGCCAGCACAACGGGTACGCTTGCCAGTGATAGTGCACCTGTCTCGGTGACGATTAAAGAGCAGCCTAAGTTAGTCAAATACGTTTACAACGATGCCGCCGTGGGTCAAATCGACAGCGTGCAAAACGGTGCAGCGATCAGCCTTGCCAGTAGCGTCACCAATGTCCCTAGTGGCGTAAAAGTACCGGTCGCACCGATTGCAAAAGTTGAACCGCGCGTCGATGCCCCTGTGCTGAATACGGATGAAGACGCGCTGCAATGGACACTGCCTACCAACGGCAAAATCATCGCGCAATTTTCTGAAGCGGCGAATCGTAAAGGCATCGACATCGCGGGCAAGTTGGGGCAACCCATCTTTGCCAGCGCGCCAGGTAAAGTGGTGTATAGCGGCAGCGGTTTACGCGGTTATGGAAAACTCATCATCATCAAGCACAACAAGACTTATTTGAGTGCCTATGCGCACAACGACAAAATTTTGGTGAAAGAAGGGCAGAGCATCAAACGCGGTGAAAAAATTGCCGAAATGGGCAACACCGATGCCGAGCAAATCAAGCTGCATTTTGAAGTGCGCCGCTTGGGCAAACCTGTCGATCCAGCCAAGTATTTACCAAAATCTTGAGCGACTTAAAATCACTTAAAACAATCCCTTTAAGCGTGGTCGATCACGACCGCGACAGTGCCAATCTGACCTACGTTTACCCCGTTATTTCACGCCGCGCGGGTGGCGTGTCTATCGGCATCAATCTCAATCCCAACAACGCCTGCAACTGGCGATGTGTGTATTGCCAAGTGCCTGACCTTACGCGCGGCACAGCTCCCCCTGTCGAGCTAAATTTATTAGCACAAGAACTGCACGGTTTTTTGCACGAAATACTGCACGGTGATTTTATGCAAAACCGCGTGCCAGAAGGGATGCGGCGTATCAACGACATCGCTTTGTCAGGCAACGGTGAACCTACTAGCAGCGCGGAATTTGCTCCAGTTATCGAGCTGATTACTAAGCTACGCGCCAGTGTTAATTTGCCTGCTGAAGTTAAAACCGTGCTGATTAGCAACGGCAGTTTGATGCACCGAGAAGTCGTGCAAAACGGCTTGCGTGGCATGGCAAAAATCAACGGGGAAGTGTGGTTCAAACTCGATAGAGCCAGTGCCGCAGGCATGGCGCGCGTCAATGACACGCACAGCACGATGGACAAAGTTCGCGCTCATCTCATCATCGCAATTTCGCTGTGTCCCACATGGCTACAGACCTGCTGGTTTGCCGTCGATGGCGTGTCGCCTAGCACACAAGATGAAGACGATTATTTAGCGTTTGTAGCAGGGCTGTTGCGCGATGGACATCACCCGCAAGGCGTGCTGTTATATGGGCTTGCGCGTCCCTCAATGCAAGCGGAAGCCTCGCGTCTTAGCGCACTCCCTAAAGAAAAGCTAGACGAGTTTGCCGAAAAAATTCGCGCTTTAGGCTTGACGGTGAAAGTGTCTGATTAGTGTGCTGACAGATGCTGCGGCTCGGACAGCCGTGCGCTTGTTAGGTCAAAAAATTCAGTAGCTCTAAAGGCGTGCTTACGCTGCCCTGTGCTAGCCAATTTGCTACCGAACAGTCCTCTCCGACATAGCCGTAACCAGCGATGATGCCGCGCATAGACACGGCATTGGCGGCTTGCATATCGCGTTGGTCATCGCCTAAATACAAGCAGTTTGCCGCTGCGATATTTATTGTTGCGCAGGCTTTGTGCATCGGTTCTGGATGCGGTTTGGCATTCGTACAGGTATCGCCGCTAATCAAACATCCCGCGCGCGTCGCATAGCCCAAGGCTTGCATCAGTGGCACAGTAAAACGCTGCGGTTTATTGGTGACAATGCCCCAAATAATGTCACGCGCCTCTAGTTGATTGATGAGCTCCGCGATGCCGTCGAATAGCGTGGTATGCACACAAATGTTGTCAGAGTAGTGCTGTAGAAAAATTTCGCGCAAGGCTGCAAAATCAGGCGATTCAGGCGTGATAGCCATGCCCACTTGAAGCAAGCCAACTGAACCATGCGATGCTTGCGGCCTCAGTACTTCTAAAGGTAGCGGAGCAAGGTCGCGCGTGGCGCGCACATTGTTGAGCGCGGCGGCAAGGTCTGGCGCGGTGTCGGCAAATGTGCCGTCTAAATCGAATAAAACGGCGCGGACTTTAGGCTTCACTGCGGCACGCAATCATGTAATTCACGCTGGTGTCGCGCCCGAATGAATAGACTTTACTAAACGGGTTGTAGCTCATGCCGACGATGTCGTTTACGTTCAAATTAGCAGCGCGGCAGGCTTGCGCAAGCTCGGACGGTTTGAGAAATTTGGCGTAGTCGTGTGTGCCGCGTGGCAACATATTGAGCACATATTCCGCGCCGATGATGGCGAATAAATAGGATTTCGGATTGCGATTCAAGGTTGAAAAAAACACCTGACCGCCGGGTTTGACTAAAGCCGCACAAGCCTTGATAACACTGGCGGGATTGGGTACATGCTCAAGCATTTCTAAGCATGTCACTACATCAAAAGAAGCGGGTTGCTCGGCGGCTAATTGCTCCACTGCGACTTTGCGATAATCAACTTTTTGATCGCTTTCGAGCAGATGCAGTTTGGCGACTTGCAAGGCTTTATCGGATAGGTCGATGCCCGTTACGACTGCGCCTAGCCCCGCCATGCTTTCCGACAAAATGCCGCCGCCACAGCCCACATCCAACACGCTTTTGCCTGCAAGCTGCGCGCATTGGTTGATGTAATTCAGTCGTAGCGGATTGATCTCGTGTAGTGGTTTGAATTCGCTGTGCGGGTCCCACCATTTATGGGCGAGTTGCGAAAATTTTTCGATTTCGAGGGGGTCGGCGTTAGACATGGCGTGGGCTCAAATAAACAAGGCGCGGACTTTAACAAAACCAGTGGTTTTATGCAGCGGATTTTTGCGCTAACAACGCCGCGCCATAGGCGGCTTCGCTATGTGTGGCGACACTCACGGCGAGCTCACAATGACGCGCGCGGATGGCTTGCCAAGTGAGGTTTTTTGCCCCGCCGCCACAGCTTACGATGCGCGAAATTTTGCCCGCACCGAGCTGATTTAATTTGGCATAACCGTCTGCTTCGATGCGCGCCAAGCCTTGCAATATGCCATGCAAAAATTCCGCATCGTCAGCAGGGCGTGGCGATAAACGTGGCGCAAGATTTACATCGTTAGTGGGAAAGCGTTCGCCGCTTTTCGGCAGCGGGTAATAGTCCAGCGGACTGGTTTTTTGCGCATCAATTTGCGCGCTCAAGGTTGCTAATTGCGTATCCGAAAAATAATTCTTTAATACCCCCGCGCCCGCATTTGACGCGCCGCCAACTAACCAAAGATTTCCATAGCGATGGCTGTAAATGCCGTATTCACTGGCTTCTATGCGCACTCGTGATAATTGCTTCAACACCAAAGTCGTGCCCAGCGAGGTTACCCCCACGTCCGTATCCGCCACTTCGCTCGCCATAAATGCCGCGATGCTGTCGGTTGTTCCTGCATAGATTTTGCAAGCGGGTGCGATACCAAAACGCGCTGCGACATCGGGCGCAATGCGGGCAATCAGCGCGCCTGGTGCGACCACTTTGGGCAGCCGATGCGCATTGGGCAAAGCCCGTAGCCAAGCGGGCCAACACAAATTTGCTACGTCATAACCTGTCTTCAAAGCATTGTGATAATCGCTTACACCCGCTACGCCCGTGAGCTGCGCGGTTAGCCAATCGGCTTGATGCAAAAAGTGTTGCGCGTCGGGATAGCGTTGCGTCAGCCAGAGAAATTTTGCCAAGCCAGAGCTGGCAGCGCACACGATATGATTTTTTGGCGCGAGGATTTTAAGTTGGGCTGCTTCAAGCTCCGCGCGAGTGTCGTGATAGAGCAGCGCAGGTGAGACGGGCGTCAAATTTTCATCGCACAACAACACCGTGCCCGACGTGCCATCCAGCGCGATGCCGTGCAGATTTTTCGCCAGTGCTGGCGGCAAAGCGGCAAGTAAAGATTGCAACGCCTCGCGCCAATCTTGTGGCGTTTGCGAGGCGGGATTGGCAAAGCTAACACGCTGCTCCCAACACACCGATTTGTTTGCGGAAATGGCACAAGCCCGCACGCCCGACGTGCCGAAGTCGATGCCTAGGAACACGGACACAGTGTCGATGCGCGCGTTTAACCGCGCGTATTGGATTGCGTGCCGAATTGGCTGAGTTCTACGAACGGTGCGGGTTGCCAGCCTGCTTGGCGGTGTTCGGCGATGACGTTGGTGAAGATGCCGCCGCGTACATAAAATTTGGCGGTGAGGCGCATAAATTTTGGCGCGGTGGCGGCGACTAAATCATCCAAAATTAAATTAGTCATGTCTTCGTGGAAATGGCCTTCTTCGCGGAAACTCCACATGTATTGCTTCAGACTTTTTAGTTCGACGCATTTTTCATCCGCGATGTAATCGAGTATCAATGTGGCGAAATCAGGCTGTCCTGTTTTGGGACACAGGCAAGTGAATTCGGGGATTTCCATGTGGATGTGGTAATCGCGTTTGGTGTTGGGGTTAGGGAAAGTTTCCAGATTTTTATTGGGTTGAGTGCTCATTTGGTGTGTGCTCGCGCTTAGGTTAAAATGACGCGCATTATATCTACACCTCCTCCTTTTGCGTCTCTCTCAAATCAAACTCGCAGGCTTCAAATCCTTTGTTGACCCCACTGCTTTTTCCTTACCCGGACAGATCGTCGGCGTGGTCGGGCCGAACGGTTGCGGCAAGTCGAATGTCATCGACGCGTTGCGCTGGGTGTTGGGCGAATCTAAGGCTTCGGCGTTACGCGGCGCGACCATGCAGGACGTGATTTTTAACGGTTCGAGCAAACGTAAACCCGTGTCGCGCGCCAGTGTGGAATTGGTGTTTGATAATGCGCTGGGCAAGGCGGTGGGGCAGTGGTCTAGCTATGCCGAAATCGCGATTAAGCGTGTGTTAACGCGTGATGGCGACTCAAAATACTTCATCAACAATCAGCAAGTGCGACGCAAAGATGTGACCGATATTTTTCTCGGCACAGGCTTGGGTTCGCGCGCTTACGCCATCATCGAGCAGGGCATGATTTCGCGCATCATCGAAGCCAAGCCAGAAGAGCTGCGCATCTTTTTGGAAGAAGCGGCGGGGGTTTCAAAATATCGTGATAGACGGCGTGAAACCGAATTACGCATCGCCGACACGCGGGACAACTTGTTGCGTGTTAGCGATATTTTGCAAGAGTTGGATAAGCAGTTAGTTCATCTCGGTGCACAAGCCGAAGTGGCGAAAAACTATCGCGCACTAGAAGCACAACGCAGCACCTCGCAACAATTATTTTGGCTATTAAAAAAGCAAGATGCCCAATCACAGCGCGCCAAATTTTTGCAAGCCACTGAAAAAACGCGCCTTGAGTTAGAGGCGCAAACCGCGCAGTTGCGCGAGCTGGAAAGCCAATTAGAAACTGCGCGTAGCAGCCATTATCAATTCTCCGATGCTTTGCATATTAAGCAGGGCGAGTTTTATTCAGCTAACGCCGACATCGCGCGTTTGGAACAACAAATCGCTCATGCTGAAACCCAACGCCAACGCCTCGCACTACAAATTGCGCAAGCCAAAAAACACATTGAGCAACAAGCGAGTCAACGCGGCAGCACGCAATCGTTGCTCGAACATTGGCAACGTCAGCAAGAAGGTGCGGTGCATAAATTAGCCGAAGCCGAACAAACCGCCGAGCTGGAAGCGGCGCGTTTGCCTGATGCCGAAAACGCGGCGAGTGAGGCGCAGCAAGCCTATCAAGCGGTGCAGCGCGAGCAATTACAGTTGCAACAATCTTTGCAATTAGCCGATACGCAACGCGCTAATTTGCAACGCAATGTGACGCAAATTGAGTCGCGTCGCACCCGCTTGTTATTGGAAAAAGATAATTTGCCGCGTGCCGAAGGCGGGGTGTTGCAGCAAGCTCACGAGCAAGCTGCGGAGCTTGCTATGCAGCACGAAATCGCACAAGAACAGCTAAGCAATTTACAAGCGCACCAGCCGCAAGCCGAGACCGAATTGCGTGATGCGCGCCTTGCTGTACAAAACGCTGAGCGCGCCGCCGCCCAGACCGAGGCACGTTTGCACGCCTTGCAGCAATTACAAAATCAACTCGATACCGATAAAAATTTAACAGCTTGGTTGGCAGCTCAGCAGTTGCAACATGCGCCACGTTTGTGGCAATCATTGCAGATTGCCAATGGCTGGGAAAACGCTTTGGAAGCGGTGTTGCGCGAACGCATCAATGCCATTGCACTGGATAAAAATGCTGCCCTGCCGCTAGCTGCACCTGCTACCAAACTGGCTTTCTTATTCAAATCTGATGTCGTGTCTGCCTTGCCCAATCAGGCGTTGCCGCGTTTACTGGATTTCGTGCAATGTCAGGACGCGCAGTTGTTGCCTGCGTTGCAAGATTGGCTCAATGGCGTGTTTGTCGCGGAAGATTTGGCTGGTGCAGAGAATCTGCGTGCAACCTTGCCAGCCGGCGCATCGCTGGTGACCCGTGCTGGGCATGTGGTGACACAACACAGCGTGTCGTTCCATGCGCCTGATAGCCAGTTGCATGGCGTGTTGGCGCGGCAGCGCGAGATTGAGCAACTGAATGAGGAGTTGATTAGCCAGCAGGGCGCGCTCGCTATTTTGCGTGATGTCTTGCAAACCGCTGAACATGTTTTGCAAGACATCGTGCACAACATTGTGCCGCTGCGTAGTGATGCAAGTGCCATGCAGCAACGCGCGCATGAGTTGCAATTACATATTTTGAAACTCACTCAAGCGGCTGAACGCAGCGCAGAGCGTATGTTGCAAATCGACGATGAGTTAGCCGAGTTGGCAGAGCTGCTGATGAACGAGCAGATGCAAACACAACAGCTTGATGAACAAATGGCGGCGTTGCGTGAGCAGAACGCGAGTTTTTTTGCGCAGATAGACAATGCGCAACGCCATGCCAATACGCAAGATATGAGTTTGCGCGAGCAGCGCGGACGCAGCCAGCAAGCGCAGCACAGTCTGCAAGAAGCGCGTTATTTCGCACAAACTTGCAAAGACAAATTGGCCGATTTGCAAAAAGGCATGGCGCAAGCGGCTACCACTTTGGCGCAACTGGAATTTAATTTAATCGGCTTGGATGAAGAACTCACCAGTACTAGCGACACCGATGTACAAGCGCAATTACAAACCGCTTTGCAATCTCGAAAAGCCAGCGAAACCGCGCTAGCAGAGGCGCGCAACGCCTTAGAACACGCCAGCGTAAGTTTGCAAAAGCTAGAGCAAGCGCGCATGAGCAATGAACATGGCTTGCAACCGCTGCGCGATAAATTGGTCGAGCTGACGCTTAAAGAACAAGAAGCGCGCCTCAATTTTGAGCAATGGGCGACGCAGTTAGAAGGCGTGGATGAAGCGACTTTGTTAGCGTTGCTAGCAAATGGCAATTACAAAGTGGCCAGTTTGCAAAACGAATTGACGCGTTTGCAAGCCGACATCGAAGCCTTGGGCGCGGTGAATTTAGCTGCGCTGGATGAGCTACAAGCCTCGACTGAACGCAAAAATTATTTGGATGCACAAGCCCTCGATTTGAATGAGGCTATGGCAACTTTGGAGGACGCTATACGCCGTATCGACAAGGAATCGCGCGACTTGCTGATGGATACTTACAACAAAGTGAATGAACATTTAGCGGTGATGTTTCCGATTTTATTTGGCGGTGGCGAAGCGCGCTTAGTGCTGACAGGCGAAGAGATTTTGGACAGTGGTGTGCAAGTGATGGCGCAGCCGCCAGGCAAAAAAAATAGCTCGATACATTTAATGTCGGGCGGCGAAAAAGCTCTCACCGCTATCTCGCTGGTGTTCTCGTTATTCCAACTTAATCCCGCGCCATTTTGTTTGCTCGATGAGGTTGATGCGCCGCTGGACGACAGCAACACCGAACGCTTATGCAACCTGGTGAAAAAGATGTCCGAACAAACTCAGTTTGTGTTTATTAGCCACAACAAAATTGCCATGGAAATGGCAGATCAGCTTATCGGCGTAACTATGCAGGAGAAGGGCGTATCGAAAGTCGTCACGGTGGATATTACTGAGGCCTTGTTGATGCGTGATGAGCAAATCGTGGCGTAATGCTGGCATAGTAATTGAGCGTTATGAAATAAAAAACCGCAGCACTGTGGCTGCGGTTTTTTATTGGCTGGGGCAATTTAGTTGCAGTATTTTTTTACATCATTTTGATACTGCGTCGTTTTTACAGCACGCTCTTCATCTTCCATGTAAGCATGCTCCCCCGTTTTAGGATCTACGGTGGCGACTCGCATACCGTCTTTGAGATTTGCCAAGTTTTGTCGTGAGGCGGCACAGTTTGCTATTTTTACCTCTTTTTGTTTTGCCTCTAAAGCGAGTTTATCGGCGGCTTCTTGCTTAGCTTGGGCTTGCTCTTTTTTGTCGAGAGGTAGAGGTTTCGGCGCGCTTTCAGTTACGTCAGAAGGTGCAACTACAGGTGCCGTTTCTGTGGTTTCTTTTAATACTTTTGCGCGTACTGAGGTTGGTGGTAATTGATCAGTGTAATGGGTTTGACCTTTGTCATCGACCCATTTGGTGGCAGCAAAACTGTTGCTGGTAACAAGTAATAAAACGATTAGTAATTTATTCATGCAGACACCTCGTGGAAATAAAAAATTTATTAAATACCCAGTTATAAAATGACACTTTGGCAGTCTAACAGGATATGATTCTGTCCCCAAATTTAGCACACATACGAACTCAGGGAGCACGCTATGGCGAACGATAAAAAATCTGCACACGAAAAATTTCATGATATTGAAGCGAATAGCGCAGACGCGCTGAAAATTTTCAAAAGCTATTATGGCGACCATAATCATTCAGGCAAAATCTATACTGATTTCCCTGATTTTTTTATCGTTAAACCGTCTAGTTTAGATGGTCAAACAATCGCCAGTCGTGATTCGGAAAAGTTGCTGTTGGATGACTGTATTAAACGTGCCAAAGACCGTCACGGTTACATTGGCGTGTCTAAACATCGTAATCCTAAACTGGGTTATTACTGGTTAGAGCTATCGGTCTTGCCTTTTATGTTGGGCGATGCGGTGGATAAGGACAACAAGGGCGAGTTCTTTTATGTGCTGACTAAATTTGTTGAGTTCACTAAAAAGAATCCCGCTGCGTATGGTGATATGACGGCTGATATGGCAATCGATAAAGACCTTGCCTATATGTTCGATAGCATCAAGCAAATGGCAGATCGTATGGCAAGCAGCATTGAAAATTATCCTGAAAATATGTTGGTGTCATACAACTCAACTTGGCCCGCCGCAGAAGTAAAAAACCTACTCAACTCTTTGCAAAATAACTCACAAGATTGGTGTCAATTATTTTTTGAGCATGTGATGTACGTCATGGCGAATAAACATAAAAACTAATTTCTGAGCAACACCAGCACTGCACCTGCACCGCCCTGATTTTCTGGCGCGTCGCAATATGCCAACACCGCCTCATGTTGCATTAACCAATGTCGGGTGCGAATTTTTAGCACGGCTATTCCCGACTGACTATTCATTCCTTTGCCATGTATTACCAGCACGCAACGAAAGTTTTGCGCGTTGGCATAATATAAAAATTGTTGCAGCAACACGCGCGCGGCATCACTAGTTAAGCCATGTAAATCCACGCGGTCTTGGCTGGGCAGCTTGCGTAATTTACGCAAGGTTAGGCGGGCGATACCATTGCGCAAAAATTCATCAGGCACAACGTCCGTATCAAAATCTGACAGAGTATCGGCAATACTTACCGAGTGTTTAGGCGTAGAAAAAGCCGCAAACTTAGGCGGCTTTTTGTGTGTGATGCGTGTAGATGCAGGGAGCTTGGTTACATCCGCAACCGCCGCTTGGAATAACGCGGCAGCATCGTGTTCACTAGGCTTTTTTACAGTCAATTTTTGCCCATAGCGGCGAGGTATTTATCGGCATCGAGTGCCGCCATGCAACCTGTTGCCGCGCTGGTGACGGCTTGGCGATAAATTTGATCTTGCACATCGCCTGCCGCGAATACGCCAGAAATGCTGGTTGCCGTAGCATTGCCTGTGTTGCCGCCGCGCGTTTCAATGTAGCCGTTTTTCATCTCTAGCTGCCCAGCAAAAATATCGGTATTGGGCTTGTGACCAATCGCAATAAACACCCCTTGCAGCGCGATGTCTTGCGTCTCGTTGCTTACGATATTTTTTAGGCGCATCCCTGTCACCCCTGTGGCATCGCCTAGCACTTCATCTAAAGTGCTATTGAGTTGTAGTGTGATTTTTCCTTCGGCAACTTTCTTCATTAGGTGATCAACCATGATGCGTTCCGCGCGGAAAGTTTCGCGGCGATGCACCAAGGTAACGTGTTTGGCGATGTTGGCTAAATACAAAGCCTCTTCGACTGCGGTGTTACCGCCGCCCACCACGGCGACATTTTGGTTGCGATAAAAAAATCCGTCGCAAGTCGCGCAGCCTGAAACCCCACGTCCCATAAAGGCTTCTTCGGAGGGGATGCCTAAATACTGTGCTGAGGCTCCTGTGCAAATAATCAGTGCGTCGCAACTGTAAGTGGCGGCATCGCCCATCAATATGAAGGGTTTTTGTTGAAGCTTAGTGGTGTGAATGTGGTCGGAAATAATTTGCGTGTTGAAGCGTTCCGCATGTTGTTGAAAACGCGCCATCAGTTCGGGTCCTTGCACGCCCATCGCGTCGGCTGGCCAGTTGTCCACTTCGGTGGTGGTCATCAGTTGTCCGCCTTGCGCCATGCCTGCAATCAACACTGGCTTTAAGTTAGCGCGTGCGGCATAAACGGCGGCGGTGTAACCGGCAGGACCCGAACCTAAAATAATGAGGGAGTGGTGTTGGATGTTCATAAATACCTTTAATCGAAATGATGAAGTCCCAGGCTGAGAAGGGGGCGAAATTTACCAGTAGTGCTACTGCTGTGTCGAGTGTTATTGAGATTATTTGTCGCTTCTAATGGCGCGGCTTAGTTGCTTGATTTCGCGATTGATGATGCCCTCTGGTTGGGCTATAATGCTGGTCACTTTTCGGCGGGATGAACTTAGGTTCGTCCCGCTTCTTTATGTTCAAAAGGGCGCAGCTCACAATCAAAATCCCGCCGCAACTCGACGTTGCTTATCGGACCAGTCGGCAGTTTTAGCTGAATGGCTTGGAAGCGCAGTTTTAGCAGGTGAAGTTTTAATTTTGGGTTGTCGTCTAAAAATTAGGGAGTATTCAGTGTCGCCAATAAACCCTGCCATTCTTGTATTAGCCGATGGGACTGTCTTTCGCGGTATCGCGATTGGTGCATCGGGTAGCAGCGTCGGTGAGGTGGTGTTTAACACCTCAATGACCGGCTATCAAGAGATTCTCACCGACCCTTCGTATTGTAAACAAATCGTCACGCTGACTTATCCACACGTTGGCAATGTAGGCTGCAACCCTGAAGACGTGGAGTCGCGTCAGGTGTTTGCGAGTGGTTTGATTATTCGCGATTTGTCGATGACGGTGAGCAATTTTCGTAGTACGCAATCTTTACCTGAGTATTTGCAAGCTAACAATGTGGTCGCGATTGCGGGCATTGATACGCGCAAATTGACGCGAATTTTGCGTAGCAAAGGTGCGCAAAATGGCTGCATCGCGACGGGCGAAAATGTTGAAGCGGCATTGGCGCAGGCCAAAGGTTTTGCTGGATTGGCGGGGATGGATTTGGCGCAAGTGGTGACGTGCGAGCAGCCTTATGAATCGTTGCAACGCGAATGGAAATTGGGCGCGGGTTATCGTGACCTCGCGGCGGCAAAGTTTCATGTTGTTGCCTACGACTTTGGGGTGAAACGCAACATTTTGCGCATGTTGGCGCAGCGCGGTTGCCGCATTACCGTAGTGCCTGCTAAAACATCCGCAGCCGATGTTTTAGCGATGAATCCTGATGGCGTGTTTTTATCGAATGGTCCAGGCGATCCTGAACCGTGCGATTACGCGATTACGGCAACGCAAACTTTTTTGGCGAAAAATATTCCTTTGTTTGGGATTTGCTTGGGGCATCAAATTTTGGGTCTGGCGGCGGGGGCAAAAACCGTGAAGATGAAGTTTGGTCATCGCGGCGCGAACCATCCAGTGCAAGACGTGCAGACCAAGCAAGTGATGATTACCAGTCAAAATCACGGCTTTGCAGTCGATGCAGCAACGCTGCCAGCGAACGCGCGCGTCACGCATATTTCTTTGTTCGATGGCACCCTGCAAGGTTTTGAGCTTACCGACAAGCCTGCTTTCTGCTTCCAAGGTCATCCAGAAGCGAGCCCCGGTCCGCATGATGTGGATGCGCTATTCGATAAATTTGTAGCACTAATGGAGAAGAGGAAGTAACAGGGATTTAGGAGAAGGGTGAAGGGAGAGGAGAGAAGGGTAACAGCCGCGCTCTCCGACCCTTCCCCCTTACCCCTTCCCCCTTCCCAAAAAACATGGCAAAACGTACAGACATCAAAACCATTCTCATTATCGGCGCGGGCCCTATCGTTATTGGGCAAGCGTGTGAGTTTGATTACTCCGGCGCGCAAGCGTGCAAAGCCTTGCGCGAAGAGGGTTACCGTGTGGTGTTGGTGAACTCTAATCCCGCCACGATTATGACCGACCCTAATATGGCGGACGCGACTTACATCGAGCCGATTACTTGGCAGATGCTAGAAAAAATTATCGCTAAAGAACGTCCTGAAGCGATTTTGCCGACTATGGGGGGGCAGACTGCGCTCAATTGCGCGCTAGATTTGGCGAAGCATGGTGTGTTGGAAAAATACCACGTCGAGATGATAGGCGCGTCGCGTGAGGCCATCGACATGGCGGAAGATCGCGAAAAATTTAAGCAAGCAATGACGCGCATAGGCTTGGCTTCGGCGAAGTCGATGATTGCGCATTCGATGGAAGAAGCCTTGCAAGTGCAGCAAGTGTTGGGCTTCCCGACCGTGATTCGTCCCTCCTTTACGATGGGTGGGTCGGGCGGCGGGATTGCATATAACCGCGAAGAATTTGTCGAAATTTGCGAACGCGGGCTAGAAGCCTCGCCGACTTGCGAGCTGCTGATTGAAGAATCGCTGCTGGGTTGGAAAGAATACGAAATGGAAGTGGTGCGTGACCGCAATGACAATTGCATCATCATCTGTTCGATTGAAAATTTAGACCCGATGGGCGTGCATACGGGGGATTCGATTACCGTCGCGCCTGCGCAAACCTTGACCGACAAGGAATACCAAATTTTGCGTGATGCCAGCTTGGCGGTGTTGCGTGAAATCGGTGTGGAAACAGGCGGCTCGAACGTGCAGTTCTCCATCAATCCCGAAGATGGTCGCATGGTGGTGATTGAGATGAATCCGCGCGTGTCGCGTTCATCCGCGCTGGCATCCAAAGCGACGGGGTTCCCGATTGCCAAAATCGCGGCAAAACTGGCGGTCGGCTATACGCTGGACGAGCTGCAAAACGATATTACGGGCGGGGCTACGCCTGCCTCGTTTGAGCCGACTATCGACTATGTGGTAACCAAGATTCCGCGTTTTGCATTTGAAAAGTTTCCGCAAGCCAATGACCGTTTAACCACGCAAATGAAGTCGGTCGGCGAGGTGATGGCGATTGGCCGCACCTTCCAAGAGTCATTCCAAAAAGCCTTGCGTGGCTTGGAAGTTGGCGTGAATGGCTTAGATAGCAAATCAACCGATCGCGATGCGATTTGTGCTGAGTTGGGTAACCCTGGCCCTGAGCGTATTTGGGCGGTGTCGGATGCGTTCCGTCTCGGCATGAGCGTGGATGAAGTGTTTGCGATTAGCAAAATCGACCCGTGGTTCTTGGTGCAAATTGAAGACTTAATCCGCCAAGAAAACTCGCTGTTGCAACGTGATTTAGAGAGTATTAAGTTTGACGAAATGCGCGCGCTAAAACGCAGCGGTTTTGCCGATGCGCGCATTGCTGCATTGCTAAAAACCGACGATGCGGCAGTGCGTGCCTATCGTCACGCGCTCGGTGTGCGCCCTGTGTATAAGCGCGTGGATACCTGCGCCGCAGAGTTCTCGACCAACACCGCGTACATGTATTCGACCTATGAAGAAGAGTGCGAATCACTGCCTACTAACGCCAAAAAAATTATGGTGTTGGGTGGTGGGCCGAATCGCATCGGGCAAGGTATCGAGTTTGATTATTGCTGCGTCCATGCGGCGCAGGCGTGTCGTGAAGATGGTTTTGAAACCATCATGCTCAACTGCAATCCCGAAACTGTTTCGACCGATTACGACACTTCAGATCGCTTGTACTTTGAGCCGCTGACGTTGGAAGATGTGTTGGAAGTGGTTGCCATCGAAAAACCGATTGGGGTCATCGTGCAATACGGTGGACAAACGCCGTTGAAATTAGCGCATGGCTTAGAAAAAGCGGGCGTAAAAATTATCGGTACCACGCCCGACATGATTGACAAGGCCGAAGATCGCGCGCGTTTCCAAGCCATGTTGCGCGAGCTCGATTTGAAGCAACCGCCGAATCGTATCGCCAGCAATAGCATAGACGCGTTGGTAGGTGCGGCGGAAATTGGCTACCCCTTGGTGATGCGTCCTAGCAACGTATTGGGCGGTCGCGGTATGGAAATTATTCATGCCCAGCCTGATTTAGAACGCTATATGCGCGACGCGGAAGAGTTGGCTAAAACCTACCCTGAGCGTATGCCGATTTTGCTGGATAGATTTTTGAATGACGCAATTGAAGTCGATGTGGATGCGGTGTCCGACGGCGTGCAAGTCATCATCGGCGGCATCATGGAGCACATCGAAGAGGCGGGCGTGCATTCGGGCGATTCAGCCTGTTCTTTGCCACCGTTTAGTTTGTCGCTGGCGATGCAAGATGAGCTGCGTCGTCAGACTGTGGCGATGGCAAAAGCCTTGAATGTAGTGGGCTTGATGAATGTGCAGTTCGCCATTCAAGGCGACACAGTGTATGTATTAGAGGTTAATCCACGCGCCTCACGCACCGTGCCATTTGTGTCTAAGGCGACGGGCGTAGCGTTAGCGAAAATCGCGGCGCGCTGTATGGCGGGTCAATCGCTGGCATCACAAGGCATTACTAAAGAAGTGATTCCGCCGTTTTACTCGGTCAAAGAAGCGGTATTCCCGTTCATTAAATTCCCTGGGGTTGATATTATTTTGGGCCCAGAAATGAAATCGACGGGAGAGGTGATGGGCGTGGGCGATACTTTCGCCGAAGCGTTTGTGAAATCACAATTAGCCGCAAGTGTGAAGTTGCCTAAGTCAGGCAAAGTTTTTATCAGCGTGCGCAAAGCCGATAAAGCGGGCGCGGTGGAAGTCGCCCGTTCCTTGGTGGGCTTAGGCTTCACGGTGTTGGCAACACAAGGCACAGCAGTGGTGATTGCTAACGCTGGCGTGGCGGTGACCACAGTGAATAAAGTTGCAGAAGGTCGTCCGCATATCGTCGATATGATTAAAAACGGTGATGTCAGCCTGATTATCAATACCGTCGATAGCAAACCGTCCGCGATGCGTGATTCGTATTCCATCCGCAATGCCGCTTTGCAAGGACGTGTGACCTATTACACCACCTTGGCTGGTGCGCGTGCCGCTTGTATCGGGATGCAACATTTAACGGGTTTGCAGGTGTATGACTTGCAGTCGCAACATAAACGCTTAGTGGCGAGTAAGTAGTCTTTAGTCGTGAGTGGTTAGTAAAGACCGCGCAGCGACATTCCGACTTACCACTTACCACTTACCACTTACCACTTACCACTTTTTACGAGTATCTCAACTATGAGCAAAGTTCCTTTGACCGCAATCGGCGCAGAAAAATTACGCGTTGAGTTACACAACTTAAAAACCGTACAACGACCGTCGGTGATACAGGCTATTTCTGAAGCGCGCGCGCAAGGCGATTTGTCTGAAAATGCTGAATACGATGCCGCTAAAGAGCGTCAAGCCTTTGTCGAAGGACGCATTCAAGAGTTGGAAGGAAAGCTGGGTAGCGCGCAAATTATTGATCCGCGCGCCATCAATGCGGATGGTCGCTGCGTATTTGCTTCCACTGTGATTTTGGAAGATGTGAATAACGGTGATGTGCTGACCTATCAAATCGTCGGCGAAGACGAAGCCGATATACGCCAACGCAAAGTCTCGATTAGCTCACCGATTGCGCGTGCGTTGATAGGAAAATACAGCGGAGATATTGCAGAAGTGCAAGCCCCAGGCGGGGTGCGTGAATACGAAGTAGTCGAGGTTCAATACATTTAGAAAAGCAGTTATGAGTCGCTAGTTGGTTTTTTCATTATTAACCACTAGCGGCTAGCAACTAATTTCTAGCTGCGACTGGCAAGCTGCTTTTTGCTGAGTTTTTTGCCTTTGTGGCGTGGCATCTTTTTGATGGCGATGGCTTTAGGTTCTAAGTCTTTCAAGTAAACCACCAGCATTTTGCCGATGTGTTGCACGGGAGCGGCGTGCAGTTGAGTGCAAATTTCAGTGAACAGGTTTGCACGTAATTCACGATCATCGCCCATCACGCGAATTTTAATCAGCTCATGGCGTTTTAGTTCAGCCGCAATTTCTTTCAAAACAGTTTCGGTTAAACCTGCATTACCAATCATCACGGTAGGTTTGAGGGAATGGGCGCGGCCTTTGAGCACTAAGCGTTCAGATACAGTTAACGTCAACATATAAACTTTCAAAAAATAAGGTCGAGATTCTAAACGATGCAGCCCTCTAAGACTAGTAAACAATGGATGCGCGAGCATGTGAACGATCCTTATGTGCAAATGGCGCAGAAGGATGGCTATCGCTCTCGTGCCGCCTACAAGCTGCTCGAAATCAATGCTAAAGATAAATTGCTCAAGCCAGGCATGGTGGTGGTGGACTTAGGTGCTACGCCTGGCGGTTGGTCGCAAGTGGCAACACGCGAAATTGGTCGGGGCGGAAAAGTGATTGCGCTGGATTTGCTGCCTTTAGATCCCTTGTCGGGGGTGGATTTTATTCAAGGCGATTTCCGCGAACACAGTGTGTTAAAAAAATTACAAGATTTGCTGGCGGGTCGCCAAGTTGCCCTTGTTATTTCTGACATGGCTCCCAACATGAGTGGCGTGTTAAATGCCGATTTGGCACGCGCACTGTATTTAGCCGAGTTGGCGATGGAGTTCGCCTGCGAACAATTGCAAGCCGATGGCTATTTTTTGGTTAAAGTGTTTCAGGGGGCAGGGTTTGAGGATTATCTGAAATTGTTGCGCAGCCGCTTTAGTAAAGTGGTGACGCGTAAACCGAAAGCCTCTAGAGACCGCAGCAGTGAACTCTATCTCTTAGCAACTGGCAAAATCTAACAGCCTTCTTGAGTAAAG
The DNA here is from genome assembly GCA_036171175.1 of Gallionella sp. Taxonomy (GTDB): domain Bacteria; phylum Pseudomonadota; class Gammaproteobacteria; order Burkholderiales; family Gallionellaceae; genus Gallionella. The sequence goes on from JAVHQO010000213.1 coordinate 50,831, forward strand.
CTCTAAAGCATAGTCTAATGCTAGCCCTCGTAAAAAAAGCCTAAGCCGTATTTAAGGAAAACATTGTGAATAATTTTAAGAGTGTCGCTATTTGGTTGGTCGTCGCCTTGGTGCTGATGACGGTCTTCAATTCATTTAACAATCATCAACAGCAAGCGTCGCAATCACAGCTTGATTATTCGCAATTCCTTGACGAAGTGAAGCTAGGTCACATCGCCAAAGTCACCATCGAAGGGCGCACTTTGAAGGCGACCACCTCGGACGGGAAACGCGTTACTAGCTACGCGCCGAATGATTTGTGGATGGTGTCTGACTTACTCAAAAACGGCGTAAAAATCGAAGCTAAAGCGGAAGAAGAGCAATCCTTTTTGATGAACCTTTTCATCAACTGGTTTCCAATGTTGCTGTTGATCGGCGTGTGGATTTTTTTCATGCGTCAGATGCAAGGTGGCGGCGGCAAGGGCGGGGCGTTTTCATTTGGTAAAAGCAAAGCGCGTTTGTTAGACGAAACCAAAGAACGCATTACCTTTGCCGATGTGGCGGGTTGCGATGAGGCCAAAGAAGAAGTTTCTGAACTGGTCGATTTCTTAAAAGACCCCAGTAAATTTCAAGCATTGGGCGGACGGATTCCGCGTGGCGTGTTGTTAGTTGGTAGCCCCGGTACGGGTAAAACACTGCTGGCACGTGCCATTGCAGGCGAAGCCAAAGTGCCGTTCTTTTCTATTTCGGGTTCTGACTTTGTTGAGATGTTTGTCGGCGTGGGCGCGTCACGCGTGCGCTCGATGTTTGAAGATGCCAAGAAACAAGCTCCGTGCATTATTTTCATCGACGAAATTGATGCGGTCGGTCGTCATCGTGGCGCAGGCATGGGTGGTGGCAACGACGAACGTGAGCAAACACTGAATCAATTGTTGGTCGAAATGGACGGCTTTGAAGGCGCGTCAGGCGTGATTGTGATTGCTGCAACGAATCGTCCTGATGTGTTGGATGCGGCCTTGCTGCGTCCTGGTCGCTTCGATCGTCAAGTTGTGGTTGGATTGCCTGACATACGCGGACGCGAACAAATTTTGTTGGTACACATGCGCAAAATCCCGATGGGCGGCGATGTCAAAGCCGAACTGTTGGCGCGTGGGACACCTGGTTTTTCAGGCGCGGACTTGGCAAATTTGGTCAACGAAGCGGCGTTGTTCGCCGCGCGTAGCAATAAGCGTTTTGTTGAGATGGACGACTTCGAGCGCGCTAAAGACAAAATTATGATGGGTGCGGAACGTCGCGGCATGGTGATGCCTGAAGAGGAGCGGCGCAATACCGCGTATCACGAATCAGGTCATGCGGTTGTTGCGCGCTTGCTGCCTAAGACCGACCCCGTGCATAAAGTCACCATTATTCCGCGCGGACGCGCACTCGGTTTGACTATGCAGTTGCCCACCGAAGACCGTTACAGCATGGATAAAAATCGCATTCTCGATACGCTCGCGGTGTTGTTCGGCGGACGTATTGCCGAAGAGCTGTTTATGAATCAGATGACCACAGGCGCGTCCAACGATTTTGAACGTGCTACTGCGATGGCGCGCAAGATGGTGACGCAGTGGGGGATGTCTGACGCGCTCGGCACGATGGTGTATAGCGAAGCAGAAAGCGATAGTGGTCAACCGAATTTCACGCGCAGTATTTCCGAAGCAACGCTGCAAAAAGTGGATGCCGAAGTGCGTCGCATCATTGACCAACAATACAATTTAGCGCGTCATTTGATAGAAACTAATCGCGACAAAATGGAAGCGATGACGGCGGCGTTGCTCGAGTGGGAAACCATAGATGCCGACCAAATTAACGACATCATGGCGGGCAATCCACCGCGTCCGCCTAAGCCTCAAGCAGTGCAAGCCCCGCTGCCACCTAAAGACACGCCCCCCGCTGCACCTGCTGCGGCAACCACTACGCAGGAAACTTAAAAATGGCCAGTAGTCGGTAGCTAGTTAGAGCGTAGCTAAACTAATTTGGCTACGCTCTACCAGCTAGTTGCTACCCGCTCAACCCTATGCTTATCTGCGGTTCACACTCCCTCTCGCTTACCCGTCCTGTAGTGATGGGCATCGTCAATGTCACGCCTGATTCTTTTTCCGATGGCGGTTTGCATTTAGCAATAGATGCGGCGGTTGCTCACGCGCACCGCTTAATCGCGGAAGGTGCGGATATTCTCGACATCGGTGGCGAATCGACGCGGCCGGGTGCTGAGCCTGTGTCGCTGGATGATGAGTTAGCGCGCGTGATTCCACTGCTTGAGGCGTTACGCGGCATTGCCATTCCTATTTCGATTGACACTTACAAACCTGAGGTGATGCGCGCAGCGATTGCTGCGGGTGCATCTATGGTCAATGACATCAACGCGCTGCAAGACCCAGCCAGCTTGGCCGTGGTGGCGGCGCATAACGTCGCGGTGTGCTTGATGCATAAGCAAGGAACGGCGCAAACCATGCAAGCTGCGCCGCGCTATCGCAATGTGGTGGACGAGGTGCGCGAGTTCTTGCGTGCGCGCGTGGAAGCGTGTGAAGCGGCGGGAATCGAGTCCGACCGCATCGTCATCGACCCTGGATTTGGTTTCGGTAAAAGTGTCGCGCATAACTTTGCCATGCTAAGCAACTTGTCTGAATTCGCCGAAATCGGCGTACCTGTATTAGCGGGTTTGTCGCGTAAATCCATGTTGGGTGAAGTGACGGGACAGCCTGTAGAACAACGCCTTGCTGCCAGTGTCGCGGCAGCGTTAATTGCGGCGCAGCGTGGTGCCGAACTGCTGCGCGTCCATGACGTGCGCGCCACGGTGGACGCGTTAAAAGTTTGGAGTGCAGTGAATTAAGGATTCAGGATTCAGGATTCAGGGGCGCGGCGGTTTTTAATTCCGCATCCTTGCTCCTGAATCGTTATTTTTAAGGAATAAAAAATGAGCAAAAAATACTTTGGTACAGATGGCGTGCGTGGGCGGGTTGGTACGCATCCCATTACCCCGCAATTTGTCATGCAGTTGGGTTATGCCGCAGGCAAAATTTTGGCGACCGCTGAACACACTGAGGGTGAACGCGCTGCGGTGATGATCGGTAAGGACACGCGTATTTCTGGCTATTTGCTGGAGTCCGCTCTTGAAGCTGGACTGATTGCAGCGGGGATAGATGTATTTTTGGTAGGGCCAATTCCGACCCCTGCGGTGGCGTACTTGACGCGTACCTTGCGCTTGCAAGCGGGCATTGTAATTTCCGCTTCGCATAATCCGTATCAAGATAACGGCATCAAATTTTTCTCGGCACAAGGTACGAAATTACCTGATGCGATTGAGCACGCGATTGAAAATCAGCTTGATTTATCTATGCAGTGCAACGATTCACACGCTTTGGGTAAAGCAAAACGTATCACCGATGCGGTGGGGCGTTATATCGAGTTTTGTAAAAGTACCTATCCGTCTGAGCTGAATTTACGCGGACTAAAAATCGTCGTGGATTGCGCGCATGGCGCGACTTATCACATCGCGCGCGAGGTGTTCCACGAGCTGGGCGCGGATGTAGTGGCGATAGGAGCTGCGCCGAACGGCACGAATATCAACGATGGTTATGGCGCGACCGCGCCGAAAAATTTACAAGCTGCCGTGCTGGAACACCACGCCGATGTTGGCATCGCGCTGGACGGCGATGGCGATCGTTTGGTAATGGTGGATGCGGCGGGCTTGTTGTACGACGGCGACCAGTTGCTTTATGTGATTGCGCGGCATCGTCAAGCGATGGGGACAATGAGCGGTGGTGTTGTGGGCACGCTGATGACTAATTTGGCGTTTGAACACGCTATGCAAAAACTCGCTATACCGTTTAAGCGCGCTAAGGTTGGCGATCGTTATGTGATGGAAGTGCTGCAACAACAAGGCTGGCAGCTTGGCGGCGAAAATTCAGGTCACATTATTTGCTTGGATAAACACAGCACGGGAGACGGCATCATCGCCGCGCTGCAAGTGCTCCACGCTTTGCGCGCGCAGGGTTTATCGTTGGCGCAAGCGGCGAATGAATTGCGCATGTATCCGCAAATTTTAATTAACGTGAAAGTTGCTAAAGCGGGCAGTTTGTTAGACAACGCTGCGGTTAAAGCGGCTGTTCTAGAAGCCGAAACCGCCTTGAACGGCAAAGGCCGCGTGCTGTTGCGTCCTTCTGGAACTGAGCCGTTGCTGCGCGTCATGGTCGAAGGCGAAGACCGCGCTTTAGTTGAGAATTGCGCCAAGAAAATCGCCGATGTGGTGCGCGGTTTGGCGGCTTAAAAAATTATTTTTCAGCTTTATTTTTGCAGCCGCTATCGTTAAACATAGCGGCTCTTTATTTAAAAACCCATGCTCTCTATCCAAAAAATTACTTATTTGCAAGGCGGCGAGCCGTTGTTGCAAAATGCTTCGCTGCAAGTTTTTGCCAATCAACGCGTCGGCTTGGTGGGGCATAACGGTTGCGGAAAATCGACGTTATTTCGACTGATACGCGGACAAATTCAGGTCGATGGTGGCGAAGTATCGTTGCAATCAGGCAAGACTTTGGCGTTCGTTGAGCAAGAAATTGAAAACTCCGAACGTGCTGCTTTAGAGTTCGTTTTGGATGGCGATAGTGCCTTGCGGCAATATGAAAAAACACTTGCTAGCGCGCAACACGATACCGCTTGGTATGAGGCACAGCAAGGCTTTGAGGCGATAGACGGCTATGGTGCGCCCGCGCGCGCGGCACAATTATTGAGTGGGCTAGGCTTTGCCGCAGACACCTTAAATCGTGCCGTGGATAGCTTTTCAGGTGGTTGGCGGATGCGCTTAAATCTGGCGCGCGCGCTGATGTGTCGAGCTGATTTATTGCTGTTGGATGAGCCGACCAACCATCTCGATTTGGAAGCAATTTTGTGGCTGGAAGATTATCTGGCGCGTTACCCTGGCAGCATTTTGTTGGTGTCGCATGACCGCGAATTTTTGAACGCTACGGTGAATCGCATCGCGCATGTGCATGACGGCATAATTGATAGTTACACCGGCGATTACGATGCTTTTGAGCGTGCGCGTGCCGAGCGCGCCGCGCAGCAAAATCAAGCCCACGCGCAGCAGCAAGAGCAGATTGCCCATCTCGAAGATTTTGTGCGACGGTTTCGCGCTCAAGCGACCAAAGCGCGCCAAGCGCAAAGTCGCATCAAAGCCTTGGAGCGCATCGTGCGCATCGCGCCTGCGCAGCTTGCCAATGGCAGTTTTCAGTTGGCGATTGAAGCCCCCGAACGTAGCCCTGATTTGTTGATGCGTAGCAGTGAAATGGGCTTTGCGTATGGCGAAAAATCGCTGTTTAACAAAGTCAATTTAATGCTGCGAGCAGGTGCGCGTATCGCCTTGTTAGGCCCGAATGGTGCAGGTAAATCCACGCTGATTAAATTGCTGGTTGGTGAGTTGACGGCTACTAGCGGCAAGTTGGAAATTACTCCCGATATACGCATCGGTTATTTCGCGCAACATCAATTAGAAAATCTCGATAGTCATGCCACGCCGCTGCAACACATGGAGCGCGCCGCACCTGCCGAAACGACGTTAGCATTGCGTACTTTTTTAGGGCGATTTGGTTTAGGTAGCAATAGCGAAGATCGCCCCGTCAGCAGCTTTTCGGGCGGCGAAAAAAGTCGGCTGGCATTGGCGTTATTGGCGTGGCAAAAACCGCATATCTTGCTGCTTGACGAGCCGACCAACCATCTCGATTTGGATATGCGCGACGCGTTGACTTTGGCGTTGGAGCAATACACAGGGGCGGTGGTAGTGGTGTCGCATGATAGAAGTTTGATTCGCGCTATCGCCGACGAGTTATGGCTGGTCGCAGATGGCGAGGCAAAACTTTTTGACGGTGATTTAGACGACTACAAAGTGTGGATCGAAACGCGTCGTCCTAAAGAAACCAGCGTGGTAGCTAAAGTAAAGATTGCTGCTCCTGCGCGCGTCAATGTCAAAGCCTTGCAAAGCAAAAAAACTAAGCTCGAAGCCGAGTTGCACAAAGCGCAAAGCGCACTCACTAGTTTGGATACCGAGCTAGGTGACCCCACTACCTACACCACTAAAAGTAGCGCGCAACTCGTTGAACTTAATGCGCAACGCGCTACGCTGATGAGCAAAATTGAGCACTTAGAAGAAGACTGGTTTGAGCTGGAAATGGCGTTGGATGGGGCGGTTGGCGTGGCATAGTGGTTTATCAGACACTTAATTAGTCAGGCATTCGTATATAATCCGCCGCTTTAATTTTGGCGCGAAATTCCCATGCTGGCAGTCAGCAATCTTTCTTGTAGTCGCGGCGATCTTCAGTTGTTCTCTGCTTTGAATTTTCTCTTGGAAGCAGGGCAAATCATGCAGGTGCAAGGTGAAAACGGTAAGGGCAAAACCACCTTGCTGCGTACCCTATGCGGCTTTCATTTGCCCGATGCGGGCGCAATCACTTGGTGCGGCGAAGATGTGAATGATTTGGCGGAAAATTTTTACGCCAATCTGCTCTATCTCGGTCATCACAACGCGATTAAAGATGAGCTGACGGGTTTAGAAAATTTGCAGATTTCAGCAGGGCTGGCGGGGATTAAGTTAGACGAAAAAACCGCCATAGCAGCATTGCGCCGTATGGGCTTGAAAGGGCGCGAACGCTTAGCTACTAAAGTGTTATCGCAAGGACAGCGTCGTCGCGTCGCATTAGCAAGATTGTTGGTGGGCGACGCGAAATTGTGGGTGTTGGATGAACCTCTTACCGCACTCGATGTCGGAGCGGTGGCTTTGATTCAAGAGCTCATCGCGGAGCATTTAGCGCGTGGCGGCATGGTAATTTTTACCACGCATCAGCCGCTTGTCATTGCAGGCGTTGAGATGCGTCGTTTGGAGTTGTTATGAATCAGCTCTCGATAGGAAATTTATTGCTATTGGTCATCCGTCGCGATTTGCTGTTAGCCATGCGCCGCCGCGCGGATGTGCTGACGATTTTGGTGTTCTTCGTGATGGTGGTGAGTTTGTTTCCACTTGGTGTTGGCCCTGAAATGAGCATGTTGCGCAAGATGGCACCGGGCGTGTTGTGGGTGGCGGCGTTGTTGGCTTCGATGTTGTCGCTGGGTCGATTATTTTCGGCAGATTATTTGGACGGCACGCTAGAGCAAATGATGCTCAATCCGCAATCCTTGGCGGTGCTGGTGTTGGGCAAAATGGTGGCGCATTGGTTGGTGTCGGGATTGCCCTTGGTATTGGTCGCACCGATTTTGGGTTTGCAATTTGATATGTCCCCGCCAGCCTTGGGCATCTTGATGTCGGGGCTGTTATTAGGCACTCCGATTTTGAGTATGTTGGGCGCAATCGGTGCGGCGTTGACTTTGGGCTTGCGCGGCGGTGGCGTGTTGTTATCGTTATTAGTATTACCGTTATGTATTCCTGTGTTGATTTTTGGTACGGGCGCGGTCGAGGCAGTCGCGAGCGGTTTGAGCGTGGTATCAAATTTGTCGCTTATCGCGGCGTTGTTGATGATGTGTTTAGTATTCACCCCTTGGGTAACCGCGCAAGCATTGCGTATATCTTTAGAGTAAAGGCGGCATAAATGGCGATCAATTGGTTTAAGTATTCAGCACCGAGCACCTTCTACGCCTTGGCGGGCAAGCTCATTCCCTTCGTCGCGATTGCTGCGGCGATTTTATTTGCTATTGGCTTATACATCGGCTTTTTTGTTGCGCCCGTGGATGCGGTGCAGGGCGAGGCGTATCGGATTATTTTCATTCATGTGCCCGCGTCGATTATTTCGATGGTGTTGTATTTGGTGATGGCAGGTTATGCCGCGCTGGGTTTGATTTTTAACACGCGTTTGTCGTCGATGATGGCTAGTGCGATTGCCCCGACGGGCGCGTTGTTCGCGTTTATTTCCTTGTGGACAGGCGCGTTGTGGGGTAAGCCAATGTGGGGCGCGTGGTGGGTGTGGGATGCGCGGCTCACCTCTGAATTGATATTACTGTTTTTGTATTTTGGTTTTATCGCATTACATGCGTCGATTGATGACGCGCGTCGCGCCGATAAAGCCGCAGCGTTGCTGGCGATTGTGGGTTCAGTGAATGTGCCGATTATTTATTTTTCGGTGAAGTGGTGGAACACTTTGCATCAAGGTTCGACGATTAAATTTACTGGTTCGACCATGCATGTTGCGATGCAGCAAGGCATGTTTATTACGTTGGCGGCGTGTTGGTTGTACGCCATTAGCATCACGCTGTTGCGCGTGCGCTCGATTATTTTGGAGCGTGAACGTAACACGCAATGGGTCAGCGAATTGAGCGAGGTAAAAGCATGAGCGCGACAGAATTTTTTAACATGGGCGGCTATGCGTTTTATGTATGGGGCTCGTTCGGTGTAACTGCCTCAGCCTTCCTGATTGAAATCGCTTTAGTGCGCCACAAACGCAGTTTAACGTTGCAACAATTACGCTTAATGCGTGAAGCCGGAGACGAATGATGAGCATGGAAATAAAAGCAAAAATGAAGCCGCGTCAAAAACGCTTGATGTTTATTTTGGTGGGCTTGGCGGGCGTGGGGATTGCGGCGGCATTGGTGTTAAACGCCTTGAGCAATACAGTGAGTTTGTATTTCACGCCCACCCAAGTGATGAACAAAGAAGCCCCGCAAGGACGTAGTTTTCGCATCGGTGGTTTGGTCGAAGTTGGATCGGTGCAACGTGACCCAGGCGGCTTGTCGGTGCGTTTTGTGATTACCGATACAGTGAAAAGTTTGCCTGTCACTTACACGGGAATTTTGCCCGACTTGTTCAAAGAAGGTAAAGGCGTGGTCGCGCAAGGCAAGATGGAAGCGGATGGCGTGATGCACGCGGCTGAAGTGCTTGCCAAACATGATGAAAACTATATGCCACCCGAAGCCGCCGATGCGATTAAACGTGCGCAAGCCGCTGCCGCATCGGGTGTCGTTGCAACTTCTGCAATCGCGGCTAGCTCGGCGGTTGCCGTCAGCCAATAATTTAGAAAGCTCAAACATGATTCCAGAACTCGGTCACTTTTCGCTCATCATCGCGCTCGCGATTGCCTTAACTTTAGGCACGCTGCCGATGTGGGGCGCAGCGCGTAACAACCCTGTGTTAATGGGCGTTGCGCGTCCGCTGGCATACGCACAATTTTTGTTTATGGTGTTCGCTTTTGGCACGCTGGCTTACGCATTTTTAAGCAATGATTTTTCGGTGTTGTACGTTGCGCAACATTCGAATTCGCAATTGCCTGCGCACTATCGTTTCTCCGCAATTTGGGGCGGACACGAAGGTTCGCTGTTGTTGTGGGCTTTGATTTTGTCGGTATGGACGATGGCAGTGGCGACGTTTAGCAAACATTTGCCGCAAGAAATGGTGGCGCGCGTGTTGGCGGTGATGGGTTTGGTGTCGGTTGGTTTCTTGTTGTTTATGCTGTTTACCTCCAGCCCATTTGAACGTTTATTGCCCGCTGCTTTAGACGGTCGCGATTTGAATCCGTTGTTGCAAGATCCAGGCTTGGTGATTCATCCGCCCATGTTGTATATGGGTTACGTGGGGTTTTCGGTAGCGTTCGCATTTGCCATTGCGGCGTTAATTGGCGGCAAATTAGACGCAACGTGGGCGCGTTGGTCACGTCCTTGGACAACGGTGGCGTGGGTGTTTATGACCTTCGGCATCGCACTCGGCAGCGGTTGGGCGTATTACGAATTGGGCTGGGGCGGCTGGTGGTTTTGGGATCCGGTGGAGAACGCCTCGTTTATGCCTTGGTTAGTTGGCACGGCACTGATTCATTCTTTAGCCGTGACAGAAAAACGTGGCGCGTTTAAGAGTTGGACGATTTTGTTGGCGATTGCCGCATTTTCTTTAAGCCTGCTGGGTACATTTTTAGTCCGTTCGGGGGTGTTGACTTCAGTGCATTCGTTTGCCGCCGATCCTAAGCGCGGGATTTTTATTCTGAGCTTCTTGGTGTTGGTGATTGGCGCGTCACTGTTGTTGTTCGCTTGGCGCGCACCGAAAATTGGCTTGGGCGGCAAGTTCGATTTGCTGTCGCGCGAATCGTTGCTGTTGTCTAACAATGTGTTGCTGACAGTGGCTTCTGCCTCGGTATTTATTGGCACGCTTTATCCGCTGTTTATGGATGCGCTGGGCTACGGCAAGTTGTCGGTTGGCGCGCCGTATTTTGAAGCGGTATTTGTGCCGCTGATGGTGCCGATGATTTTGATGATGGGCTTAGGTCCGTTAGCGCGCTGGAAAAAAATGGCAGTGCCTGAGTTAGCTAAACGCGTGCGTTGGGGTTTTGCTGCGGCAGTGGTGACGGCGTTGTTATTACCGCTGGTGTTAGGACGCTGGACACCGTTTATTGCGCTGGGCTTGATGATGGCGTTCTGGGTGATTGCCTCGTTAGTGATTAGTTTGCGCGGGCGTTTAACTGGCGCGGGGACATTTATGCAGCGTGTGCGCGCTCAAAGTTTGAGCTATTACGGGATGCAATTAGCGCACTTAGGCGTGGCGGTTTTTATTATTGGCGTGACGCTGGTGAAAGGTTTCGAGACCGAACGCGATGTACGCATGAACGTCGGCGACACGGTGCAAGCAGGCGGTTACGAATTCCGTTTTAACGGCGTGACTGATTTGACTGGTCCAAATTATGTTGGTGGCGTAGGGCATATCAGCGTGAACAAAAACGGCCAATTGATTGCGGAGATGTCACCTGAAAAACGCTTGTACAACGTGACTGGAATGCCTCTGACGGAGGCTGCGATACGCACTGGTTTGTTGGGCGATTTGTATGTGTCGTTAGGCGAGCCAATTCCTGAAGCAGAAGGCGCGTGGGCGGTGCGGATTTATATCAAACCGTTCGTGGATTGGATTTGGTTTGGCGCATTGTTGATGGGGCTAGGCGGCATTTTGGCGGTGGCAGATCGTCGTTATCGTATTCATAAAACGGTTAAATCCGACTTGGCTCAAGGAGTGTCAGCATGATGCGTTTTATTTTGCCTTTGGTGTTGTTTCTGGGTTTGTCGTGGTTTTTATTTCAAGGTCTAGGGCGCGACACACGCGAAGTGCCGTCGCCTTTGGTCGGCAAAGCCGCCCCAGCTTTTGTTTTGCCAACTTTACATGACGAGACAAAAAAGTTTTCGCCAGCGGATATGCAAGGCAAAGTTTGGTTGCTGAATGTGTGGGCATCTTGGTGCGGCGCGTGTAAAGACGAACATCCGATTTTGATGGCATTGTCTAAGCAAAATCTCGTACCGATTGTTGGTCTAGATTACAAAGACAAGCGTGCGGATGGCGAGGCAACCTTGGCGAAGGCGGGCGATCCCTACACGCTGACGATTGCCGATGCGGATGGCAAAGTGGGCTTTGATTATGGTGTGTACGGCGTGCCAGAAACCTATGTCATCGACAAGCACGGCGTGATTGCTTACAAGTTAATCGGCGCGGTGAGCTCACAAAATCTTAGCGAAAAAATCTTGCCTTTAGTGGCGCAGTTACAAGCTCAACCATGAAAAATTTATTCTTAGTTTTAATGTTGTGTGTGCCGACTTTTGCGTTCGCGGGTGAAGCGCAAGACTTAGCCGATGATCCTGTTATCGAAGTGCGCATGATTAAATTAGCGGAAAAAGTGCGCTGTTTAGTGTGTCAAAGCGAACCTGTTTCTACCTCACATTCGGATTGGTCGAATGACGTGCGCGCCATCATGCGCGACAAGATGAAAGCGGGCGCGACGGATCAAGAAATCATGGATTTATTGGTCGAACGTTTTGGCAAATCGGTGCTGTTTGATCCGCCTGTTGATAAAGAAACCATGCCGCTGTGGTTAGCTCCCTTTGCCTTGTTATTTGTGGGCTTGGGCTTTTTGCTGATGCAGTTGCGCAAACGCAAAACGCAAGTGATGGACAGCACTTTGACGGCGGAACAATCACAACGAGCCGCTGACCTTTTGAACTCGAAAGACACTCAATAATGACTTTATTTTGGATACTCGCAGCGAGTTTGCTGCTAATCGCGATTGCCTTTGTGGTGATTCCTTTATGGCGCAAAAACACCCGCAATAATGCGGTGTTGCGCGACGCAGCTAATTTGGAAATTTTGCGCGATCAATCTGCCGAAATGTCCGCCGACTTAGCGCATGGACTGCTTAACGAAGAGTCGTTTGCGCAAGGTCAGCGTGAGTTGCAAGCGCGCTTGTTAGATGAAATTAAACCGACTGAAACGATGCCTGCCGCACCGCGCAATCCCGCTAAAGTATTGGCTTTGGTGCTGGCAGTGTTGTTGCCATTAAGCTCGGTATTGCTCTACTTAAAATTAGGTAACAGCAAAGCTTTGTTACCGCAACAAGCTGAACTGAGTGTGGCAGATGGTTTTGGCGTGATTCGTTCCGAAGCGGCGTTGCAAGACTTGGAAGCGAAGCTCGTCAAGTTCCCTGAAAATCCTGACGGCTGGTTACAACTGGGACGTTCATATAGTGAATTAAAACGCTACAGCGATGCCGTGCGCGCGTATGAACATTTAGTTAAGTTAGTCCCGAATGAAGCGCAGTTGTGGACGGATTATGCGGATGCTTATGCGATGGATCATGGTCAAACGTTGCTTGGTGAACCGACTAAATTTTTAGATAAAGCCTTAGCCTTAGACGAAAAAAATACCACTGCTTTAGCGTTGTCTGGCTCTGCGGCGATGGAACGTGGTGACTATGTGGCGGCGATTACGCACTGGCAAAAGTTAGTCGCATTGTTGCCCGCCGACTATCAAGATATTCAGATGATTAAAGATGGCGTAAAACAAGCGCGCGAATTTTTGGCGATGCAAGCGGGTGGCAAAGCAAAATTGGCACAACTGGATAAAGGCGTATCGGCAGCTAAGACGGTTGCTAGCGCGCAAGCTATTACAGGCAAGGTTTCCATTAGTCCTGAGTTGTTGAGTAAAGTCTCGCCAGACGACATCGTATTCATCTTAGCGCGCGCGTCTGAAGGCCCCAAAATGCCTTTGGCAGTATTGCGTAAACAAGTGAAAGATTTACCGTTGGAATTCAGCTTGGACGACAGCATGGCGATGCAGCCGCAGTTGAAATTATCAGGATTTGGGCAAGTCGTCGTGGTCGCACGCGTGTCCAAATCAGGTACGCCGATGGCACAAACAGGTGATGTAGAAGGCATGAGCGCGACGGTTAAACCTGGCACAAAAGGATTGACTATCGTCATTGATCAGCTCGTCAAATAATCAGCTATACCGTTAAAAAAAGCAGCCGAGTTAATTGCGGCTGCTTTTTTTGCCTCCAAAATTGGCAGTAACTAGATAATTTTAGGAGCTAGTGCGGATTAAAGTTAAGCTATGATTCGCCTGTGTGAGTAAGGCATACAAGGGTAATCATAAATTTGATAGGGGGAATGAGACATGTTGAAAATAATCGTCGCAGTGGTATTGCTGGTGTCAGCAGGTTCGGGCTGGTTTTATTTGGACTACCTGAATAAACAAGAACAAATCGCCGCACAAGAGTTGCGTCTCAGTGTCGAAAAAAATCGTGCGCAAGCGGCTGCGGCAGAGCAAGCCCGACTCGCTGCCAAGCTAGCATTTGAAACGAAGCTGAATACTGAATTGAAAACTTGTCTAGATGCCACACAGCAAGCCAATACTGATTTTTTAACCGCGAATCAAAAACCTGTGCCGCGTAAAGCAGGTCAATTTAGCGTGCCACAATTAGCCTTAGATAGCGCAGCCCAAACGCTTGCGACGAGCACAGCAGACTGCCAACTAAAGTTTGAGCAGGAATTGAGTGTCGGAAGTAATTAGGGCCAGACTCGATTTAATCTGCCACTTCTTTTTTAGGTCGTCCGCGCGCCATCGGTATTGCTCGTCTATCTGTCAGCGCACGCACCTTCTCGCCAAACTGAGAACCCCCCAACACCCATCCTTTATTTGTGGCATCACGAATCGCATCCATATCCAATTTTGAAACCTGCGCGCGAAACAATTGCCGATAAGCAGACTCACGCTCTTCATCGCTACGACCAAGTCGCTGGTACAACTCATGCCGCGCAATCAGCACATCCGCAACGCCTTGAGCATTCGCAAGGTAACTCGACCACGGATAATCACTTGGATATGCCACCATCTTTGCTCGCACCGGATTCATCTCGATGTAACGCATACACGTCAGCAGATACCGCTCGCTATCAATCAGCGTACTTTTGTAGCGTCCCTCCCACAGCGTACCCGTGCGCTGATAGGTGTAATTGAAATACTGCACATAGAGCCGCCCAATCGACTGCAACGTTTTCGACAAGCTCAATTTCGATGCGGGCGTAACCAACAAATGTACATGATTGGTCATCAACACATAAGCGTGAATCGTGAGCCCATGTACTTCAGCCGCCTCCTGCAAACAAAGCAGATAAAAATGATAATCGGCATCGGTAGCGAAGATAGGCTCGCGGTTATTGCCGCGCTGAATTACATGTAAAGGCTGGTCGGGGAGATATAAGCGAGGAAGGCGAGCCATCTGCAACTCCTAGTTTGTTGAGATGGTGCAAGGTTATCAAATTAAATCGAGTCTGACCCTATTTATTCCCATATTGGTTAATCGCAACCCTCATTCATAGGTAACTCGCTGGG
>JAVHQO010000214.1:0-1465 GCA_036171175.1 Gallionella sp.
TGCCGCGCAACAATTGCAGTAGCAGCGTCTCGGCTTGATCGTCAGCGTGATGCGCTAACAGTAAAAAATCGCTCGCGTGTTTGGCTAAGGCTCGATAACGCAATTGACGCGCCGCCGCTTCCACGCCGTGCTCACGCAGCGGAGTGATGTCAACGCGTTCTAAATGAAAAGGGATGGCGTAGTCCGCGCACAATTGAGCGCAAAAATTTGCCCAACGATCGGCATGAGGACTGAGCTGGTGATGCACATGCACGGCCTGTAGCTGCCAGTCGAAACGGGGTTTGAGCTGCTGCAAAAGATGCAGCAGCACTACCGAATCCACCCCGCCACTTAAGGCGATAAGCAGACGACTATGCGCGGGAATGAGCGGACTAAGAAGGCTTGCCGTCCGCTCTAAAAGATTAACCGAGCTCAACTTCCTTGAACTTACCAAAACTCATCAGACGATTAAAACGCGTTTCGAGCAACTCAGGTGTAGTTTTGCTTTGCACTTTTTTCAGCTCTTCCTGCAAGGCTTTTTTAACATTTTGCATGGTCAACGCATAGTCGCGATGCGCGCCGCCCAAAGGCTCGGCAATCACTTTATCGACCAAGCCTAAGGCTTTCAAACGCGTTACAGTAATACCTAAAGTTTCGGCTGCTTCAGGGGCTTTTGCCGCGCTCTTCCACAAAATTGACGCGCAGCCTTCAGGCGAAATCACCGAATAAGTGCTGTATTGCAACATCATCAGCGTATCGCCCACCGCCACTGCCAGCGCGCCACCTGAGCCGCCTTCACCGATTACCAAGCAAATCACGGGCACACGCAATTCGGTCATTTCATAGAGATTGCGCCCAATAGCTTCGGACTGTCCGCGCTCTTCCGCGCCCACACCAGGATACGCACCTGGCGTGTCGATTAAGGTGATAACGGGGATGCCGAATTTTTCGGCTAGGTGCATCAAACGCATCGCCTTGCGATAGCCTTCGGGACGCGGCATCCCAAAATTACGCATGATTTTTTCTTTGGTATCGCGACCTTTCTGATGACCAATCACCATCACACTTTGCCCATTGAAACGTGCTAAACCGCCAATGATGGCGCGGTCGTCGGCAAAGGCGCGATCGCCGTGCAGCTCTTCAAAATCAGTAAATAAATGTTCGATGTAATCGAGCGTGTAAGGACGTTGCGGATGACGCGACACTTGCGAAATTTGCCAAGGCGTGAGCTTGCTATACACCTCTTTAGTCAGCGCGATGCTCTTAGTTTCTAACTGCGCAATTTCATCGCTGATATCCATGTTGGGGTCATTATTCATGCCGCGTAACTGCTCAATTTTTTCTTCTAAATCGGCGATGGACGTTTCAAAATCTAAAAAAGTAATTTTCATATTATTTCCACTGAGTACAAATAAGTTGCGGCAAAAAAAGAGGCGCGATGATACTACAGGCAAGAGCTTAGTCGTTAGTCGTTAGTCGTTAGTCG
>JAVHQO010000215.1:0-1464 GCA_036171175.1 Gallionella sp.
TGAATCATGCCCGAACCTTTAGCGATGCCCGTAATGGTAATCACCACGCCATCAATGGTAATTTGCTTGGAGACTGCTTTGGCGACGATGTCGGTGGTCATAATCGCTTCGGCAGCGTTGAACCAATTATCCGCTTGCACATTCGCCACCGCCGCTGGCAAGCCCGCCGCGATTTTCGCCACAGGTAAGGGCTCCATAATCACACCCGTCGAGAATGGCAAAATTTGCGTAGCTTTACAGCCCAACAGCCCCGCTAATGCTAGACAAGTCGCACGCGCATCAGCCATGCCTTGTTCACCCGTGCCCGCATTAGCGTTGCCGGTGTTCACCAGCAAAGCGCGGATGCCATCGGCGGATGCCAAATGTTCTTTGGCAACCGTGACGGGGGCGGCGCAAAAGCGATTGGTGGTAAACACCCCCGCGACGCGCGCGCCTTGCGCTAATTGCATCACCAACAAATCTTTACGCTCGGCGCGTTTGATATTGGCGCAAGCAAAACCCAAAGATACGCCCGCAACGGGCAACAGTTGTGCCGCAACGGGCGCAGATAAATTAACGGGCATGGTTTTTATTCCAGAAATTTCAAGATAGCGAGAAGCGAGGGTGTCTCGAAAAATTCAAATTTCTACCCGCTGAGGGCATCACCACCAAACTAAGCAGCTAAAGCTGCAAGGTTGGTGCGATAAGCTAGGCAAGGCGCATAGCGACGAAATTTGAGTTTTGCGAGATGCCCGATTAGTAACGACCTTGCGAACCGAAGATGTAGTTGCTCATTTCCACCGCTTGCATATTCATGCGGCGCACGATGCCATGCACATTGCGCACTACGCCGCGCATCACGCGATACATAATCAGCGGATGACTGTTAATCAGCGTTTCAAAACGCGCACGTTCCAAGCTCAACACTTGGGTATCGCCCATCGCCACCAAGGTCGCGCTGATGTGTGAAGCCGCGCCACCGACGAAAGTAATAATGCCCGCCAAGTCGCCTGGCTTGAGCACATGAATGCTCGCGACTTCCGCGCCATTCAAAATTTTCACTTCGATTTCGCCATGCGCCAAGATGAACAAATTGTCATGTCCCTTGTCGCCCGGCTTGGTGATTTGCTCGCCCGTTTTGTAGTTTTTTACTTCAAACAAACTCGACAGAATTTGTACTTCTGCGTCGCTCAATTCTTCGGTAATCGTTGAAGTGCGCAGCGTATTTATAACTAATGACATCACTTTCTCCCTTTATCAATTAACTTAATTTGCCATGACATTGCTTGTATTTTTTGCCAGAACCACAGGGGCACGGGTCATTGCGACCGACTTTTTCGCCAGCACGGACAAACGGAGCAGCTTCTGTTTCGGTTGACACCGCTAAGGCTTCTTCATAATCCGCATGATGATACTGTACATTTTCCAACGCAGGCGCAACTTCCACAGGCGCGACATCTTGTTCGGTACGCACTTGTATGCTCA
>JAVHQO010000216.1:0-1445 GCA_036171175.1 Gallionella sp.
AGCAAGTTTCCAAGCATCAAGATTTCCAAAGAGACTTGATGCCGGGTGAGACTCCTCGCGTGGAGTGCCGCAAGAGGTCGCCTTTGTGTATTTTTTCTACTGTCAAATTTTGACGAGGCGACCTGTTCCACTTTGATTCATTTTCGACCATAGGTGCTGTCGTGGTCGGGAGCCACAGTCAAGAATCGCATGAAATCCCCTTCTCGATATGCGGTACATCGGCGGGACAGGGTGATTCTCACTGAGTAAATGGCGTCCACACCCTGTGGTGGCTTGACGCTGACAATTTTTTCCCATTTCAAACCAGCATCACGGTAAAGCTGTTCCCAGCTCAACAATCGGATTTTTCTGAGGGTATCAATGGCCGCGTTACGTTCTGGTTTCTGCAGGCTGAACAGGTGTTCCTGAAAAACTGGGTTGTTCAAGTCAAGGCGAATTAGGTGGTCATTGGCGCCCATGAGTTCTAGTCGTTTTGCGTCGAAACTGCCAAGAATGTCTCGGTTTGCAAATCAGAGGCAGGATGTTGTGTTGACCAGGCAGTAGCCCGTGCCAAATCAGATGCTGCTTGTGTTTCATGCAGCCAACGTTCGTTGTCTGGAATGACGGTGGCTGTGCGGATCAGCCAAACGCCTGCTGCCTGTTCCTCAACCAAAACTTGGCGACCGGCAAATTGCTTGCCGAGTGAAATCTGTCCATTGGCACCGATGACCTTGACAGATGGAGGCGACGCGAATGCTTGCATGATGTTTTCCTTTGTACTTTAACAAATTGGTGCGGCACGAAAATATTGTAATTCACTGTGCCGTTCTGTCACGGTGGTTAAATTTGGCATCGCAGCACTCATTCGAGTCAAGATGATCAGATTATGAATTTGCGAAAATTATCCTAGCCGAGCACAATGCCAATGGCACTCTCATGACCCGCTCAAAATCACTTTTTGTCTCTCGGCATAGGCATCTTTTGAGATCAGGTTGCCATCAAACAGGCGCTTCAATTCCACCGGTTGTTCCTCTTTGGTTTTAGACGTGGCAGTTGCTGTAAGTGGCTTTGGCGGCGGTGACCAAAATGGCTGGCCAGAACAGCACGGCGCGCACGTTGCAGCCGAGATTGAATCCGCCGTTTTTTTAATGGGTGATGCATCCTATTTATTCTGAAATCAGAATAAAATCTTGGCATGATCCGAATTCAGCAAAAACCCCTAAGCTGGCTTGGCGACAGCATTGATGTGGTGAAGAACTTCGCGCAAGAGGCAAAAAAAGAAGCGGGTCACCAACTCGGACGCGTGCAGCTAGGTCACGAACCTACGGACTGGAAGCCCATGGAAACAGTCGGTGCCGGGGTCAAAGAAATTCGGATAAAGATCGAGAAGGCTTACCGCGTGCTTTATGTTGCCAAATTTTCTGAGGCTATTTACGTGCTTCATGCCTTTGAGAAAAAGACACCCA
>JAVHQO010000217.1:0-6888 GCA_036171175.1 Gallionella sp.
CCGATGTGGCGCGGGTGCTGGAGACCGGGGCCAATGAAGTGTGGGTCGATCCGGCGCTGATCCCGCGCGCACGTCAGCCCATTGACCGCATGCTGGCCTTCACCGCCGGGATCCAGAACGGGCGCGATGCGGGGGCGTTGGTGTCGGGTATCGGCGCGGCCTGAAGCAGCCGCTAGCGCAGTCGCAGCGGGTCGCGTCTGCGGTCTGCGTCGGTGCGGCGGTGTGCGGCGGGTGCATCGGGCAAAGTGTCTGGAGCCGTCCAGTCAAAGAATTTGCAAATTTCAGCGCTCTGGCGCTTGGCATCGGCATAGCCCAAGGCCATCAATTCCTGGGTGTAGCCTTGTTCAAACAGCAAGTAACTGGCCAGCGCCGAGCCCTTGATGTCGGCCGCCTTGGACGACACCCCCACGCCGCCCAGCAGGGTACGCACCGCGCTGGGCAACTCGTCAATGTGGCGTGAGGCAATGTCGTCCAGCCG
The DNA here is from genome assembly GCA_036171175.1 of Gallionella sp. GTDB lineage: Bacteria > Pseudomonadota > Gammaproteobacteria > Burkholderiales > Gallionellaceae > Gallionella. The sequence continues at coordinate 479 of JAVHQO010000217.1, forward strand.
CTCTGAGGGTGATATCAGCAGCAGTTGCACCGGGCGCAGGTTGCTGGCATTGCGCAGCTCGGGCGGCACCAGGCTCAGGGTCTGGTTGATGCGCCGGATGCGTTCCACATCCACCGACAGCGCGTCCAGAAAAATGTTGGACAGCGCATGCCCGGCAATTTGTGCCAGCGTCGGGTAGCTGCCCATGCTGGGCAAGGTGCCTTGGGTTTTGGGCTCGTGCATGCGCCCGGCCCCAATCACGCAGATGCGCTCGGCACCGAGGTGGATGGCTGGTGCTACCGGCGCAGACTGGCGCATGGAGCCGTCACCAAAATAAGCGGTTTGCCCCTCGATTTGCAACGCTTGCGCCGGGAATACAAAGGGAATGGCGCTGGAGGCCAGCAAGTGCGCGTGCGTGATCTTGTCGCGGATGCCCCGGCGCTGTGAGCGCACCCAGGGATTCAAGCGCTTGTCACCCTGAAAAAAAGTCAAGTGTTCGCCCGAGCTGTAGCTTGATGCGGTTACCGCCAGCGCTTGCAGGTGGCCTTTTCGGATCAGGTAAGGAATGCGTTCCAGAGGCACCATTTTTTCAAGCAATATAGCCAGCGGGCTGTTGTCCAGCAGTGATTTGGGTTTGAGTCGGCGCCACTTGGCGATGACCCAGCCCATCGATAGCAGCGTCATCCACCTGGCCCCAGAGCGCAGCATGCTGACAGAATCGGCGCGGTAGACATCGCCCACATGGAAGTTGCGCCAGAGACCGGCAATCATGCGCACGGTGGCATCAAAATTGTCGCAGCCACAGGCCAGTGCCGCGGCATTGAGCGCGCCCGCAGACGTGCCGCCAATGATCGGAAACGGATTGGCATCCTGACCCGCCCCGCAACTCTGGCGCAGGTCGGCTATGGCTTCCAGCACGCCCACTTGATAGGCTGCGCGTGCGCCGCCGCCGGTGAGCATCAAGGCGGTGGTGGCGGTGGCAGTCACCGCGGGCCATTCAGAAGGTGCAAACGGGTCATGTGACATGCTTGCATTATCGGCACGCTTTTCGTCCCCAAAACCGTGCCAAACCCGGGGGTGAACCCGGTAGCGGGTAAACCCCGATTCACCTGCTGGGTTCAGGCCTAAAGGGCCTTGGCTAGACTCGGGGTTTTCGGAGAACTACATGACCGTGACAGAACTAGCCGTGATGGATGCCCTCAAGGGTGTCATCGACCCCAACACCGGACGCGATTTTGTGTCCACTAAAGCCATCAAGAATTTCAGTCTGAACGCCGGCGACGTGGCGTTTGACGTGGAACTGGGCTACCCTGCCAAAAGTCAAATGGCCAGTTTTCGCAAAGACCTGATTGCTGCAGCCAAGTCGGTGACCGGCGTGGCCAATGTGTCGGTGAACGTCACCACCAAGATCACCGCGCACGCGGTGCAACGTGGCGTGCAACTGCTGCCCAAGGTCAAAAACATCGTGGCCGTGGCTTCGGGCAAAGGCGGTGTCGGCAAAAGCACCACCGCCGTCAACCTGGCGCTGGCCCTGGCGGCTGAAGGGGCCAGCGTCGGCCTGCTTGATGCCGACATCTATGGCCCCAGCATTCCGATGATGATGGGCATTGAAGGCCGCCCCGAGAGCGCCGACGGCCAGACCATGGAGCCACTGGAAAACTACGGCGTACAGGTGATGTCGATCGGCTTTTTGGTGGCGCAAGACGAAGCCATGATCTGGCGCGGCCCCATGGCCACGCAGGCGCTGGAGCAACTGCTGCGCCAGACCAACTGGAACGACCTGGACTATCTGGTGGTGGACATGCCCCCTGGCACGGGCGACATTCAGCTTTCGTTGTCACAAAAAGTGCCCATGACAGGCGCGGTGATTGTGACCACGCCGCAAGACATTGCGCTGCTGGATGCCAAAAAGGGCATCAAGATGTTTGAAAAAGTGGGTGTGCCGATTCTGGGCATTGTGGAAAACATGGCCGTGCACGTGTGCAGTAACTGCGGCCACGTAGAGCATATTTTTGGTGTCGATGGCGGCAAGAAAATGGCCGCTGACTACAACATGGATTACCTGGGTGCATTGCCCCTGAACATGCAAATTCGCGTGCAGGCCGACGGCGGCAAACCGACCGTGGTGTCAGACCCCGACAGCGACGTCGCCGGTTTGTATAAGGCCGTGGCACGTAAGGTGGCTCTGGCCATTGCAGCCAAGAATAAAGACTTTTCCAGCAAATTTCCGAGCATCAAGATTTCCAAGGAAACCTGAGTTCCCTGACGACACCCGCGTCCTGATTGAGGATGGCCGGAGGCTGTAAATTGAGGTGTTTTGCGTTAAAGTAAGGATTTCTTACTTTTGGAATTTCCATGCTTGCCAAAATGACCTCTAAAAACCAGTTGACGCTGCCCAAAAGCATCACTGCCCAAGTGGGAGCGCCAGAATACTTTGATGTGGAAGTGAAAGCCGGGCAAGTTGTTTTGACACCGGTGCGGATTCAACGCGCTGACGCGGTTCGCGCCAAATTGGCAGAGCTGAACTTGACCGAGCTGGATGTGGCAGCGGCTGTGGCGTGGGCGCGTCAATGAGGGTTGTGCTTGACACCAACGTGGTGCTGTCAGCGCTGGTGTTTGGCGGCGGTTTGGCTGGCAGACTGCGCATGGCGTGGCAAAACCAGGAGGTGTTGCCGTCGGTCAATACGGAGACGGCTCAGGAGCTGATGCGTGTGCTCGCATACCCCAAATTTCGATTGCCAGCGTCCGATCAACAACAGCTGTTAGCCGACTATCTGCCCTACACGCAAACAGTGACCATGCCTGCACTGATGCCGCCAGTGCCCGAGTGCCGCGATCCGTATGACTTGATGTTTATGCGCCTGGCGGTTGTTGGGCAAGCCAGGGTGCTGGTCAGTGGCGACAAAGATTTGCTGACTCTGGCCACTGCCTTCAAATCAATGACGGGCAGCCTCATCCTTGGCATGGAGGCTTTTTTCAGCAGTTTGTGAATTGCTCAAGGTTATTTGGATGTATTGAGGGCCTGACCCCAAATCATCCCTCATGAACCGCTCAAAATCACTTTTTGACGGTCCGCGTAGGCTTCTTTTGAGATCAGGTTGCCGTCAAACAAACGTTTCAATTCCACCAGTTGTTCCTCTTTGGATTGGGGTGCGGTTGTCACTGCTGGTGGTGTTGATGGAGTAGCACCGTCGGCGACCACCGGGCCGTTGGGAATGGCACAATTTTTCTGATTCATCTGGTTGGCCAAATGCACCTTGCGCGAATCGGCTGCGGCAATCGCTTCATTGGCGTTGGCGGCGGTGCCCAAAATGGCTGGCCAGAACAGCAGTGCGCGCACCACATTGCCGCCGGTCACGCTCTTTTCTTTGTCTGCTTCGGTGCGAAACCGCTCGGCATCGGCGTATTCATTTTGCAGCTGTGCGCAGGTCAATCCGTTGTCACCGGGTTTGACGGACTGGACAACGGTGGGGGAGGCACACGCGCCGAGGAGGATCGTGGTCAGGAGAGTAAGCTTGCTTGCATGGTTTTTCATTGAGGATTCCGGGAGGGTGCGGCAAAAAAAGCGTGCAGCGTCGCTGTGATTTTTTTTCTGAAACTATTTCGAGCCTGGAACTGCTGGAAACGCTAGAAAAAATATAGTTTTGTACGTTTTTTGAATAAGCGTCAGAGCATTATTTTGTGCTGAAAAGCAGCGCTACCTTTGTCGAGCAATTTGACAAGGCAGCGCTGGGTATATGGGGATGAATTGGAGTCTGTCCCAATTAATCCCCGACCTACTGGCGAAGGGCTAATTGAACGTGAATATCAAGTGCGTTGTGGAGCCATTGGCGTATTGCAGATCCATTGAAGTGGGTGTCAACGTACCACCAGATGTAATGCGATAGCGGTCTTGTTCAGTCGATGTCAGGATGCTGGTAGCGTTGTAATTCCTGGATATCAAATTCACAATGGCCGTGTTAGCAGTATCCGCCTCGATGATGTAGCTCATGACGCTAGTACCGTTGGGTGTTGTTTTGGTACTGTTGGTGTACTTGGTTTCAGTGCCAACAGCGGCGGTGTCACCCACTTTTACCGTCACAGGTATGCTGAGCGGGGTTGCGTAAACACCATAACTGGTGTCTACAGTACTACTCCCAAGCGGCGTGTAGTTCGTGTCGTAATACGACATGCTGCTTCCCGCATAGCTGGCTGGCGTGCAGTTCGTAAAAGTGCCGGTGATGGTTGATGTGGCAGAAAACCCAACAGTGCCCTCAAATGTTGTTGGCACATTTGCTGCGGAAAGTCCGGCGTTACCAGATCCTGCACATGTGCCGGAAATGGTGAATGTTTTACTGTAACCAGCTGTAACAAATGATTTATAGGCTGCCTGCAAAGGAAAGGCTAAAGTCGAAGTGACTGGCCCAGTAGCTGCGGGTGTTCCATCACCACCCCCTCCCCCACCGCAAGCCGCCAGAAAAGCCGTTGACATGGCGATGATCAAAAGTTTTTGAAATTTCATTGCTGATCCCTAAAAGTTGCGATTGCGATGGTCTTGGTTATTTTTATGACCGGCGTGCCATCGGCGCAGGTTGTCCAACGATAGGGAAAATTCAGGCAAAAGTCGTCACGCATCGATTGAGACCGACGGCGAACTGACTTGACAGAAACAGGGGAAACTTCAAACAGACACTCCCTTGGTTGTTTGTGGGCTTTCCAGTGCGAAGCCTCTTTGCCCCCAATGTAAACGAAATTTCGCTAAAAACTAATTATTCATTCTTATTTGGTCGACACTTCCACATAGTTTCTGATGCATGTCAAATGCATCCAAGTCGATTGAAAACCAAGGCTTTGCAGACCGTCTTCGCCAGGCACTCAAAGGGGTAGGTGTCCGACCCTCGCCGGTGGTGGTCGCGCACGAATTCAACTTGCGCTACTGGGGCAAGAGCATCACCGCCAACACCGCCCGCAACTGGCTCCTAGGCCAATCCATCCCCATGCAGGACAAGCTGCGCGTACTGGCTGAATGGCTGCATGTCAGCGCCGACGAGCTGCGTTTTGGCACACTGGCACCGGCGCTCAAATCCCCGCAAGTCGGCTTCGACACCACAGCCCTCTCCATGCAAGACCGCGACATGTTGGCCAAGTACACCACGCTGTCGGTGGCCGATCGTAAAACCGTGTGCGACGTGGTGCTGGCGCTGGCCGTGGCGGCCAGTGTGAAAACGCGAGGGCCATCTTTGACTTGATTGCTTGATGTTTAACGTTTGACGTTATATAGTCCATTCCATGATTCAGAGTTTCAAATGCGCCGATACGCAAAATCTGTTTTCTGGCTTGGCTGTGGCACGGTTTTCCAACATCCGATCGGTTGCTGAGCGCAAATTGCAAATGCTGCACCGTGCAGCCCGGCTTGACGACTTGCGAATACCGCCAAATAACAAGCTGGAGGCTTTGAAGCGTGAGCGTAAAGGTCAGCACAGCATCCGCATCAATGACCAGTGGCGTGTGTGCTTTATCTGGACTGGCAGTGATGCCGCACAGGTTGAAATTGTGGACTACCACTGAAGGAGTATGACGATGACATCCATCATCAATGGGATGCGCCCCATCCACCCCGGTGAGGTGCTACGCGAGGAATTTTTGCAGCCCATGGGTCTGACGGCCAATGCACTGGCAATAGCGCTGCAAGTTCCCGCACCGCGCATCAATGACATTGTGCGGGAGCGCCGCGCCGTAACCGTGGACACTGCTCTGCGTATGGCCAAATATTTTGGCACCAGCGCCGAATTCTGGATGGGCTTGCAAACCGACTTTGACATGGCAACGGCCCGCGCAACCATGGCCGATGTGCTTGACCGGATATCTGCCAGGGAAATCGCTCACGACTGAATTCGATTTGACCCGGTATGGGGGTGTGAGTGTTTCCCTTGTTCGCAACCCGCTGTTTGCTATTCTCTGCACCATGCAAACTGCATCCACACCACCGTCGCCCTCGACAACCCCTGCTACCGCGCGCGCCAGCGCTTCCCATCAACGCCGCGCTGACCGTCTCAAGGGCCGTCGACCTGAGCCGCAGGCGCTGACAGACGTACGCGCGCTCATCGGCGCAGCGCCACCCGACGGCCACGCGCGCGATTTGCTGATCGAACACCTGCACCGTCTCAACGATCATTACCACGGCCTGTTCGAACGTCATCTGGTGGCGCTGGCCTCTGAAATGCGCCTGCCCGTGGCCGAGGTCTATGAGGTGGCCAGCTTCTACCATCACTTTGACGTTTTGCGTGACGACGAGGTGGCCCCAAGGCTGACGGTGCGGGTGTGCGACAGCATCAGCTGCGCCATGGCTGGTGGCAAAGCACTGCATCAGAGCCTGCAAGGTCAGTGCGGAGACGGCGTGCGCGTGGTGGCCGCGCCGTGCATGGGGCGCTGCGAGACCGCCCCAGCGGCGC
>JAVHQO010000218.1:0-6856 GCA_036171175.1 Gallionella sp.
TGCGCGCTGGTCTGCCCGTCCGCCCCCCGTGGGGGCTCCCTCAGCCCGCGCGCCTCTGCTATTGAGTTTTGCTACAGTTTTGGTAGCTTGTAACGCACGGAATACGGGGGCTACAGGCCGAAATGGCCTGTAAGCCAGCGTGACCGCTGGCTTACTTTTGGTTCTTACGTCTGCGATTCTTGCAAAGTTGGCCAAAACAAAATAGTTTCAAGAATTGCCGCTGGATTTGAAAAATCGTCTTACATCCGCCCTTATATCGGGCGCCAAAGAAAAAGCCTGCTACCGATTAGATAGCAGGCTTTCCTTATTTCATATGGGGTGGCTGATGGGGCTCGAACCCACGACAACAGGAATCACAATCCTGGACTCTACCAACTGAGCTACAGCCACCGAAGAGTCTTAATTATAACTTATGCTGCATCACTTGGATGCAGCTGCAACGCTGGTGGATGATTCTGATTTGATTTGCGAAGCCAAATTTTTGGCTGGATCAGGAATCAAAATTTCTACTTTCAATTGGTCTTTCAGCTCAGCGTAATAGGCCTGCACTTCGGCAGCTGTCCACCATTGCGCATATTGCTCACGATCCTGCGCAGCCGAAGCCTGTGCCGCTTCATTACGTGCCACCAATTTGGTCACACGAACTGCAGCATAACCACGTGCCCCCAAATCGACACCCAGCCAAACCGGTAATGTAGAAGCATCCGCACGCAGTGCGGCAAGCACCAAAGGCGCAGGCAAATTTTGAGACTGTTCGCGTGACACCACCACCGATGTCGGCAAATTGACGGCAGTACTGTCTTTTTTCCAAAGCGCCAATTTATCGGAGCCCTCTTTTTTAGCCAGCTCCGCAGCCTTGATGGCAGCCACCCTGTCGCGCACCATGGGATGGATTTCATGCAACGGCAATACCCTTGCAGACTGATAAGCAACCACACGCCCCGCAGCCAACTGACTCACCGCCGTTTCAACGGCTTCGGTGTTGCGTTTTTTCTCCAGCGCATCAGCAGCGAAGAGGGCTGACAAAAACTTTTCACTGCCCAACGCACCACTGACACCAGGCTGCGCACGGCGGGTTAATTTATCTGCTGTTCTGATTTCAAGTTTCAGCTTGTCTGCCACCGGCTTCAGGCTATCAGCCTGCTCATACACCGTGTTGGTGAAGATATCAGCAAACTCGGCATACTTGCGCTGCGCCTGCTGTGTTTTTAAATCCGTCTCCATGCTGGGCCGCAGTTCCTCAAAACTGCGCTGCTTTGGCTGCTTGATGTCAGTGAGCAAAACAATGTGGTAACCAAAATCAGATTCCACCACGTCACTGATATCGCCCTTTTTCATACTGAAAACCGCATCTTCAAAGGGTTTGACCATGGCTCCACGGCCAAAATAATCCAGATCACCACCTTTGGCGGCTGAACCGGTATCCTGTGAACTCTTTTTGGCCACATCCGCAAAACTTGCCGGATTGGCACGCACGGTTTTCAACAAATCGTCAGCTTTGGCTTTGGCTTTTTGACGCTCTGCAAGGGCCAACTCTTTGGGCGCATTGATCAGAATGTGACTGGCCCGGCGTTCTTCAGCACCGCTCAGACGAGCCACGTTTTGGTCGTAATAGGCTTTCAAATCTGCTTCAGGAATTTGTATGCTTTTCTTGACGGCATCCAGATCCAGCACCACATACTCAACTTTGGCTTGTTCCTGCGCCTGAAATAGGGACGGATTACTTTGGTAAAAAGCCTCAATGTCAGCTTCTGACGGAATGGCCTTGGCCAAAAAATCCTGCGCCAGGAAATTGACTACCTGAATTTCACGTTTCTCAAAAAACGCATTCAGTGCTACATCGGCCACCGCAGGCGTGGCGAAACCAGACACGCGCACCCCTGCTTCCACCTGCTGGTTGGAAATATCCCGCCGGACACTGTTCTCGAATCCCTGCGGTGTCAGGCCTTGGGCAGCCGCCAGCTGACGATACCGATCCATGTCCAATTTGCCATCAGGTTGACGCAGTGAAGCGATGGTGGGATCTTCTTGCAAAAATCTCGCCAAACGTGCATCACTGGTCGAGAGCTTGACTTTTTCTGCCGTCAAAGCGACTACACGTTCTCGAACCAGGCGCTCTAAGGTCGCGTAACGCGCTTGTGGTGAGTCCAGCAATTTCGCATCCAGGTTAGGTCTGGCGGCACGCAAACGATCAGCTTCGGTCTTGTGCGCTTGATCCCATTGAGACTGGGTGATATCCACCCCACCCACACGTGCGACCACAGCCTCTGATTCTTTCATGCGGTTGTAGCCATCAATCCCAAATAACACAAACGACGGAATGATCAACAAAAACATCACCCCCATCATGATCTTGGTGTGTTTTCGAAAAATATCAAACATGAAAACTCTCCTGCGTGGCAATAAAAAAGGCGAACCTGTGTTCGCCTTTATGCTGAATGGTGGGTGATGACGGGCTCGAACCGCCGACCTACGCCTTGTAAGGGCGCCGCTCTACCAACTGAGCTAATCACCCGACCGAAACCGGTTCAATTCAAAGCGTCCTTCAATGCCTTACCCGGACGGAACTTGGGCACTTTGGCGGCCTTGATTTTAATCGATGCGCCCGTTCGTGGATTGCGGCCGACACGCGCCGCACGTTTGGTTGCAGCAAAGGTTCCGAACCCGACCAAGGACACCGAACCACCTTTTTTCAAGGTGATTTTGACGGCATCAATAGTGGCCTCCAGCGCACGTGCAGCCGAAGCTTTGGACATGTCGGCACTGGTGGCAATGTAATCAATCAGTTCACTTTTATTCACAACAAACCTCTCTTGGTATGTAACAAAATTTATCAGGTGTCTCGCATTTTGAATTTGCACCAGATCGGTCAAAAATTCAAATTCATGCGGCTGCAAACAATCACTTGCAGCCGCAACAAGATTCGGAGCAGGAGGCGATTCTAGACCGGATTATTTGAACCCCTCCAATACCCGCTGAATTTTTTAAAAAACAAGCTTCGCGCTTTAAAACCATTCTTATTCAGTGCTTAACCACTTGCGCTGCAATCGCCTGCCCCAGCGCCTGGGTTGAATCCTTACCGCCCAAATCTGGTGTCCGAGGGGCTCCACTTTGCGGAGCCAACACCTGCTCAATGGCTGCCAAAATCGCATCATGAGCGGCCTTGTAGCCGAGAAAATCCAGCATCAGCGCACCGCTCCAAATCTGGCCGATCGGATTAGCGATCCTTTTGCCAGCAATATCCGGGGCCGAGCCGTGCACCGGCTCAAACAGCGACGGAAACTTGCGCTCGGGGTTGAGGTTGGCACTGGGCGCAATGGCAATGGTACCGGTGCACGCAGGCCCCAGGTCGCTCAGGATGTCGCCAAACAGGTTGCTACCCACCACCACGTCAAAAAAATCGGGCCGCTGGACAAAATGCGCCGTCAGGATGTCGATGTGAAACTTATCCACACGCACCGCCGGGTAGGCTTTTGCCATCTCGGCCACGCGCTCGTCCCAAAATGGCATGGTGATGGCAATACCATTGCTCTTGGTGGCGCTGGTCAAGTGCTTTTTGGGGCGCGACTGAGCCAGCTCAAAAGCAAACTTCAGCACCCGGTCCACGCCCACACGCGACATCACGGTTTCTTGCAGCACGATCTCGCGCTCGGTGCCGGCGTACATGCGCCCGCCGATGCTGGAGTATTCGCCCTCGGTGTTCTCGCGCACGATCATCATGTCGATTTCACCCGGCAGGCGCGCGCTGCCGTCACGGCGCACCACCGGCGCGGTGATGCCGGGCATCAGGCGCGCCGGGCGCAGGTTGATGTACTGGTCAAACTCACGCCGGAACTGGAGCAACGAGCCCCACAGCGACACATGGTCAGGGATTTTTTCTGGCCAGCCTACGGCACCAAAGTAGATCGCGTCGTGGCCGCCGATCAAATCCTTCCAGTTGTCGGGCAACATCTGGCCGTGTTTTTGAAAATAGTCCCAGCTGGAAAAATCAAAATGGTCAAACTGCAGATCGATGCCGTATTGGTCTGCTGCCGCCTGCACCACGCGCAGGCCCTCGGGCATGACCTCTTTGCCGATGCCGTCACCGGCAATGACGGCGATACGTTGAGTGCTCATGCTGTCTCCTCAAAAATCAAACCCGAGGTTGCCGCACCACCAGCGCCACGCCTACGGCCGTGAGCAAAGTCCCTCCCAGGGTCACGGTGGTGATCGGCTCGGCAAACAACACCCAGGCCATCATCGCGGTCACCGGTGGCACCAGGTACATCAAGCTGGTAACCGATGCCGCCGCCCCCCTCTGAATCAACAGGTACAAGAGCGAACTGCCGCCCAGCGTGAGCCCTAGCACCGACCAGGCCAACGCGCCAATCAACTCGGGATGCCAGTCAATGGCCTCAAGCTCGAGTGCGGCAAAAGGCAGTGTCACCAGCAACGCCGCCAGCAATTGCACGGTGTTGGCACTGCGCACGTCGCAGGCGGTTACAAACCGCTTTTGGTACAAGGTGCCCGCGGTGATGCTCAGCAGTGCGCCGATGGCCAAGCCCAGATTGATCGCATTGGCCTCGCCACCGCTGCCAAACTTGCGCGACACCACCAACACCAAGCCGATGAAACCCAACACCAGCCCGGCCCACTGACGCGGCACAATGCGAAAGCCCGTGGCGGCCAGCCACAGCGCAGTCAGTACCGGTTGCAGCCCGACAATCAACGACGACAGCCCCGAGCCCATGCCCAGCTTGACCGCCGCCCACACCCCACCGAGGTAACCCGCATGCATCAGCACACCAGTCAAACCCAGGTGCAGCCATTGATTTGGCTGGGTTGGCCACTTGACTTTTGATAGCAAAATCCAGGCCAAAAAACAGGCGATGGAAAAGGTATATCGCAACACCAAAAATTTGAGCGGTGGCGCGTGCGGCATGCCGTAGCGCGCCACGATGAAGCCCGTTGCCCAGATCAGCACAAACACGGCAGGCATGGCGCGCAACAGCGGCCGCTCGATGACTGCCGTCATTTGACCCGCGACTTGATTTCGGGCAGAGCTTTTTGCAGGTAATAGACCATCGACCAGACGGTCATGATGGCGGCCAGCCAGATCAGCCAGACACCCCACACATGGGTGTTAATGAGGCCAAACAACATGCCGTCAAACAGCAAAAATGGGATGGCCACCATCTGCGCCGTGGTCTTGAGCTTGCCGATCATGTGCACCGCCACGCTTTTCGCCGCGCCAATCTGAGCCATCCACTCACGCAGTGCCGAAATGGCAATCTCGCGACCGATGATGATCAATCCGACAAACACATCCGCCCGCCCCAAATGCACCAGCACCAACACGCAGGCACAGACCAGAAACTTGTCAGCCACCGGATCCAGAAAAGCGCCAAAAGCCGACACCTGGTTGAGCTTGCGCGCCAGGTAGCCATCCAACCAGTCGGTGGCGGCAAACAGCACAAACATCACCGTGGCCATCAGGTTGCGCGTGCCCACGTCAATAGGCAAATAGAACACGCCCACAATCAATGGAATCGCCACAATGCGAGCCCAGGTCATGAGGGTTGGAATGGTCCAGAACATGTTTCTATTGTGGCATGACGCGGCCTGGATTTTGGCGCTTTGGTGCTCAATGCAGCGCCCGGTAAATCTCCTCAGCCAGGTCATGCGAAATGCCTTCAACTGAAGCCATGTCGTCAGCCGATGCCTGCGCCACGCCCCGCACGCCACCAAAACGCTGCAACAGCCGCGCACGGCGTTTGGGCCCAATGCCCGGGATTTCTTCGAGCTTGCCGCCGTCCATGCGCACCTTGGCACGCGCCGCACGCATGCCGGTGATGGCAAAGCGGTGCGCCTCGTCACGAATCTGTGCCACCAGCATCAGCGCGGCCGAATCCTTGCCCAGGTAAACCTTATCACGCCCATCGGCAAACACCAGTTCTTCCAGCCCAATGCGTCTGCCCTCACCTTTTTCCACCCCCACAATCAACGACAAATCCAGCCCCAACTGCACAAACACCTCGCGCGCCATGGCCACCTGGCCGCGCCCCCCATCGACCAGCACCAAATCTGGCAAACGCCCCGTGCCAGCCGGGGTTTCGCCGGTTTGTTTGGCCTGTACCAGCGCCTCAGCCAGCTTGCCATAGCGGCGCAACAGCACCTGGCGCATGGCGGCGTAGTCGTCGCCCGGGGTGATGTCGTTGATTTTGAAGCGGCGGTACTCAGCGTTTTGCATTTTGTGGTGGTGAAACACCACACACGAGGCCTGGGTGCACTCACCGGCCGTGTGCGAGATGTCAAAACATTCCACGCGCAGCTCATCCAGGTTGTCCAGCGCCACATCCAACGCTTCCACCAGCGCCCGGGTGCGCGCCTGTTGCGAGCCTTCTTCGGCCAGCAAACGCGCCAACTGCAGCCCAGCGTTGGTTTGTGCCATCTCCAGCCAGATCCGACGCTGTTCACGCGGGTTATGCACCGCGCTGACTTTGACACCCGTTTGCTCTGACAGCACGTACAGCAAACCCGGGTCGGCGGGCACGCTCACCACCAGCGACGGCGGCACGGGCACATTCAAATAATGCTGCGCCATGAAGGCATCCAGCACTTGCCCCTCCAGGCTGCGCAGCGCACCGGATGCCGCAGCGTCGTCCCCATCCTGCAACTGGGCTGCGTCTTCCACATGCACGGGAAAGTAAGGCCGATCCCCCAGATGCCGCCCCCCCCGCACCATAGCCAGGTTGACGCAGGCACGACCACCCTGCACTTTCACCGCCAAGATGTCCACGTCACGATCCGAGACGTTGTCTACCGCTTGTTGATGCAGCACGTTCGAAAGCGCCGCCACCTGGTTGCGCAACTCGGC
>JAVHQO010000219.1:0-6844 GCA_036171175.1 Gallionella sp.
CAACTTGGTTTCAAATCTCGCTGAATGAGCTAGATAAAATGTTTATGCGCGGGCAATAACTAACAACGGAGTGCAACAAATGACATTTAAGATTTTTGATGTAGTAACGAGTAATTTCGATGTGCCAGAAGCTGAAGTACAAGCTGGTCAAATCGGAGCGATTGTGGAAATTTTTCATAATCCAGATGGCTACGGAGTGGAATTTTGTGATGAAGATGGTCAAACGCTGGCAATGTTAGGAATGGACGCAAAGCAAATTTCACTTGCAAAAATTTAGCTTAATGACTAACTCATCCCCTTCCCTCACCCGCATCGCTTTCGCCAGTTTCATCGGCACTGCCATTGAGTTTTACGATTTCTATATCTACGGTCTCGCCGTGGCGATGGTCATCGGCCCGGTATTTTTTCCCAGCAGCGACTCCGCCACACAAGCCCTGAATGCTTTCCTCACCTTTGGCATCGCCTTCCTCGCGCGTCCCATCGGCGCAATGGTGTTCGGACATTTCGGCGACCACATCGGGCGCAAAACCACCTTGGCGGCTTCATTATTGCTGATGGGTAGTTGCACCACGCTCATCGGCGTGTTGCCAAGTTACGAATTAGTCGGATGGCTCGCACCCGCGCTGTTGTGTCTGCTGCGTTTCGGGCAAGGCTTAGGGTTGGGCGGCGAGTGGGGCGGTGCGGCATTGTTGGCGGCGGAATATGCACCCCAAGGTCGGCGCGGCTGGTTCGGCATGTTTCCACAACTCGGCCCTCCGGTGGGATTCTTGCTAGCAACCTCCAGCTTTTTATTGCTGGCAAATTTTCTCGACGATGCGCAATTTCGTGCGTGGGGTTGGCGAGTTCCGTTTCTCGCCAGCGCAATTTTGGTCATGATTGGCTTGTATGTGCGCTTGAAATTAAGCGAAACGCCGGTGTTTATAAATTCCATAAAAACCGTTCGCCCTGAGCTTGTCGAAGGGTCTGCGCAGTATGGTTCGACAAGCTCACCACGAACGGTTAAGAAGAGTTTCCCTCTCATCATCCTGTTCACCCAGCACCGCAAACCCTTGCTGCTCGGCGCGTTGTCCATCGTGGTGTGTTACGCGCTGTTCTATATTTCGACGGTATTTGCTTTGAGTTACGGCGTAAGCCAATTGCACATTCCACGCTCGCAATTCCTCGCCATGTTATGTGTCGCGGTGGTTTTTATGGCAGCGGCAACCCCGCTTTCCGCTTGGGCGGGCGACCGCTTTGGCCGTCGTCCTGTGTTGCTAGTGGCTGGCAGCATGGCTTTGCTGTCGGGATTCTTACTCGCGCCAATGTTGGCTAGCGGTTCGACCTTGCAAATCACCGCATTTCTCTCGCTGGAATTATTTTTGATGGGTGCAACCTTCGCGCCGATGGGTGCATTGCTGCCCGAATTATTTCCTACCGCCGTGCGCTACACGGGCGCGGGAACGGCTTATAACTTGGGCGGAATCTTAGGCGCGTCGCTCGCGCCTTACATCGCGCAGCAATTAGTGTTGCACGGCGGTCTGAGTTGGGTGGGCGGCTATGTGTCCGTCGCCGCTGCGATGAGCTTAATCGCCGTGTGGGCGATGGACGAAACACGCGACAAGGAGTTGCTATGAAGAATTTTCCGCCTGCTATTTTTTTGATGGGCCCAACCGCCAGCGGCAAGACCGGCGTGGCGGTTGAGCTGCTGCAAACGCTGCCTGTTGAACTTATCAGCGTAGATTCCGCGCTGGTGTATCGCGACATGAATATCGGCACGGCCAAGCCTGATGCGAGCACCTTAAAAATCGCGCCGCATCATCTCATCGACATCATCAATCCGACTGAGAGTTATTCCGCCGCGACCTTTCGCAACGACGCGTTGCGCTTGATGGCGGACATTACCGCGCGCGGGAAAATTCCAGTGTTGGTAGGCGGCACAATGTTGTATTTTCGCGCACTGCAAAATGGTCTGAGCGACCTGCCCGTCGCCGACCCTGCTGTGCGTGCCGAACTGGACATCATGATTGCGGATCACGGCATTACAAAACTGCATGAGCAACTCGCCAACGTCGATGCTGAAACCGCCGCGCGTCTCGCACCCAATGACACGCAACGCATCCAGCGCGCCATGGAAGTCTATCTGCTCACCGGCACGCCGATGTCGGAACTGCTCAAGAAAAAAACCGATCACATGCTGCCTTATCGCGTCACTAATATCGCGCTGATTCCTAGCGATAGAGCCGTGTTGCACCAACGCATCACCACACGCTTTGCGCTGATGATGCAGCAAGGTTTAGTCGCAGAAGTGCGCGACTTGCGTGAAAAATATGAGCTGCATCCCGACCTGCCCTCCATGCGCTGCGTGGGTTATCGCCAAGCCTGGCAATTTTTGGACGGCGAAATTAGCGAAGTCGAATTAGTTGCAACGGGACTCGCCGCGACACGCCAACTCGCCAAGCGCCAACTCACTTGGCTACGCTCCACGCCCGACAAAATCGAGCTAGATTGCTTGTCAGAAAATCTGACGGCGCAAGTGCATCAAGCTATCGCGCTGCTGTTTAGTCAGTGAACAACCAAGCATCCATCGCAAGCAATCCATAAGTCATCACTTGATTGAGATGCTCGGCGTGGGCATGGTTGCCAGCCGCGCCGAGTGCGACGAATAGCGGGAGTAAATGTTCGTCGGTGGGATGATTTTGTGCGGCGTGCGGGGCGAGGCTGCGGTAGTTGCATAAAGCTGCAAAATCGCGCGCCTGAATTTTTTCATCTATCCAATCACAAAATTCACTCACCCAAGTCGGCACATCAGTGTCGGCGGGATGGCTGAATACCGCACGCAAATTATGCGTAATCGAACCGCTGCCAATGATCAACACATCCTTATCGCGCAAAGCTTGCAGGGCGATACCTAAGTTGAAATGCCATGCCGCATTTTGCGCGGGCTGGATAGATAATTGCACGACAGGAATGTCTGCATCAGGAAATAAAAAACTCAGCGGCACCCATGCGCCATGATCCAAACCGCGTGTCGTATCCACACTCGACGCTATGCCTGCCTGCGTGAGCAGCATCACCACTTCATCTGCCAAATTAGGTGAACCTTGTGCGGCATAACGCAATTGATACAAGGCAGCGGGAAAGCCAGAAAAATCATGAATGGTGGCAGGATTTTTTGCGCCACTCACAACAGGGGCAGGCGTTTCCCAATGCGCCGACACCAATAAAATCGCGCGGGGTTTCGCCAAGCTCGCACCAAGTGCTTGCCAAGCAGAACCTGTCGCACCAGGCTCTAGCGGCAGAGTAGGTGCACCGTGGGAAACAAATAAAACGGGAGTTTTCATAGTGGGGTGCAACGCACCGCTTGACTTGCCAATTACTACTTAAGTTTTTTCAACATTTTGATATGCGGGATGCCCGCATCCATAAATTTTTCGCCTTGCGTGACGAAGTCAAAATGTTCGTAAAACGGCACGGCTTGAACTTGTGCATCGACATCTACTTGCGCGTAATCATGTGCTCTAGCGTAGTGCAAAAATGCTTCCATAATCGCCGTGCCCACATACTGTCCGCGCCACTCTGGCATCACCGCGATACGCCCGATATGACCATTGGCGAACATGCGTCCACAAGCAATGCCATTGCCTTGCAAACTCAACGCCAGCGCGTGGCGCGAGGTTTCATCATACTCATCAAATTCCATATCTGCGGGTACACCCTGCTCGTCAATAAACACCGCCTGACGGATGGCTTTGAGCAGCGGCTCACCATCGTGCCAAGACACCAAACTAACAGTAAAAGGATTGCTCATTGTTTTCCTCCTCAGGCAATAATTTCAACACTTATTCCAACTGGAATTAAATCGAATAGTTCAATCAAATCGGTATTATTCATGCGCACACAACCATGTGAACCCACCGCCCCCAACACCACGCTATCTGGGGTGCCATGGATGTAAACATAACGCCGCATGGTGTCGCAATCTGCTAGCCGATTAAAACCCACTTCGCAGCCAGACAACCACAAAATGCGCGTCAAAATCCAATCACGTTTAGGGAACTTTACGCCCAGTTCTGGCGTGTAAATTTCACCCGTCGCGCGTCGCCCAACCAACACGCTATTCGCCACACAACCAGCGCCTATCTTGGCACGCACGATATGTTTGCCGCGCGGCGTGCAATAGCTATTGCGCAATTCACCCGCGCCTTGTGCGGCAGTCGATACTGCATAACGGCGCAATACTTTTTCATCGGCAGCGAGCAGCTCTAAGTGTTGCGAGGCGAGGTAAATTTTTATGTGCATATGGCTTTTTTCTGCGCACGGCGCATGGCGAAAAATTCGCTCAAACGCGTGCCACATACCTCCGCTAAAACACCGCGCTCAACCTGCGTGTGATGATTCCAACTGGGCAGTGCAAAGGTGTTAAACACGCTACCACACGCGCCAGTTTTTAAGTCGCTCGCGCCATACACCAAGCGGGCAATGCGCGCATGCATGATTGCCCCCGCACACATCAAACACGGCTCTAGCGTGACAAATAATTCACAGCCGACCAGCCGATAATTGCCTAGGTTTTTTGCCGCGTCGCGCAACGCCTGCATCTCCGCGTGCGCACTCGGATCGTGCTGCAAAATCGGCGCATTAAAGCCACGCCCAACGATGATGCCATTCTTCACCACCACCGCACCGACAGGCACTTCGTTGATGGCTTGCGCCTGTTGTGCCAGCTCTAACGCCGCTTGCATGTACTGCTCATCACTCATCGCAATGCACTCGTTCAAAAGGGGCGCAACCGTAGCACATCCGCGCCACTTTTGGTGTGTCAAAAAGCAAATAAGAAAGGCTTGCCAGCGCAACATTTTTTGCACAGAATTCGCCCATCTCAAGCGAGCCTCTCAATGTTAAAAAATATCCCCCTAGTTTTTTCTGTCCCCGCCACCAGCGGTCTGACTTTCTCACTCTCAGCAGTACACGGACGACATCTCGTTCTGTATTTTTACCCCAAAGACAACACCCCAGGATGCACCACTCAAGCGCAACAATTTCGCGATTTGTATCCCGAATTTTTAGCGGCAAATTGTGTCGTCATTGGCGTGTCGCGCGACAGTCTTAAATCACACGAAAACTTCAAAACTAAATTCACTTTACCGTTCGAGTTGGTCGCCGACACGGACGAAACGCTGTGTCAATTATTTGGCGTAATGAAACAGAAAATGATGTACGGCAAACAAGTGCGCGGCATCGAGCGCAGCACGTTCGTATTCGATGCAGCAGGTGTTTTGCGTCAGGAATGGCGCGGTGTCAAAGTCGCCGAACATGCCACACAGGTGCTCGGTTTTGTGCAGTCTTTGTGAAATCGCTTCACTTAATAAATGGAGAACGTAATGTCCCCTCGTCTAACTTCTAGCAACAGCGATGCACATAAATTATTCGTCCTCGATACCAATGTGTTGTTGCACGACCCAACCAGCTTGTATCGCTTTGAGGAACACGATATTTGCTTGCCGATGTTTGTCTTGGAAGAGTTGGACAATAAGAAAAAAGGCATGACCGAAGTAGCGCGTAATGCGCGCCAAGTCAGTCGCTTTTTGGATGAGATTGTCAGCGATGCCCCCCACAACATTGAAGAAGGTATCGCGCTGCTTTCACCTGCACATAAAAGCTGCACGGGGCGGCTGTATCTGCAAACCAGTTTCGTCAAATACGAGCTGCCACAAAATCTCGAATTAGGCAAAGCTGACAACGCAATTTTGGGCGTGGTCATCGGGCTGCAACAGCAGCAGCCCGATCGTCCGGTTATCTTGGTCAGTAAAGACATCAACATGCGCATCAAAGCGCGCGCGTTAGGGCTAGAAGCGCAAGATTATTTCAACGACAAGGTGTTGGAAGATAGCGATTTACTTTATAGCGGCGTGCTGATGTTGCCCGATGATTTTTGGCACACGCATAGCAAAGATTTGAAATCATGGCAGCAAGATAGCCACACCTATTACGAAATTAACGGCCCGCTGTGCGCGACGTTTCATCGCAATCAATTCGTCTATCAAGAAAGTGATACCCCGTTTTATGCCTTGGTATTAAAGCAAACTGACGAGACCGCCACGCTGCGCACGCTGACCGATTACACGCATAGCAAAAACGGCGTGTGGGGCATTGTGGCGCGTAATCGCGAACAAAATTTCGTGCTGAATTTATTGCTCGATCCTGAAATTGATTTCGTCACTTTGCTAGGGCAAGCGGGTACAGGTAAAACCTTGCTGACCTTGGCGGCGGGCTTGTGGCAAACGCTGGAAACCAAAGTCTATTCAGAAATTATCATCACCCGCGTCACCGTGCCTGTCGGCGAAGACATCGGCTTCTTGCCAGGCACAGAAGAAGAAAAAATGAATCCATGGATGGGCGCGCTAGAAGACAACCTCGATGTGCTGACGAAAACCGATGAAGAAGGCGGCGACTGGGGGCGTGCCGCTACGCGCGATTTAATTCGTTCTCGGGTCAAAGTCAAATCGCTTAACTTTATGCGCGGTCGCACTTTCCAAAGCAAATATCTCATCATTGATGAAGCGCAAAACTTAACGCCCAAACAAATGAAAACGCTGGTGACGCGTGCAGGACCTGGCACAAAAGTGGTGTGCATGGGCAACATCGCGCAAATTGATACGCCGTATTTAACCGAAGGCAGCTCAGGCATTACTTATGTGGTGGATAGATTCAAAGGCTGGGAACACGGCGGTCATGTCACGCTGATGCGCGGTGAACGTTCGCGCTTGGCTGATCATGCGGGCGAGGTTTTATAGGGCATCTCGAAAAACCCAAATCTCATCGCGATGCGTTGTTGCTCACAAAAAATTACTCCTTACATAGTCAT
>JAVHQO010000220.1:0-1429 GCA_036171175.1 Gallionella sp.
CAGTTTTACCAATCCCGATGCGGATGAGTTGGGTAAAAAATTCAACTTGCCGCTGGCGTACAACGCCGATGCAGACAAAGATTCATGGCAACAAACGATGGTATTTCTGAGGGATGTATTCAGTAAAAAGTAATGGTGTCGTAGCCAATAAAAAACGCCCGTGAGGGCGTTTTTTATTGGCTACGATTGCTAGAACAGTTCGTTCGTGGTGAGCTTGTCGAACCACCAGCTACACAACTCGAATCCTTGCATATGCTCAGGGTGAACGGTGAATAGATTCAGCTTTTCGCGAATGCTATTCAGCGAAGAAATCCTTCACCTTATTCATCCAAGATTTCGCACGCGGGTTATGCCGCTCGCTATCTTTGTCGTTGATGCTTTCAAACTCGCGCAGCAGTTCTTTTTGCTTCTCCGTCAGGCTCACCGGCGTTTCCACAATCACATGGCAATGTAAGTCGCCGTGCGTGGAACTACGCACGCCTTTGATGCCCTTGCCGCGCAAACGGAACTGCTTGCCGCTTTGTGTCTCACTGGGAATCTTGATGCTGGCTTTGCCATCCAAAGTCGGAATCTCAATCTCGCCACCCAGCGCAGCGGTGGTGAAACTAATCGGCATTTCGCAATGCAAATCGTCACCATCGCGTTGGAACACTGCATGGGGTTTGATATGTACTTCAATAAATAAATCGCCGCGCGGTGCACCTCGACTGCCCAATTCGCCCAAACCAGAATGACGAATCCGCATTCCTTCGGCGATACCCGCAGGGATTTTAATTTCCTGCTCTTGAGCCGTTTTGACACGCCCCACGCCTTGGCAAATTTTGCATGGCGAAGCAATCATCTTGCCCGTGCCATGACAACGCGGACAGGCTTGTTGCACCGAGAAAAAGCCTTGCTGCATACGCACTTGTCCGTGTCCGCCGCAAGTGGTGCAGGTGCTCGCGGAAGTACCCGCTTTTGCCCCCGAACCATGACATGGTTCGCACTCTTCCATAATCGGAATGCGAATTTTTTTGGTCGCGCCGCGTGCCGCTTCTTCTAGCGTGATTTGCATGGTGTAGCTTAAATCCGCACCACGTTGCGCACTGCTACGTCCGCCGTTGCCGCCGCGTCCTCCGCCGAAAATATCGCCGAAAATATCGGAAAAATCGAAGCCTTGTCCGCCGCCTTGTCCAAACGGATTGCCGCCACCCATGCCACCCGCTTCAAACGCTGCGTGACCATGTTGATCGTAAGCGGCACGTTTTTGCGTGTCGCTCAAAGTCTCGTAGGCTTCCTTGGCTTCTTTGAAATGCGCCTCGGCACTGGGGTTGTCGGGATTGCGGTCAGGATGAAATTTCATCGCCATCTTGCGATAGGCTTTTTTCAGCTCCTCCTCAGACGCATCGCGATTCACGCCTAGGGTTTCGTAATAATCTTTTTTGCTCAT
>JAVHQO010000221.1:0-1411 GCA_036171175.1 Gallionella sp.
CATCGTTAACTGATTACAACGACTGGGGCAATCTGCTGTTGCCATTTACCCGTTATTACCAGTCGAATTCAGGCAATTCACTGCTAATGCAACCATCCAAACCTGTTCTTGATCCGGCCTCAAATGATCGGCAACCTACCGCCGAAGAATTCTCACCACCCGCTAATTTTTTCCAAGAATTGCGCCATGTTCACTAGACGGAAACTTATTGCCTTGTGTTTGCCAATACTGCTGGTGGGCTGCATGCAGTCCTCACACACCTATCTGCAAGCACAGGCTGCTGCGCCTGCAGACCGGGTGGTCGTCACACGTGACCTGCACCCGGCAGGTCCAACCACCCGAACTGAACACACCCAGAACCATGAAACTGAGCCCTACAAAATAGAGCTTGTGCGGGCGCGATCCGGCACCAGGTTGGTTGGTAAAACGCGCCTACTAAGGTCATCTGGCGGTGTCTGGGTAGTTGAAACACCCGACGGCAGACAACAGGCATTGCCATCAGTCCGTCAAACTCCCACTCAAAGCGTGAGCTTGGCTCTGGAAAACAATGTTGTCTGGCATGTACAACTCCTACGCCAATACCTGCCCGGTATCCAGCCAGGTATTGCAACTGAAGGAGAGCCCGCGCTGGATTTGATTTTGGAGCGTGATCGCTAATTTGTACTTCTCTGCCCACTGACCAATGGCTGAGACCAACACAAATCATTGACCATCTAAACCAAGGCCCTGCGGGGCCTTTTTTATTGCTTCTACTTCACCAACTGATTGAGCTGAATGATCGGTAGCAGCACTGCCAGCACGATCAGCATCACCACCAAGCCCATGGCCACAATCAGCAGCGGCTCCAGCAAGGTCGCCAATTGCATGGCACGGCGTTGTACCTCGGTGCTGAGCTGCTTGGCGGCGCGCTGCAGCATGGTGGGCAGCTGGCCGGTTTGCTCACCCAAACGGGCAAACATGGCCAGCAGCGGTGGAAAGCGTTTTTTTTGCGCCAGCGCTGCGGCCAGCGGCGCGCCTTCACGCACCAGCACCAGCGCGTCTTGCGCATCGGCGCGCAGGGCGCGGTTGCCCAGCGTCTCGGATGCCGCCTGCAAAGCTTTCAGAATCGGTACGCCAGCGCCGGCCAGCATGGCCAAGGTGCTGGCAAAACGCGCCGTGTTGTAGCTGCGCGCCAAGCGCCCGAGCAGCGGCAGGTTCAGCCACGCAGCATCAAATTGCTGACGAAATGACTCTCTGACCCACATCAATCTTATGCCAATAGCTCCTATAAACATAGCAAAAAGCAACCACCAACCGTAGCTGCGCACCCCGTTGCTGAAACCGATCATGAGCACGGTCAACAGCGGCAACGCACGTTTGCTGCTGGCAAACACATGCGCCACCTGCGGCACCACGTAGGTCACCAAAAACA
>JAVHQO010000222.1:0-1391 GCA_036171175.1 Gallionella sp.
ATCGCGTCTACGATCAGCCTGAAACGCCGTCCACGATGGGCTGAAATATGCACACTGGTTGAGTCTTTCGGAAAGTTGACCGCAGCTAAGTCATGTGTTCAAAAATACGGAACTTCAGCTGCCGACAAAACACAATTGGAAGTGAATCGCATACGAGCTCTCTGCATTGCGCACAAAGCGGGTTACAGCGCAATTTAACGGAACTTTAATGGCATGTGGCCGCACCGAAAAAAAACTCTGCATTTACCTTGATTTATCGTGGGTTTTACGCCTAAATGAGGCTTACTGCTAACAAAAAAGAGTCCTTGTAAAATGCAACATTTGAATCAAAAGCAACTAGCCTACCGCTGGCAGATCAGCCAGGCATCACTTGAACGTTGGCGTTGTGATCGAAAAGGGCCCGCTTACATCAAACTTAACGGCAGAGTCGTTTATCGCCTTGCTGATATTGAAGACTATGAGAACAAGAGCCTACATGTTTGCGGTCAACCTGAATTAGCCAATTCAAGCAGTTGAGCCCGTCATAGTAGTCTTGAGGGTTCTTGCGGGGTTTTGACAACCCGTGCTAACTCCTGCTAACAGATGGTGTAGTCCAACTAACATTTAAAACAGCCCTTGAACTGTCTTGAGTAGTCCAACTCGGACAGTCGGAAGTGCGTGCCTACGAGCTGCAACTTTTTGTCAGCCGTTCCCCTCCCACCTAGCACTCGAAGGATTAGTTGCCGTCGGTAACGCTATAAATTTGCCAAGCGGCCTTGCTTTCCCCCGCGTTCTACGCCTCAATGCAGGTCCAACTTTTACATGGAGAAAGCAATGACTAAACTGAACGTGAATGAAAACGAACTGGCCCAACGCTGGGGCATGAGCCCCAAGACGCTGCAACGCTGGCGATCAGAAGGACGTGGCCCGCGGTACTTTAAATTTAGCAGGAAAGTGGTTTACCCGATGGCGGAGATTCAAAAGTTCGAGGCCCAATCGCTCTACGCGTCCACATCAGAAAGAGCCAATGACATCGCAGCTTGGCGCGACGCGGCACCAGAGGCAGCCAAAGAGGACTCTGCCGCAACCCAGTCACCCATGAACCAACGTTCGGGTGAATCAAACAATGGGAGGGTACGGGGTCAGGTCTTGTGCAAGACCTGACCCTATCCACGGAACACGGAAAAGGGTAGTGCGCCCTTTTGCGTGAGAGTGTTGTAGCGCATAATGCATATATGCATAACTGGAGTTTGATCATGCGAAAAAGAATGACCATCACCATGGACGAAGTGGTTTACGAGGGGCTGGTGCGCGTGGTAGGCCGTCGCAAAATCAGCGCTTTTCTTGAGCGGCTAGCTCTGCCCTTTACCCACAATTATTTTCATCCTGACTTCTCTGCGCCAAGCGCGAAG
>JAVHQO010000223.1:0-1387 GCA_036171175.1 Gallionella sp.
CGGTGGTAATCCTTGGGGCTGAGATACAGCGTGGCAAAGCTGCCGTCCGCGAATTGCGCGGCAAGTTCGGCATCGCCGCCGACCAATGCCGTGGTGGTGTAACTGTGTCCCTTGGCTTGAAAAATATTGTCGCGTTCGATGTTGCCGAATTGACTAATCGCGCCATCGACCGGGCTGATAAATTTTGCGTCGGCGAGCGGTCGCGCACCGTCTTGCAACGGGCGCGTAAAAAACTCGTTGAAGCTCGCATAACTGGCGATGTCGGGGTTTGCCGCTTCCTGCATATTCACTCCGTAACGTCCTACAAAGCGGCGTATCACTGAGGTGGTGAGTCCGCCCAAGCGCGCACTGGCGAATTTGCCCGCCAGTACCGTGAGTAATTGTTTGGGCATCAGGTATTGCGGCAACACAGCTAAAAAGTCAGACACGATGAATTCCTCGTTAGAAAAGGGCGCGGATTATAACGGCGTGGGAAAAAGTAATTGCGCTGATGTGCGCTTATTCCATGCTGTTTGCAGCAGGAACAGCAACTTCTACGCTGCTAGTGAAGCTCACTTTTTTACTGCGATTTTGTTTTTCTGCACGGGCGCGTAACTGCCCACATGCGCCTTCGATTTCTTGTCCCGCCGAGTCGCGGATGCGCGCCAAAATGCCGTGCTGTTTGAGCATCGTCACCATCGCCTCAGTGCGCTCATTAGAGGGGCGTTGAAAGTTGAGCCCATCCACTGCATTGAACGGGATGAAATTCATCATCGCGTATTTATCTTTAAGTAGTCGCGCAATGCCTGCTATTTCAGCATCGCTGTCGTTCACGCCCGCAATTAACGTCCATTGATATTGCACGGGATAGCCCGTCGCACGCGCATAGACTTCGCCGTATTCCACCAATTTTTCTATCGGCATAGACGGTGCATTTGGCAACAACTGCGCACGTAGCGTTGCATCGGTGCTGTGCAACGAAATCGCCAATGCGGGCTTAACCAGATCCTGCGCGAGTCGCGCAAAAACACGCTCATCGCCTACCGTGGAAAGCACTAAATTTTTATGTCCAATGTTGCCCTGCGTACCCAGTAGCGCAATGGCTTCCAGCACATTGTCGAGATTATGCGCAGGCTCGCCCATACCCATAAAAACTACTTTGCTCACGGCGCGATGGCGGCGCGCTAACACCACTTGCGCAACGATTTCTAAACTATCTAATTGGCGTATCAGCCCCGCGCGTCCGCTCATACAAAACACACAGCCCACCGCGCAACCGACTTGCGTTGAAATGCACAAGCCACCACGCGGCAGCAATACACTTTCTGCCATCTGTCCGTCATGCAATGCCACCAATAAACGCGATATGCCTAGCCCCGCAGGATGCTCACTGCGCAAGCCTGCCAAG
>JAVHQO010000224.1:0-6557 GCA_036171175.1 Gallionella sp.
CTCCCCGCTATAATCCGCGCCTCATTTTTAGCGGGGTTAGCATGAATAAATTTCTTAAAGCGGCTTTGATTGCGACGGCTGGGACACTTAGCGTTGCCGTGGCGGGCGCGGCGTATTTGGCGTTGACGTTTAACCCCAACGATTACAAAGAAAAAATTATTCAGGTGGTTAAAGATAGTAAGCAGCGCACGCTGCATCTGGACGGCGACATTAGTTTGTCGTTTTTTCCCAATATCGGCGCGCAGGTGAATCGCGTTGCCTTGTCTGAATTCCAAAATGAAAAAGAGTTTGCCGCGATAGATTCGGTGCGCGTCTCGCTCGCCTTGCTGCCCTTATTCAGCAAGCAGTTGGTGGTGAATGAGCTGAGTTTGTCAGGCTTGCACGCTAGCTTGATTAAGCACAAAGATGGCACTAGCAACATCGACGATTTGCTTAGTCCGCCTGCTGAAAAAACACCGCAGCCCGCTAGTGCGCCAGTTAAATTCGACATCGCGAAAGTTGTGATTGCCAAAACCAATCTTGCTTATCGCGATGAATTATCGGGTGCGAACTATGCGCTTAACGACTTAGAGCTAAACACCAGCCGCATCGCACCCAACGTGCCTGTTAAAATTTCTTTAGCTGTGGGCGTGACGGCTAATCAGCCCAAGTTGGCAATTCAAACCGACTTAAAAACCACGCTGACTTTTGATTTAGACAAGCAAAACTATCAATTAGCCGACCTCAAATTAGCGGTGACGGGCGCGGCTTTAGATATAACGAAATTGCAAATAAACGCTAGCGGTGCTGCTAGTGCCAATCTCTCCACACAAGAATTTTCGGCCAATAAATTGCAGCTTAAAGTGAGCGGTGTAAAAGGCACGGAAGGCTTTTCTGCTGATTTGTCCGCACCTGATTTGAACCTCGCGAATGACCATTACACGGGCAGCGGTGTGACGCTGAATGCCAAGTTGGACGCGGCTTTCGGGCAGTTGGTCGCGGCGTTGAACATCCCTAGTGTGAGTGGTAATGCGCAAGCGTTTAAGGTCGATAGCGTCAGTTTGGATGCGACGCTGACGCAGCCTGCGCAAACCTTCAAAGTGAAATTATTTTCGCCGCTGGCGGGCAATATGCGCACGCAACAATTTACTTTGAGCAATCTGTCCATCGCGCTGAATGCCACGGGCGACGCGCTGCCGAATAAGGCGGTGAGCAGTGAGCTCAAGGGCAATGTGAACGTCGATTTGAAGCAGCAAAACGTGCAGGTGAATTTAGCCGGCGGCGTGTTGCAAAGCCAAGTACGCGCCAAGTTAGGGCTGCGTAATTTTGCCCAAGCAGCATTGAATTTTGATGTGGATGTTGATCAGTTTGATGCAGATTTGTATTTACCTAAAGCCAATAAAGACGCGCCTAAAGCGGCCGCTCAGTCCGAAGCAAACTTGGATTTATCAGCTTTGCGCGCGTTGAATTTGGATGGCAGTTTGCGCATCGGTGCGTTAAAAGTTGCCAATGTCAAAGTTGAAAAATTGCGCGTTGATGTGGCGGCGCATAAGGGCGTAGTGAGCATCAATCCACTCGCGGCAAATCTGTATGGCGGCAGCACCAGCGGCTCGATGAGCGTTAACGCAGTTGCCGTTCCTCACATCACTATCGTGCAAAATTTGAGCGGTATAGCCATCGCGCCCTTAGGCAAAGATGCGGCAAATTTCGACACATTGGAAGGGCACGGCAATGTGGCGTTGAACCTCACCATGCAGGGCAATAAAGTGAGCGAGATGAAGCGCGCACTGAATGGCACGGCGAATTTAAGTTTGGTGGATGGTGCGATTAAAGGCATCAATCTGGCGAAAAAAATGCGCGATGCCAAAGCCATGTTCGGCGTGAAGTCGGATACGCAAGCCGCTAACAAAACCGAAAAAACTGACTTTAGCGAACTCAAAGCCAGCTTCAAAATCACCAATGGCGTGGCGCATAACGACGACTTGAGCATGAAATCGCCGCTGTTGCGTTTGTCGGGCGCGGGTGACATCAATATCGGCAACGACAGTATCAATTATCTCGCCAAAGCCACGCTGGCTAAGACTTTGGAAGGGCAAGGCGGTGCGGATAGCGTGGGCGGCTTGACCTTGCCCGTGCGCGTGAGCGGGCCGTTTACTGATTTGAAATATGGCTTGGAGTTTGGTGCGATGGTGAGTGATGGTGCTAAGCAAAAAGTCGCTGACGTCAAAGCTGCTGCACAAGCCAAAGTGGGTGCGGCAAAAGCCGCAGCTAAGCAGCAAGTCGAAGTGAAAAAAGAAGAGCTCAAAACCCAAGTGCAATATCAGCTCAAAAGCGGTCTGAAAGGGCTGTTCAAATAGTGCGCAAGCCTGTGCTCTCACACGAGAGTTTCGCCGCGCGGCTGATTGCTTGGCAGCGCGAATTTGGACGGCATGATTTGCCTTGGCAAGGCGGCGATGCGTATCGCGTGTGGCTATCCGAAATCATGTTGCAGCAAACTCAAGTTGTCACCGTCATCCCGTATTTTTTACGCTTCGTCGAGAGCTTTCCTAATATCGCGGTGCTTGCCGCCGCGAGCGAAGAGCAAGTGCTGGAACACTGGAGCGGGTTGGGCTATTACGCGCGCGGGCGCAATCTGCACAAGGCTGCGCGGCTGATAGTCGAGCAACATCACGGCGAATTTCCCAATGACTTTGCAAAAATAATCGAGCTGCCTGGTATTGGGCGTTCGACTGCGGCCGCGATTTGCGCGTTGGCGTTTCATCAGCATCGCGCCATTTTGGACGGCAACGTTAAGCGCGTGTTGGCGCGTTATTGCGGCATCGTAGGTTGGACGGGCGATAAAAAAATCGAAGCGATGCTGTGGCAACACGCCGAAGATTTATTACCTAAAAAAGAGGTCGCGATTTACATCCAAGCGCAGATGGATATGGGCGCGACGCTGTGTACCCACAGCAAGCCCAAATGCACGCAATGTCCGCTGCAAAATGATTGTGTTGCGTATCAAAGCAAGCGCGTCGCCGCACTGCCCACGCCGCGTTCGCGCAAAACAGTGCCAGAACGTCATGCGACTTTTTTATTGTTGCTGCACGGCAACGAAATTTATTTGGAAAAGCGCGCCGCAACAGGGATATGGGGCGGGCTGTGGAGCTTGCCGCAACTCGATGATGGTGGCGAATTGCTAGAAGAATATGTGCTGCGCAATGGTTACGATAGCGTTGCGCGAACTGAACTCGCTGCGTTCAGCCACACCTTCACGCATTTCAAATTGCACATCACACCCGTGGTTTTTAATGTGGCGCACAAGCCGTTGTGTGTGCAGCAAGCGGGTGGCGTATGGCTCAATGTGGAGGAGGCTTTGCAGGCGGCGATACCAACCCCAGTGCGGATGATGCTGGCGCAAGTTCGTCCGTAGAAGGGCATCCAGCAAAACAAAAAATCTGCGCAGCAGACAAAACCGTTTTTGATTTCCCCATCCCATGCGCACCGCCGCGAAAAATCAATCTCAGGCGGAGCGTTAGGCGAGCACTGTTTGAGCCCATCGGGCGAGTTGCGCAGCCCCGACTGAGATTGATTTTTGCGGGAATCCGAAGGGCGGTAAACCTGGGTCGCCTTCTTTTTGCTTACTTATTCTTGGCGAAGCAAGAAAAAGTAAGTAGCTGTCGGGCTATCCCGACAAACTCGTTTAACTTAAGGTCTGTGAGCCTAAATTAAGTGGCGAAAAGCGAAATAAATCGCGCCACAATGACAGCTACCTTGATATTTTTTCATGGTTACTCGCCCCACTTCTTCATCAAACTTTGCTCCACGCCCAGATGATCCAATATCCTTGCCACGACAAAATCGACGATGTCTTGCACGCTTTGCGGATGGTGATAAAAGCCCGGATTGGGCGGCATGATGACCGCGCCCGCGTGCGCCAACTTGAGCATATTTTCAAGATGAATGGTGGAGAACGGCATTTCGCGCGGGGCGAGGATTAGGGTGCGTTTTTCTTTGAGCATGACATCGGCGGCGCGGGCGATTAAATCGTCGCTGATGCCGCCCGCGATTTTGCCTAGTGTGCCCATCGTGCAAGGACACACCACCATCGCATCGCCTGGATTTGAGCCAGATGCCATCGGTGCAAACCAATCTTGTATGCCAAAGACTTTGAGCTCGCCGCTGAATTTTCCGAAGCGTTCGTGCAGCATTTTTTCCGCATCTTGCGGACGATTGGTTAACACGAAATTCATTTCTTGCTTAGCTAAAATTTGTGCCGCAACGGTATAGACCAGATGCACGCGCACGCCGCTTGCGAGCAGGGTTTCTAGTAGTCTCATGCCATACGGCAAGCCTGATGCGCCCGTGAATGCCAACGTAATTGTTTTCATCAAATTATCTCGCTAAAAAGTGTGCCGCATTATCCTGAAGAACTTACTGAGTGGTGTGGGGGGCAATAAATTGCGCTCCTACATGTTGACCTAGCCGCACAACTCAAAACTCACCGCACCGTTTTCGTTGTGTTTAAGTTGCAAGCGATAGCCGAGTTGCTCTGCCCATTTCGCAGCTTGATATAAACCTATGCCTAAGCCTTGTTCGGAATTGACTACGCCGCTGAACAAGCGGGCGACATGCTCATGCGGGATTGCCTTGCCGCTATCTGTCACGCTGATAGCAATTCCGCGCGCTAGATTGAGCGCGACGACAATTTTTAGGTGCGGCTCTAGTTTGCTTTTGCGCAGCGCGTTGGCTAATAAATTGTCCAGCACGCTATCGAACATTGCGACAGGAATCGGCTGTGTATTGAGTTCGCCTAGCCACTCAATTTGCAAGTGTTGATAACGCAAGCGCGCGCTGTCCCACCAAGCATTAAGCGCGAGCAAGGTGGTATCGCTATTGCCTATTTCTGGCTGCTGTAATTTCGCTAAGGTTTGCTCAATGCGTTCGGACAACGCGGGTAGTTGCGTGCGTAATAGTTGTTGTGCGCGAGGCTCGTCGCTTTGCGCGAGGGCACTCAAGGTCAGCAACGATTGCAGCATGTTTTTGAGGTCGTGGGTGAGGCGCGAGCCAGTCTCGTAAATGGCTTGCATACGGCTGATGTCACGCAAACTTTGTTCGCGTTGTTTGGCTTGATAAAAGTAGCCTATCAGTTGGCTGAGCAAACGGATGTGCAGCAACACAGTGGGGCTTAAATTGACGGTGGTATAGACGGTTAAACGTAGTTCGCCTTCATACATCACCACTGCGTGCGGACTAAATTTACCAAGTTGCCCCGCATCATTTAAGGTCTGCCAAGACAGCCCAGAGAGCCAAGGTAAATCGGCTAATAAGTGCGTCGCGCTATGCAAATAACTTGCCGCCGTCGGCTCAATTTGCGCGGCGTTAGCGAGCTGCATCAGCCAGCTTTCAAACGGAGTGCCGATGTTAAGCAAATAACGCGAAAATACCACTTGCAAGCCGTTGAAACCGAAGCGCGGAGTCCATAATCCACCCAGTGCCAGCAAAATTAAGCCGATTAAAAACAGTGTGCGCAATAAGGCTTGAAGATAGTTGACGTGCGCCAAGGTCATAAATGCCAAGCTGCCTAAAATCACCAAAGCCAGCAACATGAACAACAGCAAGCTGTAGAAAAAATCAATGTTTTGCGGGCTGTCGCTGTTTTTATCATGCGCGGGCATAAACAGTAGCAAGGGCAGCAGTAACGGCAAGGCGTAGCTCATCAGCAATCTGCCAATTTCAATACTGGCGGGGTCGTTAAATAAGTTGGGCACGATCCACAGTAATAGCAAAGCCAATAAATACACCATTTTGCTTAAGCTAAAAATGCGTACCCAGCGCGCGCGATAAGCCAGTACTCGCCCACCGACCAAGCCGAATAAGCCGCTTAACCAAAAGGCCAGCAGCCACCAATTCAGCGCGAAGACCACTGCTAGGGCGGATAAGGCAATAAATACTAAGGCAAGATTGCTGACATGCCTCTGATCGCGCCAAATCGGTTGCCAGATTAGAAACAACCCTAGGTGTGCCAGCATCAAGGGGCGCGCCCAATCGCTCTCTACACCTAACCACAACACGCCATGCAGCGAAGCGAGTAGGGCGAACAACAACCAGCGTGTGGTGCGTAAACGATTGCCGAAGTTCAGTGTCAGCATTCCATCAACTCCTTGTTGAGATGTCGTCAGCGCAAGCCTTGCGGCGGTTTGAAACAACGCCGCTAAGCCATAAAAAATCCCACCGACTCAAATAGTGGGTGGGCGGCAAGCCTTGTGTGATATGGGGTACGAGCATAGTGAGAAAATATAATGGCAGTATGTGACTAGATTGGCATAACTGTTGCTGTATATTCCGCGCAGTCTTTTTAATTTACAGCGGTTTAATTTGGAATCTTGGAGAATATGATGAAACGCAATCAATCAGGCTTTACCTTAATCGAAATCGCGATTGTTTTGGTGATTATCGGTTTGCTCTTAGGCGGTGTGCTTAAAGGTCAAGAGCTTATTAACAGTGCCAAAGTTAAAAACTTGGCAACCGACTTCCGCAACATCCCCGTGTTTATTTACGGCTATCAAGATAAGTTCCGCGCCTTGCCAGGCGATGAT
>JAVHQO010000225.1:0-1380 GCA_036171175.1 Gallionella sp.
CTTAAAGCGCAGCCGCTGGAATCGCCAAAATGCGTTCATCCAACCAGCGTGGGCGTTCGTCATTGTTGATCACCAGCCCCAGTGGACAGTCGTGGACATTGACAAAATCCGCTAGCGTTCGCAAAGCGCGCCGGTCAGACTGCGGTGTCAATTTGATCTCTACCGGCAACAGGTTGGAAGGGCCAAATGTCCCCTCCAAAATCAAGTCAACTTCTGCGCCACTGCGGGTGCGGTAGTGAAAAGGCGTCACATCCATACCGGCGTTCTCAAACCCACGCAGTAAAGTTTCCACCACCATACCCTCCCAAGATTTACCCACGACGGGATGGGTGATCAACATGTCAACATCGGGAATGCGCAAGAGCCGATGCAACAGTCCGCTATCGCGTAAAAAACCTTTGGGATGTTTGACCGCTTGCTTTGCAGCAGAGCGATCCCAGGCTGGAACATGCCGCCACAAAAAGGTATCGTGCGCAATGCTCAACCAGTCACGAACAGTCGGTTCACTCACCCCCAACGTTCGAGCCATATCGGCATTGTTGAGAATATTGCCTGAGTGCTGGCTAAGCAAGGTGATGAACTGCCGAAATCGATCCCGATTCAAAGTGGGAAACAAGGCGCCAATGTCTCTGAGCAAATAGGCATCAATATAGTGGCGCTGCCACAGACTGCGAAATGCGTCATCGCCACTCAGCCAAGGTTCAGGGTAGCCGCCCTGAAACCAATAGTCACGCACCTGGTGCACCGTCAACCGTGCCACAGCTGCCGCATGAATTTGCGCCAGCGGCGCACCCGCGGCCAACATCGGGTACAGGGGCGAGGGTGGCAGTTGCCATGCCTCCGACAGGCTCAAGGGTGCCATCTCCAGACGCGCCATCCGGCCAGCCAAAGTTTCTGAAATCTGCTTGACCAACTCTGGTGAACT
Organism: Gallionella sp.; assembly: GCA_036171175.1. Taxonomy (GTDB): domain Bacteria; phylum Pseudomonadota; class Gammaproteobacteria; order Burkholderiales; family Gallionellaceae; genus Gallionella. The sequence continues at coordinate 926 of JAVHQO010000225.1, forward strand.
CGAACCCGAGAGCACAAAACGGCCTTTTCTGCTTCGATCGCGGTCAATCGCCACGCGCAGTGCAGCAAAAAGGGGGGGTGCTAGCTGCGCCTCATCCACCACCACCTTGTCGGTATGCAAACGAAAAAACAAATCAGGGTCAGCCAACAGTTGCTGCCGATCCGCTGAATTTTCCATGTCAAAGTGCTGCCATTGAGCACCAAGCGTGTTCAGCAGGGTTGTTTTGCCGCACTGCCGCACGCCGGTCAGTGCCACACAGGGGAAATGTCCCAAAAGGGTTTGCAAGTGGGATTGAATGTGTCGGTCAATCATATATGCATTTTCTAAAGCACTAATTTATTAATTACAGAATTCTAACTTCAGACTATCAGGCTCTGGCAGCAACATCACCCCGTTCCCGCATGGGTATGATTCGCCCCTTCGGATCAGTCTTCCCCCCCCATGTCTTCCCCCTC
>JAVHQO010000226.1:0-6534 GCA_036171175.1 Gallionella sp.
GTTTTTAATGGTTAGTGTTGGTCGGTAGATTGCCTCTCCTAAGGACAATCTAAAAGCGGCGATAGTATATGCGCTGGGGGCTTAAATTCCCCCGCCATTAGTCGTCGTTTTCATACCGTTTAAGGTAATTAAGGTGATACGCACTGAATGTATTTAGACTAGTTTTGCGCTAATTTTGGTTTGGATAAAGCGGGATTTTGTGCGAAGTAGCGGGTGATGCCACCTAGCACGGCGCGTGCCATTTTTTCTTGATATTGGCTGTCGTTTAAGCGGCGTTCTTCATCGGGATTACTGATGAAGGCGGTCTCGACCAAGATGGACGGAATGTCGGGAGATTTCAACACGGCAAAGCCTGCTTGCTCGACTTGTCCACGATGTAGCTCGTTGATGCTGCCCAATTCGCCCAATACATATTTCGCCAGTTTCATGCTGTCGCTTATCGTCGCGGTCTGCGATAAATCCAATAGGGTGCGGGCAAGATAAGGATCTTTAATGTCGAGATTTACGCCGCCGATTAAATCCGCTTCATTTTCTTTTTTCGCTAACCAGCGTGCGGCGGTGCTGGTCGCGCCATGTTCGGATAAAGCAAATACCGATGAGCCGCGTGCGGAGGGTTTTATAAACGCATCGGCATGAATCGAGACAAATAAATCGGCATTGGCTAGCCTTGCTTTGACTACGCGGCCGCCCAGCGGAATGAAATAATCGCCATCGCGTATCAGCACCGCACGCATATTGGGCGTGTCATCAATGAGTTCTTTTACCTTGCGCGCAATGGCCAAGGTAACATTTTTTTCATGCGTGCCAGCGCGTCCGTGTGCACCAGGATCTTCTCCACCATGCCCTGCATCAATGGCAATGATTAACGTGCGCGCACGCAGCTCGGTGGGGCGACGTGCAGCAGGTTTAGCCGTGCTGGGTGGGGCGGTTAAATGCGTCACGCTTTCATCGGACGAAGGCGTGACGGTAAGTTGCGAGGAGGTTTCGCTGTCGGTGGATGTTGCAAGTGGAGATGACGCGGATTTATTGGCTTCTAGTAAGGCCATCATCGGATCAATTGGATGGGCGGGATAAATATCTAATACCAAACGATGACCGTATTCTGCTACGGGCTTAAGGTCGAATAATTGCGACTTAATCGCTGTTTTCAAATCCAGCACCAGCCGCATCACACTCGGCTTAAAGCGACCGATGCGGATGCTTTTAATGTAGGGGTCATTGGCAGAAATTTTGCTGGCTAAAGTATTGAGTTCGGCGTTGCTATCCACGCCTGTTAAATCGACTACTAAGCGGTCGGGATTTTCGATACTGAACATGGTATGAGCCACTGCCTGTTTAGATTCTAGAGTGAGGCGGGTGTAATCTTGAGCGGGCCAAATACGCGCTGAAGTAATTTCGTTAGCGGCATAAGCATAAGAACTACTTATCAAAAATGCGATACCGATGCGTTTTATAAATGACTTAAACATTGCTCACCTTTAGGGCTCAGGGCTGTCATGCGTAGGATGCGACCACTAGCTAAAATATCGAACTGCAAAATCAAATCAGCGGCAGGCAGCAAGTCACCTGCTTGGTCGGGCCATTCAATCAATAAAATGTTGTGCGCATTCGTTTCGTCACGAAACCCCGCGTCATCCCATTCTTGAGGGTTGTTCATCCGATATAAATCAAAATGGCGTAGTGAAAGTCCGCCAATTTCGTAAGGCTCTAATAGCGTGTAAGTAGGGCTTTTAACCCGCCCCGTGTAGCCCAAACCTTGCAGTATGCCGCGCACCAAGGTCGTTTTGCCTGCGCCTAAATCGCCATACAAATAAATCACTAAGCCGTGCGTTAGCGCGCCTGCTAGCCGTTGAGCAAAGGCTAAGCTGGCCGATTCATCGTCGAGTGTGATTGTTAGCGACATTTTTTGTTAGCAGGTCGTTGTTAGTTGTTAGCCAGCATGTGGCGGTTGTATCACTTAGGCGCACCGCATCATTTCATTCATTACTTTTCGGTATGATGCGCACCGTGAAAAATCCAACCCCTCCACTCGATTACGCCGTTTTAAGCATCCAAATCCAACGCTGGGCGAGCGAATTAGGCTTCCAAGAAGTGGGTATAACGGATACTAATTTGGCTGAAGCGGAACACGATTTACTGCAATGGTTAGCGCAGGGATTTCACGGCGGCATGGATTATATGGCAAAACATGGCACGAAACGCACGCGCCCAGATGAGCTGGTCAAAGGCACGGTGCGAGTAATTTCTTTGCGCATGAATTATTTAGGCAGCGATGTAGCAGATAGCTGGCAAGCCTTAGCTGACGGTGATCGCGCGTTTATTTCGCGTTATGCCTTGGGGCGCGATTATCACAAAGTGCTGCGTCAGCGTTTGGCGCAATTGGCCGCCAAAATTCAAGCTCAAGTTAGTGAGTTTGAAGGGCGCGTGTTTACTGACAGCGCACCCGTAATGGAAGTGGCTTTAGCCGAAAAAGCAGCCCTAGGCTGGCGCGGCAAGCACACCTTGTTGCTTAATCGTGAACACGGCTCGTGGTTTTTTTTAGGCGAGATTTATATCAACTTGCCGCTGCCAGTGAGAGTGCCTGTGAGTGAAAATCATTGCGGCACTTGTACGCGCTGCATCACAATTTGCCCTACGGAAGCGATTGTTGCACCCTATCAGTTGGATGCTCGTCGCTGCATTTCTTATTTGACGATAGAGCTGCAAGGCTCTATTCCATTGGAGTTTCGTAAAGCGATCGGCAATCGAATTTATGGCTGCGATGATTGCCAATTAGCCTGTCCGTGGAATCGTTTTGCGCAAGTTTCCTTAGAGCCTGATTTTGCGGTGCGGCAAGGGTTGGATAAGGTCAGCTTGCTAGAATGTTTCGCGTGGGATGAGGCGCAATTCGCGCAAAAATTTGCAGGGAGTGCGATACATCGCATCGGTCATACGCAATGGTTACGCAATGTGGCACTGGCATTGGGTAATGCCGCTAGCAGCGATGAAGTCATTGCTGCGCTCAGTCGCCGCGCACAACACCAATCAGAAATCGTGCGTGAACAGGTGAGTTGGTCATTGGCGCAACACGAATTGGAAAAATGATTGCTTAATGTTGTGAGGGCGCAATTTATTGCGCGACTGTTGGTGCTAAAGCGCGCCACGGGTTGAGTTCTTCACAGGGCGTTTAATTTAAGTTTTAACAGGAGTAGATAATGCTTTACACGATTATGGCGAACGATGTGGCGAATAGCTTAATGCTACGACTAGCGGCACGACCTGCTCACCTAGCGCGGTTACAGGACTTGCAAGCGCAAGGTCGCTTATTTTTAGCGGGACCTTTTCCTGCTGTAGATGCAGCAGATCCAGCAAGCGCAGGATTTACGGGAAGTTTAATCGTGGCTGAATTTGCCAGCTTAGCGCAGGCTCGCGTTTGGGCGGATGCTGACCCTTATGTCGCAGCCGGTGTATATGCACAAGTTGAAGTGCGCCCGTTCAAAATGGTGTTTCCACAATGACCGCACACATAGCCCAGATGACAGCATTTTTGCAGATTTTACAGCCTGTTAACTTAGAAATAATTGACGAAAGTCACAAACATGCTGGACATGTTGGTGCGCGTTCGGGAGGCGGACATTTCTTTGTTAAAATTTGTTCGGTGGCGTTTGCTGGCAAAAACACGATGCTACGCCACCGTATGATATATTCCGCGCTCGCTGAAATGATGCAGCATGACATTCATGCGCTAAGCATTGATGCTAAAGCACCTAACGAACTCTAATTAAGGACGATAAATATGTTAAAAAGCACTAAATTTGTCTCATTTGCCTTGTTTGCTGCATTATCTTGCAGTACCGCACACGCTGAAGAAAAATCCGCCGCATTGGTGAATGGCGTGTCGATTGCTCAATCTCGTGTGGATATGGCGGTTAAAGCAGAAGTGGCACAAGGACAAACCGATAGTCCTGAATTGCGCAAAAGCATCCGTGAGAATTTGATTAAGCGTGAATTGATGTTGCAACAAGCAGCCAAGCTAGGCTTGGATAAAACCCCTGAAGTGGTGCAAGAAATTGATTTGGCAAAACAGTCGGTGCTGATTAACGCATACTTAATGGACTATATGAAGAAAAATCCCATCAGTGATGACGTGTTAAAGCAAGAATATGAAACACGTAAAGCGAAGTTGGGTGGTAAAGAGTATTTGGCGCGTCATATTTTGCTTGAAACTGAAGATGAAGCGAAATCGATTATTGTGCAGTTAGGTAAGAAAGTGAAGTTTGAAAAACTGGCAGCAAAATCAAAAGATGTAGGCTCTGCTGCGCAAGGTGGCTCGTTGGGTTGGGCTGCACCTGCGAATTTTGTACCAACTTTTGCGCTTGCATTGCAATCACTGAAGAAAGGCGAATACACCAAAACGCCTGTGCAAACTCAATTTGGCTGGCATGTGATTCAAGTCGAAGATGAACGTGCGCTGAAAATTCCCGCCTTTGATGAGGTGAAGCCGCAATTACAACAACGCTTGCAACAGCAGGCGATTAGTAAAAACATCGCGGATTTAGAGGTTAAAGCAAAAATCGAGTAATGATTGTTGATTTTCCGTTAGCTTAAAATAAAGGACATCTCACGATGTCTTTTTTTTGCTCTATGCAACCGTTCGTCGGCTTTTATGACGTTTTATCAACAGGGTGTTGGCGTTTCTGATGGTTATCTAGATAATTCGTTTAAGGGCGTTTTTAAGTAGTTTGTTAGGTTTAATAACTTGCTTCAGAAGTGCTTGCCAAGCAGTTGTTACTTTTATAGTTTACAATCGCGGGCGGTGTGCTTGTGTTAACTAGTTATTCGCGGTGAGTAATTTACTCAATTTTATTTTTTATATAAGTGAACTAAGTGTGTGTGTTGTTATCAACAACCTCGCTGTAAATATAGTTGAATTCATATCATTTTTTGTAACTCACTAACATCAATCATAATTTCAATCCGATGTCGATAAAGTATGAGTAACTCGTTAAAAATCAAACTATTAAGCCACGCTAGGTTAGCGTGGCTTTTGGCGTTTTTATGGATGCCTCAAGCAAGTTGGGCGGTGTCGGCGCTGGCGGGTTCGACCATTTCCAATGTGGCGACGGTTGGTTACAGCATGGGTGTTGGTGCGGCGGCGCAGGTGCAGCCGAATATCATCAGTAATGTGGCAAGTTTTGTGGTGGCGGAACTCATTGATCCTCGTGTCACTTGGCAAGACGCATTGCCCGTGCCAGTTAATACGCCGGGCGTGAATTCAGTATTAACCTTTTTATTGACTAACGCAGGCAATGGTCAAGAGGTGTTTGGTTTGGCGCGTACCAATGCGCCAGCACCAATTCCTGCGACGAACTTTGTGCCTGTGAATAGCGTGTTGTACGACCCTGCTAACACGCCTACTGGCGCGATTTTTCTGGAAACCAATGGTGTGGCTGGTTTTCAGCCTGGTTTAGATACGCCTTACACGCCTGGGGTGAACGACCCCAATCTTGCGCCCAATGCCAGCCAAATTATTTATCTGGTCAGCGATACGCCAGCATCGGTTGCCAATGGCAGCAAAGGTGATGTGTTGTTGACAGCGAGCTCTAAAACCGTGGGTGCAGCGGGTGCTGCGCCAGGTACGGCGTTGCCAGGTTTGGGGCAGGGCGGCAGCATTGCGGTGGTGGGTAAAACTCGCGCGCAGGCGTTGAGCACGGGTAGTTACATCACCAGCGGTTTGAGCGTGGTGGTGACGAAAACGATATTGAGTGTGCTAGACCCTAATGGCGGGGTGTCGGTAATGCCGGGTGCGATTGTGACCTATCAGGTTGTGGCGGCATTGACGGGTACGGGTACGGCAACAGGCTTGGTGATTAACGACCCGTTGCCAGCGAATACCACTTATGTGCCAGCCAGTATGACCTTGGCGGGTGTTGCGCTGACTGATGTGGCGGATGCTGATCAAGGGCAGTTTATTGCGGCTAGCAATAGCGTTTCGGTGGCGTTGGGAAATTTAACCTCTACTGCTGTGGCAGGGGTGAATGCCGTGATTACCTTGCGTGCCAAAATTAACTAATTTATTGCGATTAACTAGGGAGATGAATATGAAAATGACACGTTTGTTATGTGCAAGTGCCTTGCTATTGAGTTTGCTGTCGCCGAATGTTCAGGCTGCGGCGGGCGCAATCAAGGTAACCAGTCTTGCCGAGACTGATGTTGAGGTGATGAAAGCGGGCAAAAAAGAACTCAAGCGACTGCCTGTAATCAAGGCTGTGCCCGGCACAGAAGTGATTTTTACCACGCGCTTTGAAAACGTCAGCGATAAAACCGCAACGGGTGTGACGATTAACAATCCGATTGCGAAAGAAATGGAATACAAGGCGGGCAGTGCGTTTGGTGCGGATTGCGAAATCGTATTTTCGGCGGACGACGGCAAAACTTTTGCGGCAGTGGAGAGTTTGAAAATTAAAGTGGCAGAGGGTGAACGTAATGCGCTGCCTCGCGAATACACCAATGTGCGCTGGATTTACAAAGGTCAGCTCGCGGCGGGTAAGGCAA
>JAVHQO010000227.1:0-1363 GCA_036171175.1 Gallionella sp.
CGGCGGTAGCCGCCAATTCAGAGGTGTTGTCCGAGGCGCAGGATGAGGTGGTGATTTCTGGTGAGCGCAACCTGTTGTCGGTGAGTGATTTTTCCAATGACATGAGTCATTTGCGCCGTGCGTTTGATCTGTTTGAGCAAAAGGCACAACTGATGCGGCTGCTTGATGTCACCGGGCAGGCTGAGGGGGTGCGCATTTTCATCGGTGGCGAGAGTCAAGTAGTGCCGTTTGAGGACTTGTCGATTGTCAGCGCACCCTATGAGGTAGATGGTGTGGTGGTTGGAACCCTGGGTGTGGTCGGCCCCACCCGCATGGCGTATGACCGCATGATCCAGATTGTGGACATTACCTCGAAGCTGGTCAGCAATGCACTGAGCCATCACAAGTAGGCCTTTACAATCACCGGTTCGGTCGGGCCGTTAGCTCAGTTGGTTAGAGCAGAGGACTCATAATCCTTTGGTCCACAGTTCAAGTCTGTGACGGCCTACCACCAAAAAATATGGCTATAATTCATAGCTTAGCGGCTGTAGCTCAGTTGGATAGAGTACTTGGCTACGAACCAAGGGGTCGTGGGTTCAATTCCTGCCAGCCGCACCATAAAGTAAAGCCCGCAACCTTTAACAAGTTGCGGGCTTTTTCTTGCCTCAGATCCGCCACCAGGAAGACCATGAGCAAAGCTTTTACACGTGAGTCTGACACGGCCGACGATGACGACGATATGCCGCTGCCACCCTTGTCCGCTTCTGGCAAAAACTACATGACTCCGGCTGGCTATGCCGACATGCGGCACGAATTGTTGAACTTGATTGACACCGAGCGGCCCAAAATGGTGGATGTGGTGCATTGGGCGGCCAGCAACGGGGATCGGTCTGAAAACGGCGATTATTTATATGGCAAGAAGCGTTTGCGCGAAATTGACCGACGTATTCGGTTTTTGACCAAGCGGCTGGAAATCGCCGAAGTGATCGATCCTTCGATTCATTTTGGTAAGGATCAAATTTTCTTTGGGGCTACCGTGACCTACCTTGAAGATGGCCGTGTTGAGCGCACCATTACCATTCGGGGCATTGATGAAGCGGTCAGTGCGCAAGGTGAGGTGAGCTGGGTGTCGCCGATTGCCCGAACCTTGCTCAAGGCGCGCCCAGGTGATGTGTTGACCATGGCCATGCCGACTGGAGCGCTTTCTATTGAGGTGCTTGACGTGCACTACCCCGCACCGCTTAGGGGCTGAACGGCACGGCGTTGGTGATGCGTTCAGCCCGTATCACCACGGGGGTTCGGCGCAGGTTGCGCAATACGGCTTCGAGCTGGTTCAAATCCCGCACCGCAATCACAAAGCGCAAGTCCATGGCTGCAGCGCCCG
>JAVHQO010000228.1:0-6459 GCA_036171175.1 Gallionella sp.
GCACAGCGTGATTTTATCGACGCATTTGTTGGGCGAAGTGGCGAGCATTTGCGACCGCGTAGAAATTTTGCAGCGCGGCGTATTCGCGTATAGCGGCACGCCAGTGGAGCTGGATAAACTAAACGGCGTAGCGGGTCAGCTTGAGGAAAATTTCATCCGTTTGACGGAGGTAAAAATATGATACGTCTCATTGCCGCACGCGAACTGCGCGCGCTGTTGTCTATGCCGTCTACTTGGTGGGTGTTGGCGGGTTTACAATTTATGTTGGCGTGGATTTTTCTCACGCGCTTGGATGCGTTCTTAGAAATTCAGCCGCAACTCGCACAGATTGCCAACGCACCCGGCGTGACGGCGAGCATCGCGCGCGACGTGTGCAATGTCGCCGCGCTGCTGCTGATGCTGCTGACCCCAATGTTCACCATGCGCCTCATCGCCGAAGAACGCCGCAATCAAACGCTGCCGCTGCTGCTCTCGTCGCCCGTTAGCAGCGGGCAAATTGTGCTGGGAAAATTCGTCGGGCTGATGGGCTTTTTGCTGCTGCTGGTGAGCACTACGCCGCTGATGTTGCTGAGCTTGCAACTCGGCACGACGCTCGACATGGGGCTGTTGTGCAGCAATCTATTCGGGCTGATTTTATTGGCGAGTTGCTACGCCGCCGTCGGTCTTTACATCTCTTCGCTCACCGCGCAACCCATCATCGCCGCCATCAGTACCTTAGCTATTTTGCTAGGGGTGTGGCTAGCGGACATGAGCAGCAGCGCGCTCGATTCGCCTTGGCATCAACTCTCGCCGCTCTACCATTTTCAAAACTTTAGCAACGGCTTGCTCGACACGGGCGATGCCAGTTTTTTTGTGTTGGTCAGCGGCGTGTGTTTGCTGTTAGCCATGCAACGTCTTAACTCTCATCGTCTGCACAAATAAAGTGAGCACCTCTATAAATGAAAATCTCGTCGCAATGCGGCGTTGCTCACAAAAATTACTCCTAACATATTACTTATATGCGTCGTCGCAATTTTTGCTCGCGCCTAGCCTTGCTTAGATATTTTAATTTCTAGAGACGCTCACATGCTGAATAAATTTTTAAGTAATCCATTATTACGTCGCAGCCTGTTCACCTTGCTGTTGTTGGTGTGCGCGGCGACGGCGGGATTTTTTGCGACGCGTTATCACCTGCAACGCGATGTCACGTTTACCGCCAGCAACAGCTTGTCGCCCGTCAGTGTGGACGTGTTGGCGAAGCTCAATCAGCCCGTCAATATCACCGTGTATGCGACCTTACAAGACGCACGCGTAGGCGATATTCGCAAAATTATCAGCGGCATTGTGTCGTTGTATCAACGCTACAAAAGCGATGTGAATTTAGTCTTTATCGACCCCGAACAAGAGCCTGAAAAAACCCGCGCTGCCAACATTAAGCTGAATGGCGAAATGGTGATTGAGTATCAAGGACGCGCGGAACACTTAAGCCAAATCAACGAGCAAGTTATCACCAGTACCTTGCTGCGCTTGGCACACACCCAGTCGCAAGCCGTGATGTTTTTAAGCGGACACGGCGAGCGTCAACTCGACGGCATCGCTAATTTTGATTTGGGTGCACCGTTCGGCGCGAAGCTCAAACAAAACGGTTATGCCCTCAGCCCACTCAATCTCGCCCTCGCTCAAGCCGTGCCAAGCAACATCAGCACCTTGGTGATTACCCAGCCTCAAGTGGATTTACTGCCAGGTGAAGTCGATAAGCTGCAAAGCTATATCGCGCAAGGTGGCAACCTGCTTTGGCTCATTGACGCAGAGCCGCTGCACGGCTTGGAGCGTCTCGCCGAACAACTCGATTTAGTCTTGCCGCCTGGCAGCGTCATCGACCCCACCGCTGCCGAATTGCGCGCGCCCGCCACATGGGCGATTGCCGCCGCCTACACCCCGCACGCCATCACGCAAAATTTCAATCTCATCACCGCCTTCCCCAAAGCGCGTGCGCTGACGTGGAACGAAAGCAGCGATTGGCAACGCCACACGCTGATTGAAACCAGCTCACGCGCTTGGCTCAGTCATAGCGGCAAAGGTAGTTTTGACAAGGCGCACGACATCCCTGGCCCTGTGACCTTGGCGAGTGCTTTACAACGCCACATTAACGACCGCGACCAACGCATAGTCGTGGTCGGCAACGGCGCGTTCCTCGCCAACAGCTTTGCGGGCAACGGCGGCAACGTGGACATGGGTGTGAATATGATTAACTGGCTAGCTGGCGAAGAACACCTCATCACCGTGCAACCGAAGAGCGGCAAAGACAGCAACTTGAATTTGAGCAAAAACCAGATGGGCGCAATTGGCATCAGCTTTTTATTCGTGTTGCCGCTGCTGCTGGCGGGCTGGGGCGGCTGGCTGTGGTGGAAACGTCGCCGTAGCTAAAGTTTTAATTTCCACTCTCGTAGAACTAGCTAGACAGGTGTGTGGGAGCTCGATTTATCGAGCGATTACTGAACATAATCGCGCAATAAATTGCGCTCCTACCTAGCGTGCAGAGGCAAACCACCAACTCATTTTTCAACCGTGTTTATTTGACCAATCACCATGCCTGAACTCCCCGAAGTTGAAATCACCCGACGCGGACTGGAAGAACATCTAGTCGGCGCAACCATCGTGGCTGTCGTCGTGCGTAATCCCAAACTGCGCTGGACGATACCCGCTTTGCCAGTGCAAGGTCAGGTGGTGCAAAGCCTAAAACGCCGCGCCAAATACCTGCTGCTGGATTGCGGCAACGGCACGCTGATTTTGCATCTCGGCATGTCCGGCAGCCTGCGCATTTTGCCTAGCGGCACGCCGCCCGCAGCTCACGATCATTTCGATTTAATTTTAGATAACGGCAAGCTCATGCGCTTGCGTGACCCGCGCCGTTTTGGCGCGGTGTTATGGCATGAGGGCGACATCAACACCCATCCACTATTAGCCTCGCTCGGCCCTGAACCGCTAGAAGAAAACTTCCACGCGCGCTATCTGCATCAGGCGTTACGCGGTCGCAGCGTCAGTATTAAACAAGCCATCATGGACAATTATTTAGTGGTAGGCGTAGGCAACATCTACGCCAATGAATCACTGTTTCGCAGCGGCATCAAACCGACCCTCGCGGCTGGCAAACTCAGCCTCGCGCGCTGCGAAAAATTAGTGATTGAAATCCGCGCCACCTTGCACGCCTCCATCGCAAAAGGCGGCAGCACGCTGCGCGATTTCGTCCACAGCGACGGCAGCAGCGGCTACTTTCAGCAAGCGTATTTTGTCTATGGACGCGCGAATGAACCATGCCGAACCTGCGGCACGAAAATCCTGCAAATCAAACAAGGACAACGGTCGAGTTTTTACTGCGGAGAATGTCAAAAATGAAAATGATTTATTTGCTATGCGCGGCTGTTTTGAGCAACGCTTTCCCAGCTAGCACGTTAGCCGAGCCGCTGCCGCGCCCCACTCACGTCTTAGTCGTTATCGAAGAAAATAAAAGTTTCTCGCAAATTTTGAATATGCAGCACGCTAATTCCACCATTAGCGCGCTGGCGAAACGCGGCATGTTATTCACGCAGTCGTATAGCGTGACACACCCTAGCCAGCCCAATTATTTGGCGTTGTTCGCGGGCGATACGCAAGGTGTGAGCAGCAATGCGTGCGGCTATAGTTTTAACAGCGACACACTCGCTAGTCGCTTGCTGGATAAGGGGTTGAGCTTTACCAGCTTTGCGGAAGGTGTGCCTGAAGCCGGCAGTTTGGCGTGTATGAATGGCGGTTATCAGCGCAAACATAATCCCATTACGAATTGGCAAGGTACGCGTTTGCCCGCCACAATGAACCAACCTTTTAGCGAATTTCCGCAAGATTTTTATAAGCTGCCGACGGTGGCGTTTGTGATCCCAGACCAAAATAACGACATGCACGATGGCAGTTTTGAGGCGGCGGATGACTGGCTAAAAACTCACATCACGCCTTATGTTGATTGGGCGTTTAAGCACAACAGCTTGTTGATTTTGACCTGGGATGAAGATAATGGCAGCGAGAATAATCGCGTGGTGACTTTATTCATCGGCCCGATGGTGAAACTAGGCGCAACGGCACAACACATTGACCATTACCAGGTATTACGCACCCTGTTGGATTTTTATAAACTACCCATGTTGGGGTCAACTGCATCGACACCTCACATAGAACATATTTGGAAGGGACATTAACCATGCCGCTATTTGAAGCAAAAAATAAGGACAAAAAGTCAGCCAAGAAAGACCAACCTTTTTGTTATTGGGAGGGCGACACACTGGTGCTGAATATCTTAGGTCGTCCTAACGCCAAGCGTGATGCGATAGGCCGCGTCATCGGTCAACAATTAGAGGTGTCGGTCAAAGCCATTCCTAAAATGGGCGGTGCGACGGCGTATATGGTGCGTTATTTGGCCGAGGAGTTTGATGTGTCGCGCAGTGCAATCACGGTGGTATTTGGCGAGCGCAACGTCAATAAACAACTGCGTATCCGCGCGCCACAAAAACTACCTGCGGTCATTGCGGCGATGCCTGGCACGCCCACCGCACTCAAATAATTTTTACTTCTTTATCAGGAATCGACACTCTAGAAGCCTCTTCTTGCTGTTGCGCAAAGCGGATGACTAAGAACAACACACCCAACATCAGCGCGCACCCAACCCACAGCATAATTTCTTGCATAGAAGGGGTGATTTCTAAGACAGGCAAGGTAATCACTTTGCGCAGCACCACGACCAAAGCGACCTCAATAAACGTATCTACGCCTAATTTTCCGCCTTCTAAATAGCGAATCTCGGCAACAATCAAAGCAGAAATCGTCCATAGCAACATCAAGGTACCGAGCGATTGCAAAAAACCGTGTACCAAGTTATTGGCTTTTAAAGCTAAGCCCATGTCCACAAAAAACAACCAAGTGAACATCAATACAGACACGCCCAACGCTAAGCCGATAATGATGTGTGCGACGCCGTTTAACCACAGCATCGCGCTAATCGTAAGGCGATTGATGATGTTAAGTTGTCGAGGAAAGTTGCTGTGTTCCATGCTGAGCGAGTCCTAAAGATTAGTATAAAACGCCTGCGGCAAATCTCTTGCAGCAGGCCTTTTCAAATCGTTTACAAGCAATGCGGCAGACTAGCCTTTAGCCGCCATCAATTTTTCATATTTAGATTGCAACTGTTCTGGGCTCTCAGGATTATTGACATCCAGAGGAATGCAATCCACAGGACAAACTTCCACGCATTGCGGTGTGTCGTAATGACCAACGCATTGCGTACATTTATTCGGGTCAATCACATAAATACTGTCGCCTTGCGAAATCGCATCGTTCGGACATTCAGGTTCACATACATCGCAGTTGATACATTCGTCGGTGATTAACAGTGACATTTGGCTCTCTCCATGATTAAAAATAACCGATTAAAAATCGGGCGTTTATTGTTTGCTCAAAAATTTTTGTTGTAGTTTTTCGACGACATTAGCGGACACAAATTTACTCACATCGCCGCCAAATCTCGCCACTTCGCGCACCATCGTTGCGGAAATAAAAGTATATTTTTCGGCGGGGGTTAAAAATAACGTTTCCATTTCTGGATACAAATTACGGTTCATGCCCGCTAATTGAAACTCGTACTCAAAGTCGGAAACGGCACGCAATCCACGCAATACCACGCGCGAATTCTGCGCTTGCACAAAACTCATCAGCAGCCCATCAAAACCTTCTACACGCACGTTCGGCTGATTGGCAAACACCTCGCGCGCCATTGCCACGCGTTCGTCCAAACTGAACAAGGTGTTAACACGACTAGCGGCGACAGCCACCACCACTTCGCCGAATAATCCAGCGGCGCGACGCACCACATCTTCGTGCCCTTTGGTGATGGGATCAAACGTCCCTGGATACACGACTTTTATCATATCAAGCAGCTTGGTTAATTTTGAGTAATTGGTAATGCACTTGCCCCGCCTTGCCCGCCTTCACGACTTGCCAGTTATCTGGCGCAACAATCGGTGCGCCAGATTCGACATACAGCACGCCATCAGGAGTCAGGCGCGCTGGCAAAATTTCAAACAAACGCGCTAAAAAATTGCTTTGAAACGGCGGGTCGATAAAAATAATATCGTATTGCTGTTTATCGCGGGGCGCGAATTCTAGCCCATCTTGGCAAATCGCGGAAACGTTACGCAAGGCTAATTTTTTAATATTCGCTTGCAATGCACGACACACCGCCGCATTGCTTTCTATCATGGTCACGCGCGCCGCTCCTCTTGAAGCAGCTTCAAAGCCCAGTGCGCCACTGCCTGCAAATAAATCCAAACAACTACGCCCGTACAGCGTTTGCCCCAGCCAATTAAACAAGGTCTGACGCACGCGATCGGGCGTGGGGCGCAGCCCTTCCGCGTCAGGAAAAGTGATGACGCGGCTGCGCAATTCGCCGCCATTGAT
>JAVHQO010000229.1:0-6442 GCA_036171175.1 Gallionella sp.
CGTTTTTTATTGCCGCCAGAGAGTGTGCCGATCAGCACCTCGGGCTCCAGGTGCAGGCGGTGCAGGGTCTCACTGACGCGCTGTTCCCAGTTCCAGCCGTCCAGCGACTCGATCTCGCTTTGCATGGCATCTAGGTCGCCATGGCCTTGAGAATATTCATCAATTAAGGCTATAGCCCTTGCCATGCCTGCGCTAACAGCTACAAAAACAGAATCATCTGCGTCCAGCTGCGGCTCTTGCGCCACGTAGGCGATGCGGATGTTGTTTTGCACTTGCAGCGTGCCGTCGTCGGGTTTTTCAAGCCCGCCGAGGATTTTGAGCAGCGAAGACTTGCCCGCGCCGTTGCGGCCAATCAGGCCCACGCGCTCTTGCGTCTCCAGGGAAAAAGTGGTGTGGTCAAGCAGCGGCACGTGTCCGTAAGCCAGCTGTGCGTCAAGTAGTGTGATAAGTGCCATGTGGCGCGGATTATCCCTTGCAGCTGGAGGAACAGGCTGGCCGCTGGTTCACAATCGAGTGCGCATGGTCGGCTGCCATGCGTCAATCAGGGACATTGATGAACAAGAAAACCCTCTCCGAGAGCGACATCTGTGACAAGTTTGTACGCCCTGCCATGGTGCAGGCTGGGTGGCATACGTTTGACCAGATTTACGCCCAATACCCCTTGCGTGCCGGGCGTGTGGTGGTGCGCGGCAAAACCGCCAAGCGCGATCCCGGCACGGTACTACGAGCTGACTACGCGCTTTTTTTCAAGCCCAACATTCCGCTGGCCGTCGTAGAAGTCAAAAAAGCCCGCTTGTCTATCAGCGCAGGCACACAGCAAGCCATCCACTACGCGCTGTTGCTGGACGTGCCGTTCAGTTTTGCCAGCAACGGTGACGGCTTTGTGTTTCGTGATGCCACTTTGGCCAGTGGTGTGCTGGAACAAACCATGAGCCTGGATGAGTTCCCCAGTCCGCAAGAGCTGTGGCAGCGCTACTGCGCCTGGAAGGGCTGGGCTCCCGAAGTGCAGCGCGTCATCGAAACCCCTTACGCACCCAGCAAAACGCCACGTTACTACCAGCTCAATGCCATCAACCGCACGGTCGAGGCCGTTGCCGCTGACCAGCACCGCGTGCTGCTGGTCATGGCCACCGGCACTGGCAAAACTTACACCGCGTTCCAGATCATTCACCGGCTCTGGAAGTCGGACTGGCACGCACACAAGGCCAGCGGGCAAAAGCGCATTTTGTTTCTGGCAGACCGCAACATTCTGATCGACCAAACCATGGTCAACGACTTTCGTCCGTTCAAAGGCGCCATGGCCAAATTGAGCCCCAACGCCAAAGGCATTGAACGCGTGGATGCGCAGGGCAAGATCACGCTGGAAGACATCGACCTGGCCATCAACAAGACCACCAAAGAGGTCAACAAGTCGTATGAAATTTACCTGTCGTTGTACCAAGCGGTCACGGGTACCGACGAAGACAGCAACATTTACAAGCAGTTCAGCCCTGACTTTTTCGACCTGATTGTGGTGGACGAATGCCACCGGGGTAGCGCCGCCGAAGACTCGGCCTGGCGCGAAATATTGACCTATTTCAGCAGCGCCACCCAAATCGGCCTGACGGCCACGCCCAAGGAAACCAAAGACATCTCCAACAGCGACTACTTTGGCGAACCGCTCTACGAGAAAGCCTGGTGGGGCAGCGAAGCCGATGGCTTTGCCTCCAGGCAAGAAAACGAACGCGCCTGGCGGGTCAATCTGGATCAAATCAAGGCCGCAGGCTACAACCTCGACCAGAAAAACCCCCACGCCGTGGACACGGTGAGCCACGACCCCGAACAACTGCTGGCCGACTACGCGCGGCTGCAGGGCGAGGCCCAAACGCTGCGCGATGAGCTGAAGGAAATATTGGCAAAATCACTCGCCAGCCCTTGCTGATATTGTGTCAGTTGCTATTCAATTTGAATCTACCGGTGAATTCGCTTGACGCGTACCGAATAGACTTGTTAAAGTAGTGATCAACACTACATTTGAGATAAAACCATGAAAACTATCACCGCTGCTGATGCCAATCGGCATTTCTCCGGTCTGTTGCGTGAAGTCGCTACCGGCGAGGTGGTCACCGTTTTGTCGCGCGGCAACCCGGTGGCCACTATTGGCCCCGTTGTGCGTGAAAGTGGTCAGCGCCAAATCGCCCGGCAAACATTGCTGAGCCGCCTGCGCCAGAACAAAGCATCCGGCACCCGGAACTGGACGCGCGATGAACTTTACGAAGCTTAAGGGGACTGGACCATGCGCATTGCTCTGGACACCAATATCCTGGTCTATGCCGAAGGGCTGGGTGATGCAGTGCGCTGCACTGCTGCCTTGCAGTTGATGGAGCAATTGCCGTTGGACTCCGTCGTGCTGCCCGCGCAAGCTCTTGGCGAGTTGACGCGGGTGTTGACCGGCAAAGCGCGTCGCCCGTCTACCACTGTGCGTTTGGCCGTGCTCGGCTGGGCCGACGGCTTTGAAGTGGCGGATTCCAGCTGGTCGGCGTTTCAAGCCGCACTCGACCTGGTGGTAGATCACCAGCTGTCGATGTGGGATGCCCTGATTCTGGCTGTGGCTGCAGAAAACCGTTGTCGCCTGCTGCTCAGTGAAGATTTTCAGGATGGTTTCACCTGGCACGGCATCACTGTCGTGGACCCATTTGCTGAGAAGCGTTCGCCCCTGCTGACGGGATTTTTGACCCATTGAGATTCGCTACACGGCATGTGGTGAAAGGGTGTACAGGACATCGTTTTATATGAAATTGGCCTCTAGCCCTCGTGGAATTTGTGCATGCTGCTATTAAATTTGAACCTATTGGCAGAAGCCCCCGGCGGTGTGACGCGTCTGCGTGAGCTGATCTTGACGCTGGCGGTGCAAGGCAAGCTGGTGCAGCAAGACCCCAAGGACGAACCGGCGAGCGAACTGCTGAAGAAGATACGGGCAGAGAAAGACCGGCTGATTGCAGACAAGAAAATCCGACGATCGAAGCCACTAGACCCTATAGACGAAAGCGAGTGTGGATTCGGCTTGCCGAGCAACTGGGTGTGGGAGCGTCTTGGCAATCTCGGCGACTGGGGCGCTGGTGCCACGCCCTCTCGGACAAACAGCAATTACTACGGCGGCAAGATCCCTTGGTTTAAGTCCGGTGAGTTGACCGCTGACTTCATTTCCGAGTCTGAAGAAACAGTTACTGACGCAGCGTTACGAGAATGCTCGCTCCGATTGAATCAAATCGGTGATGTGCTTATCGCCATGTACGGCGCGACCATTGGCAAAACCGCAATCCTTTCTGTAGTCGCCACGACCAACCAAGCAGTCTGCGCTTGCACGCCATTCGTGGGCTTGTCCAATACCTATTTGCTGTTGCTTATGAAGGCGTTGAAGCCATATTTCATCAGCATCGGCGCTGGCGGCGCACAGCCCAACATCTCGCGTGAGAAAGTTGTTGCTACGGTTATTGGCCTCCCACCCCTCGCCGAACAATCCCGCATCGTCACCCGTGTCGAAGAACTCATGCGCCTGTGCGACGCGCTCGAAGCCAAAGGCCAGCTCGAAGCCACGCAACACGCCCAACTCGTCGGCACCCTGCTGGCCACGCTCACCGACAGCGAAACACCCGCGCAACTGGCCGACAACTGGCACCGCATCGCCACCCACTTCGACCTGCTGCTCGACCGCCCCCAAGCTGTGGACGCCCTGGAGCAAACCATCCTGCAACTTGCCGTTCGCGGCCTGCTCGTCCCTCAAGACCCGCAAGACGAACCCGCCAGCGTTCTCCTCAAGAAAATCCGTGCTGAGAAAGACAAGCTCATCCTTGAAGGCAAGATCAAACGCGACAAACCTCTGCCGCCGATTGCGGAGGATGAACAGCCGTTTTCGTTGCCGCCGGGGTGGGAGTGGGTGAAGCTTGGGACTGCTGCCAAGAAAATTACGGATGGGACACATCATTCCCCAGAGAATTTCCCCACTGGCGACTTCATGTACTTGTCTGCCAAAAACATCAAGCCATGGGGCATTGATCTTTCCAGCGCTACGTACATTTCGAAGGCTGTGCATGACGAAATCTATGCTCGTTGCGACCCGGAGTTTGGCGACATTCTTTACATAAAAGATGGAGCAACGACAGGCGTGCTCGCTATCAACACGATTCGCGACCCCTTCAGCTTGTTATCTAGCGTTGGAGTAATCAAGCCAAGCTGCGGATTGACTTCCGAATACTTAGCCTTAGTTTTACGGTCACCATTTTTCTACCAAGCTATGCGAGACGGTATGTCTGGTGTCGCAATTACTCGGGTCACTCTTTCAAAACTTGGCGATGCTAAGTTTCCCCTCCCATCCCTCGCCGAACAATCCCGCATCGTCACCCGTGTCACCCAGTTGCGCCGCCTGTGCGCCGACCTCCGCCAGCGCCTGGCTGCCAGCCAATCCACCCAAGCCCGTCTGGCTGAGGCGCTGGTTCAGGATGTTGCATAGAGAGTGAAAATCCACCGATGAAGCTTGATTAAACTTGATTTCAAGCGTTTTGCACCGATAATCTAACGCTTATGAACAAAGTTATCCACAGCAACAACCTCAAGACGGCCATACAAGCGCGGGGATGGACCCAGAAGGACCTGGCCGCGCAGTTGGGTGTAACGGGTCAGGCCGTCACTAATTGGATGAAAGGCACGGATTTTCCGCGTCCGGACAAGCTGCTAAAGCTTGCAACCACCTTGAAGCTTGGTTTTGCAGACTTGGTGCACTTGCCCCAAGCAACCCAACCCATAGTGGCTTTTCGAAGAAAAGCGGGTACCAAGACGACCGATGCGCATGTCTCTAAAGCCATGGCCATGGGGGCGTTGCTCAAAGGCATGGTTCCATTCCTGCCCACTCTGCCCCAACTGCGCCGCCAAGTGCCCAACCCCAGTACCGACTACGCCGCTCTGCAAGCAGTTGCAAAGCAGGTGCGAACCGCCTTAGGTTTGACACAAGGCGCAGTGCTGCATTACGAGCACCTGTTGGACGAGTTTGTGGAAAATGGTGCTGTGGTTGTGCCTGTCATGTGGGGCAATCAACAAAACCACAAAAATGCGCTGCATATCCTTCTGCCAAAAGAACGCATGACCTTTATTTTGCTCAATCTGGACACTTATCTGGAGGATTTCAAGTTCTGGATGGCGCATGAACTGGCGCATGTGTTCACCCCTGACCTGGCTGGCAAAGACGAGGGCGAGGACTTCGCCGACGCGTTTGCTGGCGCGTTGTTGTTTCCTGTTGAGTTGGCGCGCACTGTGCATGAAAAGGTTTCGGGCGGCAACAAGGCCCATGAATCAAAGGTGTTGAAGGCATTTGCTTCCGAGCGAGGTATTTCTTTGTTTAGCGTTTTCAAGGAGACCAATCGCTATGCGCAGGCCATGGGACTGCCGCCGTTAAAGCTCGACGCATCAGAGATACATGCAATACGCAACGCGCAGCGTGGCAAATTGGTAAGTGAGTTGTTGTTCGCACCATTGCCGCCTGAGCCATCAGTCTATGTGACAGCTGCGGAAAAGCAGTTTAAGAGTCCGTTCTTTCAGGCATTGCGTCGTATGGTGAAAGAGCAGCAAACTGGCTCTGGATACATTCAGCAAGTCATGGACATTCCAATGCAGGATGCTGTAGCACTCCATAAGGAATTGGTTCGGTGACAACCCAAGTCCTGCTGGACACCAACACCTACCTTCGGCTGGCAAAACGCATACGTCCGGCTGTAGGACGAGAGTTCGGGCAGGTGCCCTATGTGCTAGTCATCCTCAAGGCTGTGGAAGAAGAGGTGCATCGCAGTGCACGGTTGCAGTTCCTGAACCCGTGGTTTGATGCGCCTGAATTTGCGCAAGAGCGTCTGGCCAAGCAAACTCGGCTCAGTACTGCGGAAAAGCAAGACTTGAAGCTGGTGCAAGACGTTCTACTTGGGACAGTTCAGCTTGACGTTACCAAATACACAACAGGTCGTTCACCTCCGGGTAACACGGATTGCTGGCTGCTGGCATACGGCCACGTTAAGAACGCCATCGTGGCGACAGACGACCTGGGCATGCACACACTGGCAGCGGATTTTGGGCTTAAGGTTTGGCATGGATTTGAGTTGCTTGCCAAACTCAAGACAGCCAAGGTGGTTGACAACGATTTGGTGCGTGATATCTACGGCGCATTGGAGCGTAACGGCGATATGACCGAAACTTGGCTCCGAGCCAAGCACGGAGAATTCGCACGAATTTTTGGACCAAAGCCCCAATAAAAAAACACCCGCTAACCTTAAAAAGCTGAACTGGTGTTTGAGATAAGTACCGAGAGAGGGTGAACCGAATCACCACACCGCATGAAGCCCATCTTAGTCTCTTGACCTGTAGATTTACTTGCTACTCGGAAAACTAAACACCGCCCCCTCGCGCACTCCCGCACTCGGCC
>JAVHQO010000230.1:0-6374 GCA_036171175.1 Gallionella sp.
CTGGAGGCGGGACTCGCGCCATTGGCAGAGTCCTTGATGGCCGATCCGATGTTGTCACCGGAAGTGGAAGCGGCGAAGTTTTTGCGTCCGGCGTTCAGCACCGAGAACGGTGACAACGCGGGTGTAGCGGACTCCAAAGCAGCACTAGATGGCGCACGGCAGATCTTGCTGGAGCGCTTTGCAGAAGATGCCGCGCTGTTGCAAAAGCTGCGCGAATATCTGCTCGATCACGGCGTGGTCGAATCTAAAGTCATCGAAGGCAAAAACGAAGCGGCGGAAAAATATGCCGACTATTTCGACTACTCCGAGACATTGAGCACCATCCCTTCGCATCGCGCGCTGGCATTATTCCGTGGTCGCCGCGAAGAGATGCTGTCGGTAGTATTGCGCCTCGATACCGAAGCCGAGAAGCCCGCTTGGAGCACGCCGCACAACCCTTGCGAGCTGCGTATCGCCAATCACTTTGGCATCAAACATTTGGGTCGTCCCGCCGATGCGTGGCTTACAGATACGGTGCGTTGGACTTGGCGCGTGAAAAGTTTCCTGCATCTGGAATCGGAGCTGATGGGCGCATTGCGTAGCCGCGCCGAGACCGAAGCCATCAACGTGTTCGCACGCAATCTGAAAGATCTGTTGCTAGCCGCTCCCGCCGGCCCGCGTGCCACGATGGGGCTCGACCCTGGCATACGCACCGGCGTGAAGGTCGCAGTAGTGGACGAGACCGGCAAGGTGGTGGACACCGCCGTGATCTATCCGCACCAACCGCGCAACGATTGGGACGGCTCATTACACACGCTGGCGAAGCTCGCCGAAAAACATCGCGTCAGCATCATCTCCATCGGCAACGGCACGGCCTCACGCGAGACCGACAAGCTGGCGCACGACCTCATCAAGCTGCGCCCTGAACTCAAGCTCACCAGCGTGGTGGTCTCAGAGGCAGGCGCGTCGGTGTACTCAGCCTCGGAATTCGCTTCCAAAGAATTGCCCGATATGGATGTGAGCTTGCGCGGTGCGGTGTCCATCGCACGCCGTTTGCAAGACCCGCTGGCAGAACTGGTGAAGATCGATCCCAAGTCCATAGGTGTTGGCCAATACCAGCATGACGTGAGCCAAACGCAGTTAGCGCGCTCGCTGGATGCGGTGGTAGAAGATTGTGTGAACGCCGTGGGCGTGGATGTGAACACCGCTTCCGCACCTTTGCTGGCGCGCGTCTCGGGCTTGAGCAGCACGGTGGCAGCAGGTATCGTCAGCTATCGCGACAGTAAGGGTAAGTTCGCCTCCCGCGCCGAGTTGCGCAACGTGCCGCGTCTGGGCGACAAGACCTTCGAGCAGGCTGCGGGATTCTTGCGCATCATGGGCGGCGCAGATCCGCTCGATGGCTCGACCGTGCATCCCGAATCCTATCCTCTGGTGCAGCGCATCTTGGCTGACATCAAGCAGGATATTAAAACTGTCATCGGCAATAGCAGCTTGCTCAAAGCCTTGAATCCGGCGAAATACAGCGACGAGAAGTTCGGCATCCCAACTATCACCGACATCCTCAAAGAGCTGGAAAAGCCGGGCCGTGATCCCCGTCCCGAATTCACCACCGCGACCTTCCGCGAAGGCGTGGAAGAAATCAGCGACTTGAAACCGGACATGATTCTAGAAGGTGTAGTCACCAACGTAGCGGCCTTCGGCGCGTTCGTCGATATTGGTGTGCATCAAGATGGCTTGGTGCATATCTCCGCACTGTCCAACACCTATGTCAAAGACCCGCACACCGTTGTCAAAGCAGGGCAAATCGTCAAAGTGAAGGTGCTGGAAGTGGATGCCAAACGCAAACGCATCGCGCTCACCATGCGCCTCACCGATAGCGCAGCAAGTAGTAATCGTGATGCACCGCGCGAGGCGCGCAGCCCAGCAAAAATGTCCAATCGCAACAATCAACCCGTGCTTGAAAATGCCATGGCAAGTGCGTTTGCTAAACTGAAAAACTAACCACCCATGTCCTCAGCGCAATAAAAAACCGTGCGAACTGGCACGGTTTTTTTGCTATTTGTCTAACACTGCCGAAGCCGCTAGGTTAGGCGATGGAACAGGATTAGGTTTATCCAAAATCTGATAAAAAACTTCGTTCTGTTTGACCATGCCCAGCTCGCTGCGCGCACGTTCTTCAATCGCGGCCGTGCCTTGTTTTAAGTCGCGCACTTCGGCATCTAACACCGCGTTGCGCGCTTGCGTTTTTTGATTGAGTTGCTGCTGTTCGGCAACTTGGTGATGTAAATCCCACACCTTCAACCAGCCGCCTTTACCCAGCCACAAGGGGTATTGCAGCAGCAACAAAACCAACAGCAAAATTATCGTAACGATGCGCATATCAGCCTATAAAAAAATCGCCCCGATTAACGAGGCGACATTTAATTTCTAAATCCAGATTACTTATTTAATTGGTAATAAGCATTGCGACCTGGGTAGGACGCGCTAGAACCCATGTCTTCTTCGATGCGCAATAGTTGGTTGTATTTCGCCATGCGATCCGAGCGTGACAAGGAGCCCGTTTTGATTTGCATCACGTTGCAACCCACTGCCAAATCGGCAATCGTGGAATCTTCAGTTTCGCCTGAACGATGCGACATTACAGCGGTGTAACCGGCTCGTTTTGCCATTTCAATTGCGGCAAAAGTTTCAGTCAGCGTGCCGATTTGGTTGACCTTAATCAGAATGGAATTCGCCAGCCCTTGCTTGATACCTTGGCTCAAAATTTTGGTGTTAGTCACGAACAAATCATCGCCAACCAATTGGATATTTTTGCCCAAACGATCGGTCAAAATTTTCCAACCCGCCCAGTCGTGTTCGCTCATGCCGTCTTCGATCGACACGATCGGATATTTGTCCACCCAAGTCGCGTACATATCAACCATTTGCTGCGAATTCAGCACCAAGCCATCCGCTTTCAAATGGTACATACCATCTTTGTAAAATTCAGATGACGCAGGATCCATCGCAATCGCCACGTCTTGACCAGGCACATAACCCGCTGCCTCAATCGCTTCCATGATGACTTTCAACGCACCTTCGTTCGAGCCTAAAGCAGGTGCAAAGCCACCTTCATCGCCAACGGTTGTGGCAAAGCCTTTGTGATGCAACACGTTTTTCAAAGCGTGGAACACTTCCGCGCCATAACGCAATGCTTCGCGGAAAGTCGGTGCGCCAACGGGCACAATCATAAATTCTTGCATGTCGCCGCCGCCCGTTGCATGGGCGCCGCCGTTAATCACGTTCATCATTGGCACAGGCATTTCCATGCGCGCCGCGCCGCCAAAATAACGATACAGCGGCAAGCCAGATTCTTCGGCTGCGGCTTTTGCAATCGCAATCGACACCGCCAAAATTGCATTCGCGCCCAAGCGAGATTTATTTTCTGTGCCATCTAAATCAATCATAGTTTGGTCGATAAACGCTTGCTCAGAAGCATCCAAGCCGATGATGGCTTCAGCGATTTCGGTATTGATATATTCCACCGCTTTCAACACGCCTTTGCCGAGGTAGCGTTTTTTGTCGCCATCGCGCAATTCAACCGCTTCTTTAGTGCCTGTTGAAGCACCAGAAGGCACGGCCGCACGACCCATCACGCCTGATTCCAACAACACATCAGCTTCTACGGTTGGGTTACCACGCGAGTCCAAAATTTCACGGGCGATTACATCAACAATTGCGCTCATCTTCTTTTCCTTTTGCTAAAAAATTTCAAATCTTAAAAATTGCGTAAATCAATTTGCTCTTCAATTAAACCTTGCTGCTTAACTAAAGCATCAATCGCTTTGAGCGTTTGCAACATCGCTTTCAAGTGTCCTAATGGGAAAGCATTGGGGCCATCCGACATGGCTTGCGAGGGATTTGGATGCGTTTCCATAAACACTCCCGCCACCCCTGCCGCCACGGCGGCGCGCGCTAACACAGGCACAAATTCGCGCTGACCGCCCGACACCAGCCCCTGACCGCCAGGCAGTTGCACCGAGTGCGTCGCATCGAATACCACAGGACAAGCGGTGTTGCGCATCACCGCCAACGAGCGCATATCCGAGACTAAGTTGTTATAACCAAACGACGCGCCGCGTTCGCACACCATAATGTTGTCTGCATTGCTCGCTTCGCGGGCTTTATCGACCACATTCTTCATATCCCAAGGCGATAAAAACTGACCTTTTTTGATATTCACAGGCTTGCCACATTTTGCCACTGCGTGAATAAAGTCGGTCTGACGGCACAGGAACGCAGGCGTTTGCAACACATCCACCACACTGGCAACTTGCGTAATTTCTTCGCTGCTATGCACGTCGGTAAGCAAATTCACGCCTAGCTGCGCTTTCACTTCCGACAAAATTTTCAGACCTGCATCAATACCAAAACCGCGAAACGATTTGCCTGAGCTGCGATTGGCTTTGTCGTAAGACGATTTATAAATAAACGGAATAGCCAATTCTTTGCAGATTTCTTGCAACGCGCCAGCGGTATCAATCGCCATCTGCTGGGACTCAATCACGCACGGACCCGCAATCAAAAACAGCGGTTTATTTAAGCCAACTTCAAAGTTGCACAGTTTCATTTAGTCGCTCCTTGGTGTGCCAAGGCGGCTTCGACAAACGCCTTAAACAGCGGATGTCCCGCACGCGGATTCGAGGTGAATTCTGGATGGAACTGCACGCCAACAAACCACGGATGCAGCGTTTGCGGCAGCTCCATGATTTCGGGCAAATCTTCGGTAGGGGTACGCGCCGAAATAATCAAGCCTGATTTTTCCAAACTGGGCACATAAAAATTATTCACTTCGTAGCGATGTCGATGACGCTCGTTCACGTCGTCGCCGTAAATCTTTTGCGCCAAACTGCCCGCTTTAATTGGGCAGCGTTGCGAACCTAAACGCATCGTGCCGCCCAAATCTGAATCTGCCGAACGCGTCGCAACTTTGCCATCACGATCTTGCCATTCGGTAATCAATGCCACGACAGGATGCTCAGTTTGCAAATTAAATTCAGTGCTGTTCGCATCCGTCATGCCCGCAACGTGACGCGCATATTCAATCACCGCCAACTGCATACCTAAACAAATACCCAAGTAAGGAATTTTATTTTCGCGCGCATAACGAATCGCGGCGATTTTGCCTTCTGTGCCGCGCACGCCAAACCCACCTGGCACGAGAATCGCATCAAAGTGCGATAAGCCTTGCACGCTAGTGGTTTCAAGCACTTCTGAATCTATATATTCGATATTCACTTGGGTAGAAGTGTGGATGCCCGCATGACGCAACGCTTCAATCAAAGATTTATAAGATTCAGTCAAATCAACATATTTTCCGACCATGCCGATGGTGATGGCATGAGTTGGATTTTCCGATGCAGTGACTAAATTTTTCCACACGGTTAAATCCGCAGGCGGCACATTATTCAATGCCAACTCTTCGCAGACGATGCGATCCAAGCCTTGCTCATGCAGCATTTGCGGAATCATGTAGATGCTGGTCGCATCCCACATTGAGATAACCGCTTCTTCACGCACATTAGCAAACAGCGAAATTTTCGCGCGCTCGTCATCGGGAATAGGGCGGTCGGCGCGACACAATAAAGCGGTGGGGAAAATACCAATCTCACGCAATTTTTGCACACTGTGTTGCGTCGGTTTAGTTTTGAGCTCGCCAGCGGTGGCGATATATGGAACTAAAGTCAAATGCACATAGGCGACTTGATTGCGCCCCATACGCAAGCCCATTTGACGCGCCGCTTCGAGGAACGGCAGCGATTCAATATCGCCCACCGTGCCGCCGATTTCGACAATCGCAACATCCGCCACTCCATTCGGATAAGCCGCTGCGCCGCGTTCGACGAAGGTTTGAATCTCATTGGTGATATGCGGAATCACTTGCACGGTTTTGCCCAAATACTCGCCGCGACGCTCTTTGCGGATCACGGTTTCGTAAATTTGCCCAGTGGTAAAGTTATTGGCTTTGCGCATTTTCGCGCTGATAAAACGCTCGTAATGCCCCAAGTCCAAATCTGTTTCAGCTCCGTCTTCGGTGACGAAGACTTCGCCGTGCTGAAACGGACTCATGGTGCCGGGATCAACGTTGATATAAGGGTCGAGCTTCAACATGGTCACGCGTAACCCACGCGATTCAAGGATAGCCGCCAAAGAAGCGGCGGCGATGCCTTTCCCTAAGGAAGAAACAACGCCGCCAGTAATAAAGATGTACTTAGTCATGGGTGCGGATGATACCGTAAAACAGGTCGCTCTCAAAACCGAAAGTCAGGAATTTACATGAATGCCGCGCACATATTGGGGATATTTCACCATGCGCAATTTTTATCAGGCCTTAGTCCTTGCGGCGCAACGACATG
>JAVHQO010000231.1:0-1343 GCA_036171175.1 Gallionella sp.
CAGGTCTAGCTCGGCATGGGTGCGGGTGACGATGTGCTGTGCGGGCAGGCCTTGTGCCAGCAGGGTGCGCACAATGGCGCTGCCGACCATGCCACGGTGGCCAGCAACGAAGATTTTGGGGGTTGGACTCAGGGCAGGCATGGCATCAGTGGGGTTGCGTGGTGATGGGTTGGGTTTGCAACGCTTCTTGTTGCAGCGACTCGATCTCGGATTTGAGTTGTTCAAATTCGTGCATTTTGCGTTGCAAAAATCGGCTGGTTAACGCGGTTTTTTCGGCGATGCCAGCTGGGGTGAGCAGGTAGGCATAGGCCAGCTTGCGTTTGCTGTTTTGAAAGTTGTGCACTTTGAGCATGCCTTTGTCGAGCAGGGCTTTGAGGCAATAGTTGGTTTTGCCAAGGCTCACCCCCAGGGCTTGCGAGAGCTGGCGCTGGTTCATTTGGGGGTTGGCCTCTAGCAGGCGCAGCACTTTGAAGTGCGTGTTTTCGGTGTGGTGGGGGTTGCAAACCATGCGGATAAAAAGCGGCTAATCCATGCTACCGCCGTGCCGGGGTACACCATGGGCGGGCGCGGGGTGAACGTTGCGTTCAAATTTGAACGGAATGTATCACGCCATGTTTGACGCGAGGCTTACAGTTTGCGCAGGTTAGCGGGCTCAAAGGCCAGTTTGCAAGGTTTGCTGAGCAGCTCCATCAGCACCATGGCGCGGCGTTCGCCGTCTTCCAGGTGGTAAATGCCTTCAAGCCCCATAAACGGACCGGTTTTGATTTGCACCCGGTCACCCGGGTTAAACAGCCGGGTGGGCTGGGCTTGGGCACGGGCGGTGCGCAGGGTGTCTATCAGCTCGGCGCTGGCTTTGGCGGGCTCGGTGCCGAAGGTGACCAGGCGGCTAACCCCCAGCGTGGAGCGAATGGGTGCCCAGCTTTGACCGCTGCGTGTGGTGTCGAGCTGAATAAAAAGATAGCGTGAAAACAGCGGCTCTTGCACCACGGTGGGGCAGCCGCGGCGCAGTTTTTCAGTGTTGACCAGCGGCAAATAGCAGGTGTAGCCTTGCTGCTGCAAATTAAGCAGCGCACGCTGCTCTTGCCGGGGTTTGGTGTGGATGACGTGCCAGTCAGTAGAAGCCATGTGTGACAGATCCCTTGAGTTAAGCGGCACAGGTTTTCTAACGAAACCTTGTATGCGCCGAATTATTTTATATGCGCTTGTGCCGCTTTGGGGCGCTGGTTTTTCAGGCGGTGACTGCCTAGAATCCACATTCACCCTTAAGGCCGTCGTTGCGAACTCTATAAATGAATTGGAAACCCTCCATGCGCATTGAAGCCACCGAGCACACCCTGCCCCGG
>JAVHQO010000232.1:0-1328 GCA_036171175.1 Gallionella sp.
GGCAGCCATGAGCTTTCCGCGTTACCCAGCGTACAAGGACAGCGGCGTGGAGTGGTTGGGGGAGGTGCCGGGGCATTGGAAAGCTGTTCCGCTTAAAACAGTCTCCTCGCACAACGATGACGTGCTGGATGAATCAACTGCTCCGGACGCTGAAATTGCCTATGTCGATATTTCCAGCGTGGATGGCATCAATGGCATCAAGACAAAAGAAGACATGCTTTTTGCCGCAGCGCCATCCCGAGCAAGGCGGCGTGTCAAACACGGCGACGTGATTGTTTCAACCGTTCGCACCTATCTCAAAGCGATAGCGAGGATTCGTGACCCTGAAGAGAATCTCGTCGTCTCAACAGGTTTCGCGGTTATCCGCCCGCGTGGCGATCTGGCACCGGACTTTTTAGGGTATTTGGTCTCTGCTGGTTTTTTCGTTGAACAGGTTATTGCGCGTTCAACAGGTGTCAGCTATCCCGCGATTAATGCCAGTGAACTGGTTGGGATTCCTGTGCCAGTTCCACCCCTCCCCGAACAAACCCAAATCGCCGCCTTCCTCGACCGCGAAACCGCGAAGATTGACGCGCTGGTGGCCGAGCAGCGGCGGCTGATTGAGCTGCTGAAAGAAAAGCGCCAGGCCGTCATCTCCCACGCCGTCACCCGGGGCCTGAATCCCGACGCCCCCATGAAGCCGTCCGGTATCGAATGGCTGGGGGATGTGCCGGAGCATTGGGAGGTTTTGAAAGGCGCATTGATTGGCACACTTTTTGGTTCCGAACAGGTGCCTGAAGACGCTGTTCTCGACGAGGGTGATTTGCCATTCATAAAAGTCGGTTCACTTTCCCGCGACTCATTTGAGATCGAATCATGGGATTATTTCGTGGATAGATTGGTAGCAACGAATTACAGACCTCGAAGCGACTACGTTGTTTTCCCGAAGCGTGGTGCTGCCATATTCACCAACAAGGTCAACATTGTGGACAGACCGTCACTCATTGATCCAAACCTTATGGGCTGGCAAATTGGGGACCGGGGTGTCACAGCGTTCATTGCCTATGCTCTTAAATGCCGAAAACTCGACGAGTTGGCGGACGTTTCTACGGTGCCCCAAATCAACAACAAGCACATTGCACCCGAGCGTTTTGCTGTGCCGCCCATAGAAGAACAGCGTTACATCGCGGCTTATCTCAACGCCGAATCCGCCAAATTCGACACCCTCACCACCGAAGCCCAACGCGCCATCGACTTGCTGCAAGAGCGCCGCACCGCGCTGATCTCCGCCGCCGTCACCGGCCAGATCGACGTGCGGGGTGCTGCTCTATAAATATGATATTGATAGC
>JAVHQO010000233.1:0-1320 GCA_036171175.1 Gallionella sp.
GGCACGAGCTCAAAGGCTCGGGGCGCTCCATTGCCGGGTTTCACCTGCGCGACGCACTTGACCTGGTGGCCAAGCGCCACCCTGGCGTGCTGCTGCGCTTTGGTGGCCACGCCATGGCGGCCGGCTGCACCATTGCCGAAGCGGATTTCGAGGCGTTCGAGCAAGGCTTGAACGAAGTGGCCAGCGAATGGTTAGACGCCGCCACCCTGACCCGCCGCCTTGACACCGATGGTGCGCTCAAACCCGAATACCGCCGCGCCGACCTGGTCGACACCCTGCACCATGAGGTGTGGGGGCAAGGCTTTGCCGCACCCACCTTCAGCGAAGAGCTAGATGTGGTGTCGCAGCGTCTGGTGGGTGAAAAACACCTGCAGCTCAAGCTCAAACACGCCGGCCAGCCGGTTGACGGCATCTGGTTTGGTCACACCGAACCCCTGCCTGCTCGCGTCAAACTGGCGTTCAGACTGGATGTGGACAGCTGGCGCGGCGAACGCCGGGTGCGGTTTTTGATTGAGGCTGCGGAGCTGTAGCCGTCGCAACTCCATTTGCTGTCAACCCATCAAATCAGTGTCGCGGCGCGGTGTCCGATCTAAATGAAACAAGAAATACAGCACCGCCAGCGTGGCACACAATAGCCAAACAGGTCCAAACAACCAAAACAGCAACGGCACCGTGAAGTAATAAGCGCGCATGCCAATGCGGTAATAAATGCCCGCGCGGTTGAGCTGCACAACCACTTGGTTGATTTCGGTGGCTTCTTGCGCCTTGATCAGCGGCACATTGATCAGGTACCCAATGTGATGAAAAATCCGCACTGACATGGCAAATGAGAAAAAGGCAAAAAGCAGATCAAACAACATCACCAGCAGCTTGAACAGCCACATTTCGGCACTGACATGACCCAAGAAATTAAGTGCGTGCCAAGTGCCCGAAAGTTTGTCACCCTGTGCACTGAGCGTTAACACGCCAATGATCAGGAGCACGGCAGTAGACGCCATGAAACTGGCCGACATGGTGGAATTGCGCAGCGTTTGCACAGCCAAAATGTCGCGGCGCTCACGCATGACACTGCTCACCCAAGCGGCGCGTGCACTCAATATGACATCTTGCGCACTGGAAGCGGGGTCACGCCATGTGCGCCAGCTTAAATAACGTTGGTAGGCAAACACCAGTCCGGCGGATGCCAAAAAAATTAATAAATCAGCGCTGTGGGAAGATATGAAGTCAGGCATCACAGCATTTTGCCTGCACCCATAAAATGCACTGATGAACACCCTGAACGCCGACCTGCATTGCCACTCTGTCATCTCCGACGGCACC
>JAVHQO010000234.1:0-1308 GCA_036171175.1 Gallionella sp.
ATTTACCGCACCTTGTCCACGCATCCGATGGTCAAAGTGGTGCTGTAGCCATGCCGACACTTGACTGGCTCAACCGTGCCAGTGCCTTCACCACGGCCGCCCAAGTACCCTACCGATTGCTGGAGCAAGTGTCCGCCCACGGCACTGCCCCCACCGACAACCTGCTGCTTCAGGGCGACAACCTGGAGGCTCTCAAGGCGCTGTTGCCGTTTTACCGTGGGCAGGTCAAATGCATTTTTATCGACCCGCCCTACAACACGCGCAGTGCGTTTGAACATTACGACGACAACCTGGAGCACGCCCAATGGCTTTCCATGATGCTGCCGCGCCTGCAACTGCTAAGAGAGCTGCTGCGCGACGACGGCTCGATCTGGGTCACGATTGACGACAACGAAGGGCATTACCTCAAGGTGTTGATGGATGAGGTGTTTGGGCGGGGGAATTTTGTGGCGAATGTGGTTTGGCAAAAAAAGTACGCGGTTGCAAGTGATGCCAAAGGGTTTTCAGATTTTCACGATCACATTTTTGTTTATTCAAAAGCTGGCGTTTTTTGTCGAAATCTGTTGCCACGCACAGATAAACAAGACTCGCTCTATAAGCACGACGACAACGATGGCAATGGGCCGTGGCGAACCGACAATTTATCCGTAAAAACTTACTCTGAGACTTACGACTATCCTTTAAAGAATCCGACAACGGGCAAGGAGTACTGGCCGCCCAAAGGAAGATGCTGGTATACATCGGTCGAAAAAATGGCCGTCTTACTGGGCAAGAATGGGGTTTACTTTGGCAAGGACGGATCCGGCGCACCACAACTTAAGCGTTATCTTGCGCGCGTTCAAGGTGGTGTAGTTCCATCCACTTGGTGGACGCACGAAGATGCTGGGCACAACGATGAATCTCGCAAAGAAAGCAAGGTGCTTTTTGAAGTTGAAGACCCTTTTTCGACCCCCAAACCCGAGCGCCTGCTCCAGCGCATTCTGAGCATCGCCACCAACCCAGGCGACCTCGTTCTCGACAGCTTCCTGGGCTCGGGCACCACCGCCGCCGTCGCCCACAAAATGGGTCGCCGCTGGATCGGTATTGAGATGGGCGACCACGCCGCCACACACTGCCTGCCGCGCCTGCAAAAAGTCATCGCTGGCGAGCAAGGCGGCATCAGCCAAGCGGTCAACTGGGCAGGCGGCGGCGGCTTTCGCTTCATGCGGCTGGGCGCACCAGTGTTTGATGCACACGGCCGCATCCACCCCGATGTGCGTTTTGCCACCCTGGCCGCGTTCATCTGGCAGCAGGAAACCGGCAGCGCAT
>JAVHQO010000235.1:0-6178 GCA_036171175.1 Gallionella sp.
TGCCCGCGCATAAACATTTTATCTAGCTCATTCAGCGAGATTTGAAACCAAGTTGGCCTGCCGTGGTTGCATTGACCTGCGCGTTCGGTTTGTTCCATTTCACGCAACAAGGCGTTCATTTCGGTGACACTCAAAATGCGATTGGCGCGCACTGCACCGTGGCAGGCGAGGGTGCTCAAGAGTTCATTGCGCCGTTCGGTGAGCACGCGGCTCGCACCGAATTCGCGTAGTTCGTTTATCACCTCACACGCCACCGCTTCCGCTTCGGCTTGTTTGAGCATCACCGGCATGGCGCGCACGGCAAGCGTAGTGGGCGAGAGTGGGGCGATGTCGAAGCCGAGCATTTTTAACGCGGTTTGGCTGGCTTCAACAGAGGCGATGTCGAGCGCGTCAGCATAAAAACTCACGGGAATCAACAGTGGTTGCGTGGCAATTTGTTCCGCATCCAACGACGTTTTGAGTTTTTCATAGACGATGCGTTCGTGCGCGGCGTGCATATCAACCACGATGAGTCCTTGCGAATTTTGCGCGAGGATGTAGATGCCTAGCAGTTGGGCGAGCGCGTAGCCGAGGGGATGCTGGTTGTTGCCAGGAAGGGTAGAAGGCGAAGAGGGAAGGGAAACGTCAAAAGCGGGCGCGGTTTGTCCCTTCTCCCTTTCCTCTTCTCCCTTCCCTGTCTGCATGTCCCAAACCTGATAGCTGGCATTATTTTGCGCGAGGCTGAAACCGTGTTGCGTGGGTGCGTAGTGCGGCTGTGATGCAACAGGTGCGCTGCTTTGTGCGGGGATCGCTAACGCCTGTTGCAGGGTGTGAAAAATAAATTGGTGGATGCCTTGGCTGTCGCGAAAACGCACCTCAGATTTGGCGGGATGCACGTTTACATCCACGCCCGCAGGCGGCATGGTGAAGAACAACACGAAAGCCGGATGACGTTGGTGATGCAAAATATCTTGATAGGCCTGACGTAGCGCGTGGCTGGCGACTTTGTCGCGGATAAATCGACCATTGACGAAAAAGTATTGTGCGTCGCGGGTGGATTTTGAATAAGCAGGCAAGGCGGCAAAGCCTGTCATGCTCAAGCCCGCAGCGTGACGTGACACTGCTACCGCCGCGTTACCAAATTCCGCGCCCAGCAAAGTTGTGACGCGCTTGAGTCCGTCGGTTTCGGCGGCTAATTGCCAGATGGTGCGACCGTTGTGTTGCAAGGACATAGCCACATCGGGACGTGATAGCGCGATGCGTTTGAAGGCTTCTTCGCAATACGCATATTCGGTGGCTTCGGACTTCAAGAATTTGCGCCGTGCGGGGGTGTTGAAATACAACTCACGAATTTCTACTGTGGTGCCAACAGGATGACTGGCTGGCGCGATGTCGCTGAGCTGTCCATCTATTGCAGTGATTTGACTTGCGTGTGCGGCACTCGCGGGACGGCTAGTTAGCGTGAGCTGCGCTACCGCCGCCATGCTCGCCAAAGCC
Source organism: Gallionella sp. (assembly GCA_036171175.1). GTDB lineage: Bacteria > Pseudomonadota > Gammaproteobacteria > Burkholderiales > Gallionellaceae > Gallionella. The sequence goes on from JAVHQO010000235.1 coordinate 1,477, forward strand.
TCGCCGCGAAAGCCCATGCTGGCGACGGATTGCAGCTCATCCAAGCTGGCAATTTTGCTAGTGGCGTGACGCATCAAGGCAAATTCCAATTCGTCTGCTGCAATGCCGCAGCCGTTGTCGCTGATGCGCAGCAACTTAATACCGCCCGCGTCTAACTGCACGGCAATGTTGGTCGCCCCCGCATCCAAGCTGTTTTCCAGCAACTCTTTGAGCGCGGCAGCGGGGCGTTCAATCACCTCGCCCGCTGCGATTTGATTGATAAGCAGTTCGGATAAGGGACGGATAGACGGCATGAAAAAAGCCGCACAAGCGGCGTAAAAAAGTGCGGCGGATTATAGCGGAGATTGCGGCTCTGATTGAGCGGGATTGCCGCCTGCGATGGCGTGACAAAACCACATAAAGACGCGCAACCTTAGGTTATAATCGCCCGCCCTAAAAACAGGGCAACGCGCTAACAAGCTGATAATCATTGGGCTGTAGCGGCTAATTATTTATTCGTTTAACTCTTAGACGAACTTCAAATTTGGAGAATTTTTATGCGTATAGGCATTCCTGCGGAAACGCGCGCAGGTGAAACGCGTGTTGCAGCCACACCCGAAACGGTGAAGAAAATGCTGGCAGCGGGTCACACTGTGATGGTGCAAAACGGAGCAGGCGCGGGCGCGTATATTCCCGATGCGGAATTTCAAACGGCAGGCGCGACCCTCGTTGACGTAAACGCGCTGTATGCGCAGTCTGAAATCGTGCTGAAAGTCAAAGCCCCGACGGCAGAAGAATTAGCGAAGTTGCCTAAAGGCTCCACGTTGATTGGGCTACTCACGCCGCATGATGCCGCGCTGGTAGCGGCTTATACCGCGCAAGGCATCACTGCATTTGCCATGGAAAAATTACCGCGTACTTCGCGTGCGCAAGCGATGGATGTGTTGTCGTCGCAAGCTAATATCGCAGGTTACAAAGCGGTGATTCTGGGGGCGAATTTATATCCACGCTTTATGCCGATGTTGATGACCGCAGCGGGCACTGTTAAAGCCGCGCGCGTGTTGATTTTGGGTGTGGGCGTGGCAGGGCTACAAGCCATTGCCACTGCCAAGCGTTTAGGCGCGGTAGTCGAAGCGTCTGACGTGCGTCCTGCGGCGAAAGAACAAGTGGAATCGTTAGGTGCGAAATTTATCGACGTGCCGTTTGAAACCGACGAAGAACGCGACATTGCCAAAGGCGTGGGCGGCTATGCCCGCATGATGCCCGCTAGCTGGATGGCACGTCAGGCAGTGTTAGTTGCCGAGCGTGCCAAACAAGCCGACATCATTATTACCACCGCTTTAATTCCCGGTCGCGCTGCACCCGTGTTGCTGCATGAAGACACGGTTAAGGCGATGAAACCAGGCTCAGTGGTGATTGATATGGCGGTCGAAGCGGGCGGTAATTGTCCGCTTTCGGAGCTGGGTAAAACCGTGGTGAAACATGGCGTGACGATTGTAGGCGAAGCGAATTTGCCCGGCTTAGTCGCCACCGATGCCAGTGCGTTTTATGCCCGCAATCTGCTTAACTTCCTCAATCTGTTATGCGACAAAACGGGCGTGATGAACGTCAATGTGGCGGACGATATTATTGCGGGAACGCTGTTGTGCAAAGACGGCGCGGCGTTTGTGCCCGCTCCCGTCAGCAAATAATTTAGGAGTAAAAATCATGAACGAACTGGTTGATCCATTTGTATTGAATTTAATCGTGTTTGTGCTGGCGATTTATGTCGGCTATCACGTGGTTTGGAACGTCACACCCGCGCTGCACACGCCGTTAATGGCGGTGACGAACGCGATTTCGGCGATTGTGATTGTCGGCGCGATGTTGGCAGCGGCATTGACCGAGACAGGTTTAGGCAAAAGCATGGGTGTGTTGGCGGTGGCACTGGCAGCGGTGAACGTGTTTGGTGGGTTTTTGGTGACGCGCCGCATGTTGGCGATGTTCAAGCGCAAAGAGAAAAAAGTCGTAATTGAGGGGGGCGCGCAATGAGTATGAATGTGGTGACCTTATTGTATTTGCTAGCGAGTGTGTGTTTTATCCAAGCACTAAAAGGCTTGTCGAATCCAAACACCTCGATACGCGGCAACATTTTTGGTATGACAGGGATGCTGATTGCCGCCTTAACTACGGGCGCGCTGATTGTGAATTTGTCCGATTCCTTGAGTGGACTAGGCTATGTGTTGGCGGCGTTGTTGGTCGGCGGCACAGCGGGTGCGGTGATGGCGAATCGCGTCGAGATGACCAAAATGCCTGAACTGGTGGCATTTATGCACAGCATGATAGGTCTTGCGGCGGTATTTATCGCCGTTGCAGCCGTCGCAGAACCACACGCTTTGTTACACGGTTTGGCGAAAGGTGTGGCGATTCCGGTGGGTAATCGTTTGGAATTGTTTTTAGGCGCGGCAATTGGCGCGATTACTTTTTCAGGTTCGGTGATTGCCTTCGGTAAATTGTCAGGCAAATATAAATTCCGTTTATTCCAAGGCGCGCCAGTACGTTTCGCAGGTCAACACCTGATTAACTTAGTGATTGCGCTTGCCTTGCTGGCGATGGGCGTGGCGTTTATGTTTACCGAAAACTGGTCTGCGTTCTTCACCATGCTGGCATTGGCGTTCGTGTTGGGTGTGTTACTCATTATTCCGATTGGCGGCGCAGATATGCCCGTGGTGGTGTCGATGCTCAATTCCTATTCGGGTTGGGCAGCGGCTGGGATTGGTTTTTCGCTGAACAATGCCATGCTGATTATCGCGGGTTCGCTGGTTGGAAGCTCAGGCGCGATTTTGTCTTACATCATGTGTAAAGCGATGAACCGTTCGTTCTTTAACGTTATTTTGGGTGGCTTTGGTGGCGCGCCCGATGCAGGCGCAGCGGCTTCAGACGGCGTACAAAAAACCTATCGCAGCGGTAGCGCGGACGATGCGGCATTCTTAATGGGCAATGCGGATTCGGTGATTATCGTGCCAGGCTATGGCTTGGCGGTGGCGCGTGCGCAACATGCGATTAACGAAATGTCCAAGTTGCTCACCGAAAAAGGCGTGAAAGTGCGTTACGCGATTCACCCCGTCGCGGGGCGGATGCCAGGCCACATGAACGTGTTGTTGGCAGAGGCAGAAGTGCCTTACGAACAAGTGGTTGAAATGGACGAAATCAACAACGAGTTTGCCGATACGGATGTGGTGCTGGTGATCGGCGCGAACGACGTGGTGAACCCTGCTGCCAAAAATGACGCTGCCAGCCCGATTTACGGTATGCCGATTTTGGACGTGTATAAAGCGCGCACCGTGTTGGTGGTCAAACGCAGTATGGCAGCGGGTTACGCGGGATTGGACAACGATTTGTTCTACCTCGACAAAACCATGATGGTGTTCGGTGATGCGAAAAAAGTCGTCGAGGATGTGATTAAGTCTTTAGGCTAATCGCTTACCCAGTCAGTCAAAGAAACCGCGCGAGCGGTTTTTTTGTGCCCGAATAATTGATGTTTTTCTAAGCACCCCTATGCTCATTACAGCTACGCAATTTATCGCCAAGTGGCAATTTTCCACGCTCAACGAACGGCAAAGTTATCAGGCGCATTTCGCGGATTTATGTGCGCTGGTCGGCGCGGAAGTGCCCACGCCTGCCACGATAGACAGCTATTGTTTTGAACGTGGTGTGGCAAAAACGGGCAGCAAACACGGCTGGGCGGACGTGTGGAAACGCGGTTTTTTTGCTATCGAATACAAAGCCCCGGAACGCAATCTGGATGCCGCGCTCAAGCAGTTGATGACCTATGCGCTCGCCTTGGACAACCCGCCGTTATTGGTGGTGTGCGACACGCAGATTATTCAGATACACACGCATTTCACCAATGCACCGTCCGAAATTCACACCATCGCGATTGCCGATTTAGACCAGCCCGCTAACCTTGAAAAACTGCGCTGGCTGTTTACTGACCCCGATAAATTTCATCCGCAGCGCACCATCGCGCAGATTACCGAACAGGCGGCTGCCAAGTTTGCCGACCTCGCGCAATCGTTGAATCAGCGCGGTTACGCGCCGCAAACCGTGGCGCATTTTCTGAATCAATGTCTGTTTTGTTTGTTTGCTGAAGATGCCGATTTATTGCCTGGCAAATTATTTGAACGGCTGCTGGATAAAAGCCGCAACGCCCCCGAAAAACTCACCGCGCGGTTACAAGAACTCTTTGCTGCGATGCGCCAAGGCGGCGATTTCGCGCTGGAAGATATTTACTGGTTCAACGGCGGATTGTTCGAGCGCATCGAAGTTTTACCGCTCACGCGCGACGAAATTAAAATTTTGTGGGATGCCGCCCAGCTCGATTGGAGCGGCATCGAACCGTCGATTTTCGGCACGCTATTTGAGCGCGGACTTGACCCGAAAAAACGTGCTCAACTGGGCGCGCACTACACCGACCAACAATCCATTTGGCGCATTATCAATCCTGTTATCGTTGAACCATTGGCGGCGGAATGGCAAGTCGCGCGCAGCAAAATTGCCGATGCAATGGCGCGTTATAGCGCAGGTGGCAAAGGCTCAAAAAGCGCGTTAGCCGACGCGCAAACGACTTTTATCGCCTACATCGAACGCCTCAAAGCGTTTCGCGTATTAGATCCCGCGTGCGGCAGTGGCAACTTTTTATACCTCGCCCTGCGCGCCTTAAAAGACTTGGAACACAAGGCAA
>JAVHQO010000236.1:0-6148 GCA_036171175.1 Gallionella sp.
ATTTGAACCAGCTCACTTGCAACATCACCGACACCGCTTCCACCACGAACACGCCACCCATGATGAATAGCACCAACTCTTGACGCACCATCACCGCGACTACGCCTAACGCTGCGCCCAATGCCAACGCGCCCACGTCACCCATAAACACCTCGGCGGGATAGGCGTTGAACCACAAAAATGCCAAACCAGAACCCGCAATCGCGGCGCAGAAAATCGCCAATTCACCCGCGCCTGGAATCGCTGGCTCGCCTAAGTATTTGGAGAATTCGGCATGACCTGCGACATAAGCAAATACCGCCAACGCGCTCGCCACCATCACCGTCGGCATAATCGCCAAGCCATCTAAACCGTCGGTTAAATTCACCGCGTTACTCGTGCCGACAATCACCAAATACACCAGCACCATAAAGCCTACGAGCCCTAAGGGAAAAACCCAATGCTTGAAGAACGGCACGATGACTTCGGTGTGCGCGGGCAACGTGGCGTGTGACCACAAAAACGCACCCACCGCTAAGGCGATGAGCGACTGCCAAAATAGCTTGGCTTTTGCCGACAAACCATCGGGATTGCGATGCACCACTTTGCGATAGTCGTCCACCCAACCAATCGCACCCACGCCCAAGGTGGTGAGCAGCGCGACCCACACATAAGCGTTGCTTAAATCTGCCCACAACAAAGTGGTTATCGCCATCGAAGTCAAAATCAGCGCGCCACCCATGGTCGGCGTACCCGCTTTAACCAAATGCGTTTGCGGTCCATCGTTGCGCACCGACTGACCAATTTTCAGCGCGGTCAACTTCCTAATCATCCAAGGACCCAGCGCGAACGAAATTAACAACGCGGTCATCGCTGCCATCACCGCGCGCAGCGTGATGTAATTGAACACGCTAAAGGTGCGTACATCGAGTGCCAACCATTGTGCTAAGGCTAATAACATTTAGTGAGACTCCTGTTCTAACAGCGCACCGCTGGGTACGGCTTGTAATTGTTTAACCACGCGCTCCATCTGCATAAAGCGCGAACCTTTGATCAATACCGTGGTGCTGTTATCTAATGCGTTTTCAACAGCAGCGCATAAATTTTCTAGCGTCGCAAAATGCTGCGCACCCTTGCCGAATTCAGCCACTGCACCTGTACTTAGCTCACCTAAGGCAAATAATTTTGCGATGCCTAAGTCACGCGCGGCACGACCGATGTCGCGATGAAACTGCGCTGCGTCGTCGCCTAATTCTCCCATATCACCCAACACAAAAATGCGCTGGCCAGAAGCTGTCGCGAGCACTTCAAGTGCGGCGCGCATCGAGGCGGGATTAGCGTTGTAAGTGTCGTCTATCAACGTCGCACCCGCCTTGCCCGCCTTGCGTTGCAAGCGTCCCGCCACACCACCAAAATTTTGCAAAGCCTGAGTGATGGTCGCCAGCGGAATCTCTAAAGCAATCGCAGCCGACGCGGCAGCGATTGCATTGCGTGCGTTATGTGCGCCTGGCACTTGCAGCAAAACATGCAGCTCACCTAAGGGCGTGAGCGCGTGCAACACACTGCCAAAGCCTTGCGCTGCCCACTGTCCTTGCACGCTGGCAGCATGGTCGAGTGAAAAATCTAGGCAGCGATGTTGCGTCGCCAAATCGCGCCACACCTGAGCGTGCGCGTCATCGGCATTGATAATCGCCACACCATTATTTTTTAAGCCAGCAAAAATTTCGCCCTTGGCGCGCGCCACATTTTCGATGCTACCCAAACCTTGCAAATGCGCACCCGCCGCGTTGTTCACCAAGGCGACATCGGGCTGTGCTAAGCGCGTTAAATAATCAATTTCACCCGCGTGGTTCATACCCATTTCAATCACCGCATAGCGATGTTGCGCAGTAATTTTGAGCAACGTCAGCGGCATTCCAATGTCGTTATTAAAATTACCTTGCGTCGCCAGCACCGCGTCACCCGCGTGCTCGCGCAAAATTGCCGCGAGCATTTCTTTCACCGTGGTTTTGCCATTGCTGCCGGTAATCGCCACTAGCGCAATATCGAACTGGGCGCGCCACAAAGCCGCCAGTTTGCCGAGTGCGATACGCGTATCCGCGACCAATAGCAACGCGGCGTTTTCGGGTAAATCTGCACTTAATGCAGCGTAGTTGTGCTGATTCAGCATCGCCGCCCGCGCGCCCACTTTTAACGAGCTCGCAACATATTTCGCGCCATCAAATTTTTCGCCGCGCAGCGCGATAAATAAATCGCCTGCGACAATTTTTCGGCTATCGGTATTGACGCTGCTAAACGCCACATCTGCACCAATGAGTTGCGCGTCTAAAGCAGCGGCGATTTGGGATAAACGCATCATGCTGACACCTCGGCGGGCCACAATTGCAAGGCGCGCTGCGCGACTTTTACATCGCTAAACGCATGGCGCACGCCGCTGATTTCTTGATAATCCTCGTGACCTTTGCCCGCGATTAACACGATGTCATTGGGCTGCGCATGGGCGATGGCGTGCGCTATCGCGACATCGCGTTGCAACATGATTTTGTGTTTATGGGTGCTCATGCCCGCAACAATTTCGGCAACAATTTCGGCAGGATTTTCAGCGCGCGGATTGTCGGAAGTAACGATGCAACGATCAGCTAAGGCTTCGGCGATTGCGCCCATCAGCGGACGTTTGCCGCTATCACGATTACCGCCGCAGCCGAATACGCAGATGAGCTTGCCGTCACTAGCGTTGCTCATTTCGCGCAAGGTTTGCAGCACTTTTTCCAGCGCGTCGGGGGTGTGTGCGTAATCGACAATCACGCTAGGCACGCCTGCTCCGCCTAAGCGTTGCATCCGCCCTGCCACCGCGTGCACGCGGCTTAACGACTTAACGGCAGCAGACAATTCAATTTTGCTGACTAACAACACCGCCAGTACACCCAATAAATTCTCGGCATTAAAACGACCAACTAATTGGCTGGTCAGCTGTGCCGCGCCCCATGAGCTATGAATATCGAGTTGCAAGCCGTGCGCATTCACGGTGTTCAAATTGCCGTACACCATGCGGATTTTTAAGCGCGTGGCGTGTTGCATCGCGCCATCAGTTACGCCGTAACCGACCACATTTTTGCCTGCCGCCACCAACTCATCCGCCCAAGCGACTGCTTGCGCATCATCTAAATTCAGCACTACGGATTGCAACGAAGCAACATCAAAAAATTTGCGTTTGGTCGCAGCATAGCTCGCCATATCACCGTGATAATCGAGATGGTCGCGGCTGACATTGGTGAGCAGCGCAACATCGAAATGCACGCCGTTGACGCGACCTTGATCGAGCGCGTGCGAAGACACTTCCATCGCCACCGCCACCGCGCCTTGCCCGACAAAATCCGCACACAGTTTGTGCACATAAATCGCTTCGGGCGTGGTGTTCGCGCTGGCGTGTAGCGCATCAGGAAAACCATTGCCTAGCGTGCCAATTAACGCGCATTTTTTGCCTGCATCACGCAAGCCTTGCGCAATCCAATGCGTCGTCGAAGTCTTGCCGTTCGTACCCGTCACGCCAACCATCCACAGTTTTTGTGTGGCGTGCGCATAAATTGCATCGGCTAATTCGCCCGCTTGTTCACGCAAATTTTTAACCGCTAAATGAGGAATTTGCTGCGCCTCGTCCCACACAAAATTGCTCGCTTCAAACAACACCGCATTCGCGCCTTGCGCAATGGCTTGAGCGATAAATTTACGACCATCATTTAGGTCGCCCGGATACGCCAAAAAAGTATCGCCTTTTTTAACCGTGCGACTATCCGCAACCAAATGTTGGATGGATAAATTCAGCGCAAGAAGTTGGCTATAAAGCGTGTTCATCACACCTCCTCCTTGACGATTTCAGCAGGGGGAGCAATCACATTACCTGGCGGTGCATCGTTGGGCACATTCAGCTCACGCAAGGTTTGTCCTGCGACTTGACTAAACACCGGAGCCGCCACGATGCCGCCGTAATACGAACCATTGCTAGGCTCATCAATCATCACTGCGACAACAATTCGTGGATGTGAAACGGGTGCAAAACCGACAAACGACGCGACATATTTATCAATATATTTACCGTTAGCTAATTTATGCGCGGTGCCGGTTTTGCCTGCCACGCGATAGCCTGACACTTGCGCTAATGGTGCGGTACCGCCTGGCATCACCACGCTTTCGAGCATGGCGCGCATCGCAGCGACAGTCTTGTCCGACCAGACTTTTTTGCCCACGCTGGGCGCGTCTAATTTAAGTAAGGAGAGGTTTTGCAATTCGCCATGTTCGGCAAAAATTGTATAGGCGCGTGCCAGTTGCAATAAGGACACGGAGATGCCGTGCCCATACGCCATAGTCGCTTGCTCAATGGGTCGCCACGTTTTTGCGTCGCGTAATTTGCCAGAGGCTTCGCCTGGGAAATTGCTGCCCGTGCGTTCACCAAAGCCACTGTCCGACAAACCTTGCCACATGACTTTTGGCTCTAACATCAAAGCCATTTTTGCCGCGCCAATGTTGCTAGATTTTTGAATCACTTGCGCCACCGTGAGGCTGGCTTCTGGATGGGTGTCATGAATTTTTTTACCGCCCAGCATAAACACACCATGCTCGGTATTGATCAGCGTATCCGCCTGGACTTTGCCTTGCTCCAAGGCGGTCGCGACGGTAAAGGGTTTGAGCGTCGAACCTGGCTCAAACAAATCGGCCACAGCGCGATTGCGCATCGCAGCGGGGCTGACATTGACACGATTATTAGGGTTGTAACTGGGGTAGTTGGCGAGTGCTAGCACTTCGCCCGTGCGCGCGTCTAACACCACTACCGCACCCGCCTTGGCTTGCTGTTTTTGCACCGCCGCTTGCAGCTCGCGATAGGCTAAGTATTGGATTTTGCTGTCGATGCTGAGCTGTACATCGCTACCCGCTTTAGGCGCGCGCAAGCTCGCCACATCTTCCACGATATGCCCACGTCGATCTTTAATCACGCGCTGACTACCGGCTTTGCCAGCCAGTTGCGCTTGCGCGCCCAACTCCAATCCTTCTTGTCCGTTATCGTCTTGCCCCGTAAATCCCAACAACTGCGCAGCGACTTCGCCGGTTGGATAGTAGCGACGATATTCAGTTTGCAACGACACCCCAGGCACATTCAAACGCGTGACACGCTGCGCATCGTCAGGTGCAATTTGTCTTTTCAAATAAACAAAGTCGCGCGCACTATCGTTCAGCTGGCTACGCAATACGCCTTCATTCACAGCTAGCAAACTGGCTAATTTTTTGTTTTGCGCGGGGGTAATTTCCACGTCCGCAGGACTTGCCCAAACTGATTGCACGGGTGTGCTCACTGCCAACACTTCACCATTACGGTCGCTAATCATGCCGCGATGCGCACTCACTTCAATCACACGGCTATAGCGCGCATCGCCTTTTTGCTGCAAGAAATTATTATTGATACCTTGCAGATAAACACTGCGCCCCAACAAGCCTAACAACCCAGCAAGCAACAACACAAACAACACAGACGCACGCCAGCCTGGCAGTTTTGCCGGGCTTTTTGCTGTGTGCTGGGTCGCGTAATTCATGGTTATTTTTTTACTCCGCTCTAGCTGATTAGCCTGATTTTATTCGCCCGCTATTTCGGCTGGATAAATTGCACTTCACCACTTTTGGGTCGCTGCATTTGCAAATACTGCACAGCGATTTTTTCAATTCTGGCGGGGGCTGCCCAAGTGCTTTGCTCCAGCTGCAACTGCCCCCACTCCACTTCCATTTGCTGCGCATGTTCTTTTTCTTGCTGCAATAATTGGAGCGTTTTGCGCGCTTGGTGCTGCGCAGTGACTAAACTCAACGCCAACAATATCGCTAGCAACAACAGCAAAAAATTTAAGCGCGTACTAATTTGCATCGCTACGCTCCGCCACTCGCAACACCGCGCTGCGCGCACGCGGATTAACAGTTAACTCATCGGCACTCGCGCGTATTGCCTTGCTGCACAGTTTCATTTTCCCTACTGGCACTTCGCTCGCGCGTATCGGTACATTGCGCGGCAATTTGTCGCCTTCTGCCATATCGCGCATAAAGTGTTTCACGATGCGATCTTCCAAAGAATGAAAACTAATCACCGCCAAGCGTCCCTGTGGTTTTAGCTGTGTGACGCAGTCGGGCAAGA
>JAVHQO010000237.1:0-6147 GCA_036171175.1 Gallionella sp.
TGTGCATCAACACAATATCAGCACTTTCTACTGATACGTCCGTGCCCGAACCCAGCGCAATACCGACATTAGCGCGGATTAAAGCGGGTGCATCGTTGATGCCATCGCCCACCATCGCGACGATTTTGCCTTGTTGTTGCAAGGCTAGAATCACTTGATCTTTGTCTTGCGGCAACACTTCGGCGATAACTTCTAGCCCACCTAGTTGCTGCGCGATGGCTTGCGCCACGGCGCGTCTGTCGCCACTCAATAAGGTCATGGCGATGCCCGCCTCGCGCAGTTCGTTAATCAGTTGCTGCGCATCGGGGCGCAACTGGTCGGCTAAGGCAAACACGCCAACGTGTACACCATTGATGGCGATATGCACGCAACTCATCGCCTGCATTTCCCAATGTTGCGTAGCAGTTTGTAACGCGGTATCGCCCGCTACGCCTTGCTGATTAAGCCATGCGAGGTTACCTAAGCACACGCGCTCACCCGCCACTTGCGCTTGTACGCCCAAGCCAGCCGTGGCTAAAAAGCCTGTCGCACTTAGCTCACGAAAGCCTAAATGTTGCGCTTCGGCGGCTTGCACGATGGCGCGTGCGATGCTGTGTTCGCTGTATTTTTCCACCGCAGCGGCAGTGCGTAACACCGCGAGTCCATCCACGCCGCCAGCGAATTGTTGGTGCGCCACGCTCATCTTGCCAAAGGTCAGCGTGCCAGTTTTGTCGAACACAAAATGGTTCACTTTCGACAGTGTTTCCAGCACTAAACCATTTTTCACCAAGATGCCGTGCGCAGCACCCAGACCTGATGCCACCGCAATCGACATCGGCGTTGCCATGCCCAGCGCGCATGGGCAAGTGATGATGAGTACCGAGGTTGCCGCCATTAACGCTAATTCAAAATTGCCGTGATGGATAACAAAAAAAGTGAACGAGGCGGCAATTAAAGTTGCCAACACAAACCACGGCACGATGCCATCGGCGATGCGCTGCACGGGGGCTTTAGAAGATTGCGCTTGCTCGACCAGACGAATGATTTTTGCCAGCAGCGTATGTTGCAACGTGGCTTGCACTTCGACTAATAAGGCGCCATCCACATTGAGTGTGCCCGTCGCGACTGTCATGCCGAGCGACTTTTTAACGGGCAGCGATTCGCCACTCAACATTGCTTCATCAACGCGACTCATCCCCTCAATCACCACGCCATCTACGGGCACTTTGTAGCCAGGTTTAATCAAAATATGGTCGCCAATTTTAATTGCGCGTATCGGTGTAATGACCTCGATACCGTCTTTGATGAGTGTCGCCACACGCGGCTGCAAATCCATTAAGCGACTGGTTGCTGCGACGGCTTGATGGCGGAACATGCCTTCCAAATATCGCCCAATTAAAATCACAAAAGTGAGGTTGGTAACGGTGTCGAAATACACTTCACCGATGCCCGTCAGTGTGACGTACACCGAATAGCAATAAGTAACCGACAGCCCAATCGCGATGGGTAAATCCATGGTCAAGCGTGCGTTGCGTAAGCCACTCCACGCGCCCTTGTAAAAGGGAAATGCGGAATACAACAAGGTGGGAGTTGCCAGCGCAAAGCCCATCCAATGAAAGAAACTTTTGAACTGACCTTGATCCGCACCGCTATACAAAGCGATAGAAATCAAAGTCAAATTCATCATGGCGAAGCCCGCAAAAAACAAGCGGAACAGCATGGCGCGATTGATGCGTTTCACCGCACCTTCGGCGACTTCTGGATCATATGGCACAGCGGCGTAACCAATTTTTGCCAAGCTCGCAATCAAGCTAGACAGCTGCACTTGGCTGTCCGCCCAGCGCAGGTGCAAACGCTTACCTGCCAGATTGACGTTGGCGGTTTGCACCCCCGCCGTGCGCATCATGGCGCGCTCAATCAGCCACACGCAGGCGGCGCAATGAATGCCTTCAATCAACAAATGCGTATCGCGACTGTCGCCGTTGGCAATGACAAATTCTTGCTGCACCTCAGCCATGTCGTACATGGCGATGTCTTTGGGTGGCAAAGGGGGGGGTGCGAGTAACACCCCTTCTGGGGTGCGCTGGTAATAGCCTTGCAGCCCCGCTGAAAAAATCGCCTCGCACACCGACTGGCAGCCGAAGCAGCAAAAGCTGCGCGGCGCACCGTCTAAGTGGGCGTGATAATTTTCTTCAGGAGGGATAGCCAGACCGCAGTGAAAGCAGCCGTGAGGGTGTACTGCGGACATTGTTATTGCGGCTTAGCGATTGCGACAAACATTTTTTGCTCCATGTCGAAATCGCGACCGTCCACCGAGGCATGGATAAGCACATCCCAATTCCCTGCGCGCGGAAAGTTGAGGGTGCTGACATAACGTCCCGCCGCTGCCGAAGTGAACTCGCCCTTAAAGTCAAAGCTGGGATCTCCCGGCCATTGCACGTCCACTTTGATGCTGGCGGCTTCAATCGGCTTGCCGTCTTTATCGCTTAATTCCAGCAGGAAATCAGCGGGACTAGCGGTGACAATAAAACGCAATGTTTGCGGCAAAGCCTCGACATCATTGCGCGCTTGTGAAGGACTGCTCAACTTAGCGTGCCACCCCAATGTCGAACGCTCGGCTTGCTGCTGCAACCACTTGGCATCGTAGCGATTGTGATCTTTAACGGTGTAGTGCTCGTCTAATAAACGCATGGGGTGATGCACCATATTCCACAACATGCGTACGTTAATCAACACCCCCGCCAACACGATGGCGATCAACCCAAATACCCAAGGATTACGCCAAGCGCGTTTATTTTTTTGCGAAAACATAGTGGTTATTCCTCGTAATTATTTGTGAATCAATAAAAATTCAAATTTCTACCCACTAGGGGTATCACCACCAAACTACGCAGCTAAAGCTGCAAGATTGGTGGGATAAGGGAGGCTAGACGCGAACAAAAAATTACAACGCGGCATAGTTAAGCTATTTAAGGAGTAATTTTTGTGAGCAACAACGCATCGCGACGAAAGTTGGATTTTTTAACGCTTGGGCGCGTTGAAAACGCTGTTGTATTCGGCAAACATAGTTGGGTCTTCAGTGTTCTCAACACGGAATTGCATCTTAGTCACTTCTTTCAACACATTCTTGTCGTCGGCTTTAACGAACATGGTGAAAGTAGTCGATCTGCCGTGTGCAACCAGTTTGGGTAGCTCACAATCACAACGCAACACTTGTCCTTTTACACCGCCCTCCGCCGTCACATGCACGCTCAAATCTTTGTCGGTTTTATTCAACACTTTGAAGGTGTATTTATCTTGAATCGAACCATCGCTCATGCGCACAAATAGTGGCTGACGTTCAGGATCAACACGCAATTTCAACGCACCTAAATGCGTCAATCCATAAACGACGCCACCTAATGCCACAACTAAAATCGTCACATAAACCCAAGTACGCGGATGCTGATACAGTTTTTTAACTGGCTTGCCGTCCAATTCATCCAATGAAGCGTAACGAATCAGCCCACGCGGACGACCAATTTTGTCCATGATGGAATCGCAAGCATCCAAACATAGTCCGCAAGTGATACAACCCAACTGCTGACCGTCGCGAATATCCACCCCAGTTGGGCACACTTGCACACACTGAAAGCAGTCGATGCAATCACCTTGCGTGCCCGTTTCCGCCACCACACCGCGACGAATTTTGCCGCGTGGCTCACCGCGTTTCATATCGTAGGCAGGCAGAATAGTTTGCGGATCCGCCATCACCGCTTGAATGCGTGCGTAGGGACACAACCACAAGCAAACTTGTTCACGCATAAAGCCCGCTAAGGCATACGTTCCCAAAGTAAAAGTCACCAAGGTTACGGTTTCTAGCAACGACAAACTAAAGTGCGTGAGGTCATGCCAATACTGATACGCATCTACAAACCACACTGTCGCGCTGATCCCTGTCAACAGTGATACCAATAACCAAATGAAATGTTTGCTGACTTTCTTGATAATTTTGTCTTTATTCCATGGCGCGGCATCTAATTTATGGCGTTGACCAGGATTACCTTCGATTTTCCCTTCTATCCAAGTGAACAAATCCACCCACGCCGTTTGAAAGCAAAAATAACCGCAAAACACCCGTGAAGCCACTGAAGTCACAGCAAACAGGGTCATCGCCAAAATCAGCAGTAACAGCGACACCATCCAAATATCTTGCGGCAAGATAGTCAGATTAAAAAAATGGAATTGACGATGATTGACATCTAACATCAAGGCTTGCTTGCCGTCCCAGCGCAAATACGCCCCCACAAAAAAGAACAACCAGAGCGACTCGGTAAAGTACTTAACGGTGCGAAAAAAACCAGGCATACGTTTGGCGTGTACCGTTTTTTCGCCCATATTGACGGCCCACTCTTCTTGTTCGTGATACAGCGTAGTTGCGCCTACGCTTTCAGTATTATTTTTTTGTACGGGTTCGCTCATGTCCTGCTCCTCGATTAGTTTCACCTAGACCCCGCTGGTGAATAATTAAAATACGCTTGAGCTAAATTCTTAAACAGCAAAAACTTAGTTGAAGTGGCTTTCTGAAAGAAAAAAGGAGGAGGCATCGCCCCCCCCTTCATTACTTATACAAACTTACTTTTCACCGCGATTTTTGTTTTTACCATTAAAAAACAAAAATAGTAACCCACCCAACAACGCTGCAAAAGCACCAGCCGTACCAATCATCAAAGACCAAAATACAAAGTCATGTTTCATGTCTATATCTCCTTAATAAAATCCCCGCAGCACATAACGCGATACGAGGATTGAACTTTTACTGCGCAGCAGTAGCTTCTACAACAGGTGCCGCAGTCACTTCCGCTACAGGCGTAGCATCCGCTTTACCACCACCAAACTTGTACACATAAACTGCCAACTTTTTAATTTCTGTTGGAGACAATTTACCAGCCGCTGTGAAGTTAGGCATGACCGCAACGCGTGCGTTATCCCCTGCATTCACGCCGTAAGTAATGGTTTGCTTAACGCCAGCCAAAGAGCCGTCGAAACGCCATACTTTGTCAGTTAAATTAGCCGAACCCATCGCCGCCATCCCTTTAGCATCAGGACCATGACACGCAGTACAGTCGCTTTCGGCAAACACTTTCATCCCTGCCGCAACCGCTGGATCTTTGTCTGCGCCGTCTTTGCCTTGCGCCGACATTGCCAACACATAGTGAGCCACGTCGTCAATTTGTTGCTCTGACAACATGTCTTTATGCGGAGTCATCATGCCTTGGCGACCGCCCACGATGGTTTCATGGATGGTGTTGATTTCGCCACCGTACAACCAGTCATCATCGTTCAAGATAGGTGCCATGTAACCTTTTTCGCGCTGTGCAAATTTGCCCGTTTGAAAAGTACCCACACCATTTTGACCGTGACAAGCTGCACAGTTATCCGAGAACAACACTTTGCCAGAACGAGCCACGTATTCAGACAGATTCGCATCAGCCAAAATCGCTGCTGGCGTCATGTCTTTCAACTTGTCTTCATAAGGCTTACGCACGTCATCCAACTCTTTTTGGTCGATTGCCAGCTCTTTAATCGCCGTCCATTTGTTGTCACTAGCCTCATCAGTCCCTGCCATATGAAAACTTAAGCCTGGCAAACCGAAACCTTTGAAAAAATTACCCGCAGTCGCGACTGGAATTGCGGGATACATCAACCAATACACCACAACCCAAATACCACTTGCGGTCAGACCCAACATCCACCATTTTGGTGGTTGGTTGACGAAATCTGCCAAATCACCATCCCATAGATGCCCCGTGGTTGGTGCATCACCAGAGGCTTTATGATTTTCACTCATTTTTTATCTCCTGAATTATTTTCATCGCCTTCGTCGCGCAACGCCATATCGGCTTGCGCGGCAAATGCATCCTTGTTACGCGGATTGAACACCATGATATAGACCGCAATCATCGCCACAAATGCCAGCACGGTAAATGCCACACCGATCCAGTCATTACGCGACATGACTGCCCAGTCCGTATGCAGGTACTCCATCAGCTTAGTCACGGTAGTTCACGCCTTCTTCAAACTTAACGTGATTACCCAAAGATTGCAGATATGCGATCACTGCGTCCATTTCGGTCTTGCCTTCAACTTCTTTAGCCGCACCCGCAATATAGGCATCGGTATAAATCG
>JAVHQO010000238.1:0-1290 GCA_036171175.1 Gallionella sp.
TTATGCGCATTGACGCAGTTCGGCTGCTTGCGCGTCAGCGGCGAGGAGGCGCAAAGTTTTTTGCAAAACTTGCTCAGCAATGACATTCGTTTAGTGGATGCGACGCACGCGCAACTGAGTAGTTTTAACACCGCCAAGGGACGCATGTTGGCGGTGTTGTTAATTTGGCGCGATGGCGATGATTTTATTTTGCAACTCCCCACTAGCATTTTGGAGAGCTTGCGCAAAAAGCTGTCCATGTATGTGCTGCGTGCCAAAGTAACAATTAGCGATGCCAGCCAAGACTTAGCCAGCATGGGTTTGAGCGGCACGGACGCGACAGAAATTTTGCGCACGGTGTGCGGCGAATTGCCCAATGCAGCGATGACGTGCATGCAAACTGCGACGATGAGTGTGTTAAAAATTAGCGACACGCGTTATCAAATCACTTGCCGCGCAGAACAGGCGCAAGCATTATGGACGGCACTTTTGGCACAGGTAGAAAAAGTCGGCAGCCCTTGCTGGGACTGGCTCAACATCCGCGACGGCATCCCTGCTATCACGCCCCAAACACAAGAACAATTCGTGCCGCAGATGGTGAATCTCGATAGCTTGGGCGGCATCAATTTCAAAAAAGGTTGCTACCCCGGACAAGAAATCGTGGCGCGTATGCACTACCTAGGCAAACTGAAACGCCGCATGTATGTGGCGCATTTGGACTGCGCACTTGCACCGCTGGCGGCAGACGAATTATTCAGCGCGGATGGCGAAGGTCAGGCCAGCGGCATGATCGCCAACGTCGCCGCCGCACCGCATGGCGGCTTTGATATTTTGGCGGTGATCCAAACCGCCAGCGTGGACTTAAATCCGATTCAAACGGCGCACGGCGACACGCTGCAATTTTTAGCATTGCCTTACGCGCTTGCCTAAATAGGAGATGAACATGAAGCTCAAAAATATGACGCTAGCAAATATCCCGCGCGTGCATTTTTTAGCTGTCATTTTTCTTGTCCTTATTGCCGCTAATGCCTGCTGGCTCAATGCTTTTAGCACGCCCGATGCGCGTCTGTCGGACGTGTGGGTGCGCCAAGTTGCCAGCACGCTGAAAACCGATAGCAACATCGTGATTGTCGATATAGACGAGACCAGCCTCGCAGCGATGCAAGACGTGGCGGGCAGTTGGCCGTGGCCGCGCGCGGTGCATGGCGAGTTGTTAGCGGGCATCGCGCGCCAGCAGCCCGCCGCCATCGTGTTTGATATTTTGTTTAGCGAGCCAGACCGTTATCGCCCCGACAGCGACCAACTGTTTAA
>JAVHQO010000239.1:0-6109 GCA_036171175.1 Gallionella sp.
GACCAGTCAGGCGGCTGCGGAACTCGGTCTCGCAAGTGCGGCGAGACCTCAAACAGTCCTCGCCGAAATCTCCTGACGGGTCTGCGCTACTCGGTGGCTGCTAAGGGGAGGTAAGTCAAAAACAGGTGTGGGCTGCTATGCAGAATTTTTGTTTTGTTGGATGCCCGCCTGCGCGGGCATCGTGCTTTTAAGGTTTGCGCTTTTGAAGTGATTTTGCAGTGGTTGTTGAAGTTGCCCTTTTGCTTTGCCACCCCATGTGCGCCGCCGCGAAAAATCAATCTCAGGCGGAGCTTTAGGCGAGCACTGTTTGAGCCCAACGGGCGAGTTGCGCAGCCCCGCCTGAGATTGATTTTTCGCGGGTACCCGAAGGGCGGTAAGCTTGGGTCGCCTTTTCTTTGGTTACTTTTTTTTGGCGAAGCAAAAGAAAGTAACTAGCCGTCTGGCTACCCCGACAAATGCTAGCCACCGAAAAACTTGGCTATAAAACTCCGCGTGGGCAGATACAGCTTGCCCACCCTACCAAAAAAATTTCAATTCCAAAACTCTGCTGTCGCTACCCGCCGCAAGCTAGTCGCTACGAGTTTAGTTGCCCTTGCAACATCGCTAATCCCCATGCCACGCCAAAGCCTGTCACTTCACTCGCGACTGCGCCTAAGCCGTCTGGGCAGCGGCAGGTGGATAAATCGACGTGTAGCCAGGGCGTGTCGTGTTCGATGAAGCGCAGCAAGAAGCGCGCGGCGAGGATGTGGTCGGCTTCGCCGTCCGCTGCGCATTGTTTGATGTCGGCGACTTTGGATTCGAGCGGCGTTTCATAATCTTCATCCAAGGGAAAGGCGCACAGGCGTTCGCCGATGCGTTGTCCCGTTGCTAAGGCGCGTTGTAACAGCGCGTCACGATTGCCCAATATGCCCGCGTAGCGATGCCCCAACGCGGACTTCATGCTGCCCGTTAGCGTGGCGAAATCGACCAGCAAATCTGGTTGTGCTCGCGAAGCTAAAGTCAGCGTGTCTGCCAGCACCATGCGACCTTCGGCATCGGTATGGACGATTTCGATGGTCGTGCCATTGAGTGCTACCACGATGTCATTTTGCTTGAAGGCAGCGGGGCTGATGTGGTTCTGCGCGATGGCGAGCCAGCAGTCGATATTCACCGCCAAATTTTGTTGCGAGGCCGCCAGCAAAATGCCGAGCGCGACCGCTGAACCGTTCATGTCGGTGTGCATGTTGTACATGCCGCGCGACGGTTTGAGATTGTGTCCGCCCGTGTCAAAGCAAATGCCTTTGCCCACCAATGCCACGGTTTGCTTGGCTTGCGCGTGATGATAGGCAATGTGCACGATGGCGGCATCGTCCAGCGCGCTGCCTTGCGCCACTGCGACAAACGCGCCCGCACCCATCTGGCGCAACGCGCTCATATCAAACTCTTCTACCGTCCAATGATTTTGTTGCGCGAGGCTTTGGATGCGCTGGCGATAGTGTGTGGGCGTGAGTTCATTAGGGGCTAATACGGTCAATTCACGACACAATAAATTGCCCGCCGCTTGGGCGCGCAGCGCAGCAAAACTAGGCTGTTCGTCGCAACCGTATAGCTCGATTGTTTGCAGCGCGCGGCGGCTATCTTTTTGCTGCGTTACGGGCAACAGCGCGCCGTTCAGCCAAGCGCAATACACGGCTAATTCGGCGGCGCGTATGCGTTGCACGGCATCGCCTAACACCTCGATCGTGAGCGTGTGCGGTTGCTCACTTAGCAATAATTGCATTGCCTTGCGCGTGTGGCTGTGTAAGGCGAATGTGGCGTTGGCAAAATCCAACATCGCCCACACGATTAAACTGCCGTCCACGTTGTTTGCGGCGATGGGCGATTTGGCTAAGTCGCTTATTTTGAGTCCACGTCTAGCTAGCACCGCGTTTAATAATTCGGCGTGGGGGCAGTCACTCGCTAGCGTTGCGGCAGATGGCAGCAACACCAATAAATGCGTGGCATGGCGGGTGTTGGCGGAGGCGGGAATAAGGCTGAGTTGTGCTAGCATGGCGATCTTCAAAATTTGGGAAACCGTGATTATACGGGCTGGCGATGCGTCAATACTTAGACTTAATGCAGCATGTGCAACAGCACGGCATATACAAATCCGATCGCACGGGAACGGGCACAACCAGCGTGTTCGGCTATCAAATGCGTTTCGATTTAGCGCAAGGTTTTCCGTTGGTAACGACTAAAAAATGCCACCTCAAATCTATCATTCACGAGTTGCTATGGTTCTTGCAGGGCGATACCAATATCGCGTATCTCAAGGAACACGGCGTGCGTATCTGGGATGAATGGGCGAATGAAAACGGCGATTTGGGGCCCGTGTATGGCAAGCAGTGGCGGTCATGGCAGGCGGTGGATGGACGCGTCATCGACCAAATTAAAGTTGCCGTCGAACAGCTCAAAAACAATCCCGATTCGCGGCGCATTATCGTGTCGGCATGGAACGTCGGCGAGCTCGGGCAAATGGCACTCGCTCCTTGTCACGCGTTCTTTCAGTTTTATGTGGCGGACGGAAAATTGTCCTGCCAGTTGTATCAACGCAGTGCCGATATTTTTTTAGGTGTGCCGTTCAACATCGCCAGCTATGCCTTGCTCACTATGATGATGGCGCAAGTGTGTGGCTTGCAATGCGGCGAATTTATTCACACCTTGGGCGATGCGCATTTGTATGCCAATCACATGGAACAAGTCGCGCTGCAACTGTCGCGCGAACCGCACGCGCTGCCAACTATGACGCTCAATCCCGATGTGAAAGACATTCTCGGCTTTAAGTTTGAGGACTTCACGCTGACAGGCTATGAGCCACATCCCGCGATTAAAGGCGTGGTGGCGGTATGAGTCTTTCTCTGATTGTCGCGATGGCGAGTAACCGCACCATCGGCATCAATAACACGCTGCCGTGGCGTTGCCCAGAAGACTTAAAACACTTCAAAGCGTTAACCATGGGGCATCACATGATGATGGGGCGCAAGACATTTGACTCCATCGGCAAGCCATTGCCAGGCCGCACCACGGTAGTAATTAGCCGCGATAGCGCATTAAAAATTGAGGGTTGCTTGGTTGCCCATTCAGTGGCGCAAGCCATCGAGTTGTGCGGCGATGACAACGAGATTTTTGTGGTGGGTGGTGCGGAAATTTATGCGCAAACTTTGCCCTTGGCGGACACTTTGTACATCACCGAAATTCAACAAGCAGTCAGCGGCGATGCGCACTTCCCAGACTTCGATAAAACGGTGTGGCAAGAAGTTAAACGTGAGCCACGTAGCCAAGAGTTGCCGCAGCCCTTGCACTACCACTTGGTTCAATACCAACGTAAATCGCTATAGAATTATTTGCTTATTTTTCATTGGGTCGGGTGTGTGTAACAATCCTGAAACGCAGCTGTTGCATAGTGCGCGACTTTGATAAAGGGAGAATAAAATGAGCTGG
Organism: Gallionella sp.; assembly: GCA_036171175.1. GTDB lineage: Bacteria > Pseudomonadota > Gammaproteobacteria > Burkholderiales > Gallionellaceae > Gallionella. The sequence continues at coordinate 3,460 of JAVHQO010000239.1, forward strand.
TGGAAAGCAATTTTTGGTGGTGAGGATGTTAAAGAAGCCGCAGGTGCAAAAGGCGATGCAAGCGAAGAAGTTGGTGGCCTGAATTTTAAGACTGCACTGGAAGCGCACATCAAATGGAAAGTTCGCCTGATGGGTGTGGTGGACGGCACAGGAACCGAAGTGCTAGATCCACGCGTGGTTGCTCAAGATAATCAATGCGCATTAGGCAAATGGGTTTACGGTCAAGGCGGCAAAGACTTTGGTAGCCATGCCGAATTCAAAGAATTGGTCGCCGCGCATACTAACTTTCATAAATGCGCAGGGCATGTGCTGGACTTGCACTTAGAGGGGAAAGACACCGCTGCTAGACAAGAAATTGAAGGCGGTTCATTCGCTAAAGCCTCGCACGAAACCTCGCGTCATTTGATGCGTTTGTGGCGTTCACTGGGCATTTAATTCAGTGTTGGATTGACGTAAAAAAGGGCAGAATTTCTGCCCTTTTTCATTGCCTAAAGATGACTCATTTTTAGCATACGCAATCCACAAAATAGCGTTTTTCACCATCCACCACTTCCGCCACCAGACCATGTACATCGGTCTCAAAGCCGGGGAAGCGTTGATTGAAATCGCGCGCGAACTTCACGTAATCAACGATGGTCTTGTTAAATATCTCACCAGGGATGAGCAACGGGATACCGGGTGGGTAAGGCGTCAGCAACACCGCCGTGATGCGGCCTTCCAGATTATCAATCTCCACCCGCTCGATTTCGTCGTGCGCCATCTTGGCAAAGGCATCGGACGGCTTCATGGCTGGCTGCATATCGGACAGATACATCTCGGTGGTCATGCGCGCCACGTTGTGCAAGGTGTACGCCTCATGGATCTGCTGGCACAGGTCGCGCAAACCAACGCGCTCGTAACGCGGATGCGCCGCCGCAAACTCCGGCAAGATGCGCCACATCGGTTGGTTCTTGTCGTAGTCATCCTTGAACTGCTGGAGCGCGGTGAGCAGCGTGTTCCAGCGGCCTTTGGTGATGCCGATGGTGAACATGATGAAGAAGGAATACAGACCGCACTTCTCCACGATGACACCATGCTCGGCCAGATACTTGGTCACCATCGCGGCCGGAATTCCAGTATCGGAAAAACCGCCATCCACATCCAAACCGGGCGTGATGATGGTGGCTTTAATCGGGTCTAGCATGTTGAAGCCTTCGGCAAGATTACCAAAACCGTGCCATTTGTCATCGGCGTTCAACACCCAATCCTCGCGCGCGCCTATGCCTTCTTCGGCGATAGAGCCTGGCCCCCAAACTTTGAACCACCAGTCGCTTTCATACTCTTCATCTACCTTGTGCATGGCACGGCGAAAATCCAACGCTTCAGCGATGGACTCCTCCACCAACGCCGTACCGCCGGGTGCTTCCATCATCGCCGCCGCCACATCGCATGAGGCGATAATCGCGTACTGCGGCGAGGTCGAGGTGTGCATCAAATAGGCTTCGTTGAAAATATGTTTATTGAGCTTTTTCGCTTCTGGTTCGCGCACCAAAATCTGCGACGCTTGGCTTAAACCGGCGAGCAATTTGTGCGTCGATTGCGTAGCAAAAATCATCGACTCTTTGGCGCGCGGGCGGTCGCGTCCAATCGCGTGCATGTCTTTGTAAAAATCATGGAACGCCGCGTGCGGTAACCATGCTTCATCAAAATGCAGCGTGTCAATTTTGCCATCCAACATCTCTTTGAGCATCTCCACGTTGTACACCACGCCGTCGTAGGTGCTTTGCGTGATGGTCAGGATGCGCGGTTTTTTGGTTTTGTCTTTGATAAAAGGGTTCGCATTTATCTTGCGTTGGATACTTTCCATCGCGAATTCAGACTTGGGAATCGGTCCGATAATGCCGTAGTGATTGCGCGTCGGCGTGAGGAACACCGGCACTGCGCCAGTCATCATAATCGAATGCAAAATCGACTTATGGCAGTTGCGATCCACCACCACGATGTCATCCGGCGCGACCGTCGAATGCCACACGATTTTGTTGGAGGTGGACGTGCCGTTGGTGACGAAGAACAGGTGATCGGAATTAAAAATACGCGCCGCGTTGCGCTCGGATGCTGCCACGGGCCCTGTGTGATCGAGCAGCTGCCCCAGCTCTTCCACCGCGTTACACACGTCGGCGCGCAACATATTCTCACCAAAGAACTGGTGGAACATCTGACCAACAGGAGACTTCAAAAATGCCACGCCACCAGAGTGTCCCGGACAATGCCATGAGTATGAGCCGTCCTGCGCGTAATGCAGCAGCGCGCGGAAGAACGGGGGGGCTAACGCATCCAAATACGATTTGGCTTCGCGGATGATGTGACGCGCCACGAACTCCGGCGTGTCCTCGTGCATATGAATGAAGCCGTGCAACTCGCGCAGGATGTTGTTGGGGATATGGCGCGAGGTGCGCGTCTCACCATACAAATAAATCGGAATATCGGCGTTCTTGAAACGGATTTCCTCGACAAAAGCCTGCAAACTCTTCAGCGCGTGTTTGGTGTCTTCAGGACTGCCCGAACCGAACTCTTCATCATCAATGGATAACAGAAAAGCCGAAGCGCGACTCTGTTGCTGCGCGAACGAAGTCAAGTCGCCATAACTGGTCACCCCCAACACCTCCATGCC
>JAVHQO010000240.1:0-6086 GCA_036171175.1 Gallionella sp.
CGCATCGTGCGTGATGAGCTGTACGGCTCAGTTCGAGGATAAGAGCTATGGCTGAAATTAAAAACTACACAATGAATTTTGGCCCGCAGCATCCTGCGGCGCACGGCGTGCTGCGTTTGGTGTTGGAGCTGGACGGTGAGGTGATTGAACGCGCCGATCCGCACATTGGTTTGCTGCATCGCGCCACTGAAAAACTCGCTGAACACAAAACCTTTTTGCAGTCTGTGCCGTACATGGATCGTCTCGACTATGTGTCGATGATGTCCAACGAGCACGCTTATGTGATGGCGATTGAAAAGCTGGCAGGTATTGATGTGCCGCTGCGTGCGCAATACATCCGCGTGATGTTCGATGAAATTACCCGTGTGTTAAATCACTTGCTGTGGTTGGGCGCACACGGTTTGGACATTGGCGCGATGACCATGTTTTTGTATTGCTTTCGCGAGCGCGAAGATTTGATGGACGTGTATGAAGCTGCCTCTGGTGCGCGTTTACATGCGGCTTACTATCGTCCAGGTGGAGTGTATCGCGACTTGCCTGACCGTATGCCGCAATATCAAGCCTCAAAAATTCACAACGCCGCTGCCGTGGCGAAGCTGAATGAAAATCGTCAAGGTTCAGTGTTGGATTTCATCGGTGATTTTGCTAAGCGTTTCCCTAAATGTATCGACGAATACGAAACGCTGTTAACCGACAACCGTATCTGGAAACAACGTACTGTCGGGATTGGTGTGGTTACCCCAGAACGCGCACTGGCATTGGGGTTTTCAGGGCCGATGTTGCGCGGTTCGGGCATCGAATGGGACTTGCGTAAAAAGCAACCCTACGAAGTGTATGACCGTTTAGATTTTGATATTCCGGTTGGTAAAACCGGCGATTCTTATGACCGTTATTTAGTGCGCGTCGAAGAAATGCGTCAATCCAATCGCATCATCGAACAATGCGTGACTTGGCTGAAAGCCAATCCAGGTCCTGTGATTACCACTAACCATAAGTTCGCGCCGCCAGCTCGTGTGGCGATGAAAGAAAATATGGAAGAACTGATTCATCACTTCAAATTATTTACCGAAGGGATGCACGTTCCAGCAGGCGAGGCGTATGCCGCTGTTGAACATCCTAAAGGTGAATTTGGTATTTACTTGGTTTCAGACGGTGCGAACAAGCCGTATCGGATGAAAATCCGCGCACCAGGTTTTGCTCACTTAGCCGCTTTGGATGAAATGGCGCGCGGTCACATGATCGCCGACGTTGTCACCATTATCGGTACTCAAGACATCGTTTTCGGAGAAATAGACCGCTAATGTTATCCGCATCCATACAAGACCTAATCAACCGCGAGTTGATTAAATATCCCGCCGACCAAAAACAATCTGCCGTGATGGCTGCATTGCGTTTTGTGCAAGATGAAAAAGGCTGGATTTCTAACGATGACATGGCCGATGTTGCTGCCTTTTTAGGTATGGCGCACATGGCAGTTTATGAAGTCGCGACCTTCTACCACATGTATAACTTGAAGCCGATGGGTAAGCACACTCTGACGGTGTGCACCAATTTGTCTTGCACCTTGTGCGGCGCGTTGGATACCGTGAAATACATCGAAACCAAGCTCGGCATTGGCATCGGTGAAGTAACAGCAGATGGCAAGTTTGGCTTACGCGAAGGTGAATGTATGGGCGCATGTATCGACGCGCCATTGCTGACCGTAAGCAATAAAAAATTATGCGGTCGTATGACTCCGCAAAAAATTGATGCACTGTTAGCGGAGCTAGGCAAATGACGCGCGGACCCGTTACTCGAACCACCATGGATTTTGACGAGCCATGGACACTTGCCAACTATCTAAAAGTCGGTGGCTACAGCGCGCTGCGCAAAATTCTCACCGAAAAAATCACCCCTGAAACCATCATTTCGGAAGTGAAAACCTCTGCCTTGCGCGGTCGTGGCGGTGCAGGTTTTCCAACTGGCTTGAAGTGGAGTTTTATGCCACGTGGTTTTGCAGGCGATAAATATATCGTGTGTAACTCGGACGAAGGTGAGCCAGGTACATGCAAAGACTGGGACATCATGCGCTATAACCCGCATCTGCTGATTGAAGGCATGGCGATTGCGGCTTATACGATGGGCGTGAAAGTCGGCTACAACTATGTGCATGGTGAGATTTTTGAAGCCTATGAGCGCATGGAAGCGGCGGGAGAAGAAGCGCGCGCGGCGGGCTTGATGGGCAAAGACATCATGGGCATGGGCTTTGATTTTGAGTTGCACAATCACTTAGGTTACGGCGCGTACATCTGTGGTGAAGAAACCGCTTTGCTCGAATCTATCGAAGGCAAAAAAGGTCAGCCGCGCTTTAAGCCGCCATTCCCGGCTAGCTTCGGTTTATATGGCAAACCCACCACCATCAACAACACCGAAACTTTCGCTAGCATTCCTTACATTATCAATCACGGTGGTCAGGCGTTCTTGGAAATTGGTAAGCCGAACAATGGCGGTACGAAATTATTTTCCGTGTCAGGTCATGTGAATAATCCAGGTAATTTTGAAGTGCCTATGGGCACGCCATTTGCCAAGCTGCTTGAAATGGCAGGGGGTGTGCGTCACGGGCATAAGCTCAAAGCGGTGATTCCAGGCGGTTCATCTATGCCTATTTTGACGGGCGCGACCATGATGGATTTGACTATGGATTACGACTCGATACAGAAAGCGGGTTCGGGCTTAGGCAGTGGTGCGGTCATCATCATGGATGAGACCACTTGCATGGTGCGCGCGCTAGAGCGGTTGTCTTATTTCTATCACGAAGAGTCGTGCGGACAATGCACGCCGTGTCGCGAAGGCACGGGCTGGCTGTATCGCATCGTGCATCGCATCGAGCACGGTCAGGGCAAACCCGAAGACTTAGATTTGTTGCTAAGCGTCGGTGAAAACATCGCGGGTCGTACTATTTGTGCATTGGGAGAAGCCGCTGTGTGGCCAGTACAAGGGATGTTAAAAAACTTCCGTGACGAATTTGAATATCACATCGAACACAAGCGTTGCTTGGTGTAATCGACGGGCGAACTGACATGATAAAAATCGAAATTGACGGCAAAGTAATTGAGACCGCAAAAGGCTCGATGGTGATACAAGCGGCGCAAGCAGCGGGTATTTACGTTCCACATTTTTGCTATCACAAAAAATTATCCATCGCGGCAAATTGCCGCATGTGCTTGGTCGAAGTAGAAAAAGCACCTAAGCCATTGCCGGCTTGCGCCACACCTGCTACGGACGGGATGAAAGTTCATACCCATTCCGAAATGGCGGTTAAAGCGCAAAAAGGTGTGATGGAGTTTTTGCTGATTAACCATCCACTAGATTGTCCGATTTGCGATCAAGGCGGCGAATGTCAGCTGCAAGACTTAGCGGTCGGATACGGCGGCGGTGAATCACGTTACCAAGAAGGTAAGCGCGTAGTCGAACATAAATCCATCGGCGAGCTGGTCTCCACCGAAGAAATGTCGCGCTGTATTCATTGCACCCGCTGCGTGCGCTTCGGTCAAGAAATTGCAGGTGTGATGGAATTGGGCATGGCGTTCCGTGGCGAAAATGCTGAAATTATGAGCTTCGTCAATAGCACGGTGGATTCAGAGCTGTCGGGCAATATGATTGATTTGTGTCCAGTGGGCGCATTGACCAGTAAGCCGTTCCGCTACACCGCACGTTCATGGGAATTGTCGCGTCGCAAGTCGGTCAGTCCGCATGATGGTTTAGGTTCTAACCTAGCATTGCACACTAAAGACAATAAAGTGGCGCGTGTCGTGCCGATTGAAAACGAAGCACTGAACGAGTGCTGGATTTCGGATAAAGATCGCTTTAGTTACGAAGGTTTGAACGCGCCAGAGCGTTTGACTAAACCGATGCTCAAGCAAGATGGCAAATGGCTAGAAGTCGAATGGCAAGCTGCGTTGGAATACGTTGCCAATGGCTTGCGTCAAATCTCAATGTCAGCGGGCGCAACGCAGATTGCCGCGCTTGCCACCCCGCACAGCACCCTCGAAGAACTCGCGCTGTTGCAAAAACTCATGCGCGGCATGGGCAGCGACAATGTTGATTTCCGTTTGCGTCAGTCTGATTTTAGTGCTGATGGACATCGTGCTGGTGTGCCAAATTTAGGCATGGAGATTGCCGATTTGAATACACGCGATCGCTTTTTGTTGGTTGGCAGTTTCTTACGCAAAGATCATCCGCTGTTGGCGCAACGCATCCGCATGGCAGTGAAAGCAGGTGCTCAAGCGAACGTATTACACGCGTCACAAGATGAGTTGTTGATGCCTGTAGCGCAACAAATTACCACCGCGCCTAGTGAACTGCTAAATGAATTAGCGCAAGTGTTGAAAGCCTTAGCAACGATTAAAAACGTGGCGTTGAGTGCGGATGCCCAAGCGGCAGTTAGCACGGTTACGGTCAGTGCGGAGGCGCAAAACATCGCGCAAAGTTTGAGCAGTGGCGAACGCGTGGCCGTGTTGTTAGGCAACTTCGCCCAGCAACATCCTCAAGGGACGCAGCTGGCTTTAATCGCGCAGCAGATTGCCACATTGAGCAATGCCAGCTTCGGTTATTTGGGCGAAGCAGCCAACAGTGTGGGTGGCTATGTTGCCAATGCTGTGCCGAGTGCAGCAGGCATGAATGTCGCGCAAATGCTGGCGCAACCGCGCAAGGCGTATCTGTTGTTGAACGTCGAAGCTGAGTTGGATACGCACGATGCGCAACAAGCACTCGCCGCGATGCAATCCGCCGACATGGTGGTCGCGATGAGTGCCTATAAACACCAAGCCAGCAGTTATGCCGACGTGATGTTGCCGATTACACCGTTCACCGAAACGTCAGGCACGTTTATCAATACCGCAGGTCTGGCGCAAAGTTTCAAGGGCGCGGTCAAGCCTTTGGGCGAGGCGCGTCCTGCATGGAAAGTGTTGCGCGTGTTAGGTAATTTGCTCGATGTGGCAGGTTTTGATTACGACAGTTCGGAAGCCGTGCGTGATGAAGTGCTGGCAAATTACAACATGGCAAGTTTGAGTAACGACATCACGGGCGTGCCTGTAAACGCTATCAATGCGGTCAAAAATAATGGCGTGCAACGTGTCAGCTATGTGCCGATTTACAGCAGTGATGCGGTGGTGCGTCGCGCCACCTCCTTGCAAAAAACCAACGATGCAGCAACGCCTGTAGTGCGCATGCACAGCAGTGAGTTGGCTAAGTTAGGAGTGTTGACTGGACATCGCGTGAAGGTTACGCAAGGCAATGGCAGCGTGACTTTGCAGATATACAGTGATGATGCTCAGCCTGTCAATACTGCGCGTATCGCAGCGGGTCATGCGGCAACAGCAGCACTGGGCGCGATGTTCGGAACACTCACTGTGGAGCGTGCATGATGATGGATTACATCAATCAATTAGGCGGCAACTTTTTTGGTTCGTACTGGGCACCCGTTTGGTTGACCGTTTGGACGCTGCTCAAAATCGTTTTAATCGTTGCTCCTTTAATGGGCGCGGTGGCGTATTTGACCTTGGCAGAACGTAAAGTTATCGGCTGGATGCAAATTCGGATTGGCCCGAATCGCGTAGGTTATTTTGGTTTGCTGCAACCTTTAGCGGACGGTATCAAGCTGTTGATGAAAGAAATTATTGTGCCGACTGGCTCAAATAAATTCTTGTTCATCTTGGCACCCATCATGGCATTGATGCCCGCATTGGCAGCTTGGGCGGTGATTCCGTTTAACGCAGAAATGATGTTGTCGAATGCGAATGCTGGCTTGTTATACATTTTGGCGATGACCTCACTAGGTGTGTACGGCGTGATTATCGCGGGTTGGGCATCCAATTCTAAATACGCATTCTTGGGCGCGTTGCGTTCAGCAGCGCAAATTGTCTCTTACGAAATCGCGATGGGCTTCGCCTTGGTGTGTGTGTTGATGGCGGCGCAGAGCTTGAACCTAGGTGACATCGTAATGGGGCAAAAGGGCAGCTACGGCGCGCTCAACTGGTACATCATTCCGCTATTCCCGATGTTTATGGTCTATCTCATTTCGGGCGTGGCTGAAGCCAACCGTGCAC
>JAVHQO010000241.1:0-6079 GCA_036171175.1 Gallionella sp.
CATCGGCATCAAAATAAATTTTGTCGAGCAAATCATGTACGGGTAATTTTTCCGCCAAAACCAACCAGCTTTTTAATAAATCATGTGCACGGTTTAATTGCACAGTAGCGTTGTCGCTGTGTGCAATGCTTTGTAAGCGCAGCCACCAACTAGGATTCGGGATTAAAGATTCAGGATTCGCTGGTGCAGCGCGCCACTTTTCATTTATCACTCCGCTTTGCTCAATCCTCAATCCTGAGTCCTGAATCATCATTAAGTCCGCGTCGCTGCACGAAAAAATCGGTGAGCGCAGCACATGGGCAAGTTGCAAATCCGCAAACGGTGTCATTAAAAAAGTCAGCAGAGCCTGTATGTCCAAGGCTTCCAAGGTGTCGAGCAAACCGCCGCGACGCGAGGTGAGATAGGGAATGTGCTGCGCGCGTAATGCGTGCTCGTAGATTTTCAAATGCGTGCGGCGGCGCACCAACACCATAATGTCGCCCCATGCGAGAGCGCGCACGCTGCCGTCTGCATGAACTTGCCAATGCCCGACCATGCTCAATAATTTTGCTGCGAAGGCTTGCGCTTCCAATTCGCGCGCGCCTTCATCAACATCGGGATAAGCCTCAAGCAGTGGATTGCGCAGCGTCAGAGTTTGGCTGGTGATTGACGCGCTAGTGCTGTCGGTGGCGAGCAATAACGGCAACACTTCCACATAGCCTGGCAACGCAGTTTGATGCGCTTGATGGGTCTCGAATCCAGCGAATTTTGGCTTGCCGTCGGCAAGCCCATCGAACACCGCATTGACCACATTTAACACAGCGGGCGCGTTGCGGCGCGTGGTGTTTTTTTGCAAATACTTGGCTTGATAATTCTCTAAAAGATACTCGCACACCACGTTAAACAAACGCGCATCGGCACGACGAAAACGGTAGATGGATTGTTTGGGATCGCCCACCACAAAAATTTTCGGCGTGCTTTGCACAGCACTCGCTGCATCAAACCAGGCTTGCAAAATCTGCCATTGCAGCGGGTTAGTATCTTGAAATTCATCAAGCAAAACGTGCTGATAACGACTATCCAATTTGTATTGTAAATACTCGGCGTGTTCGCTGTTGTTCAACAACTGGCACACACGCCATTCCAAATCCGAAAAATCCAATGATTGTTGTTGCTGTTTTAATTGCTGATAACGATCCAACATCGCTACACCACAGCGCAGCGCGTGTTCGTTAAAGCGATAAATGGCTTGCGCTTGCACTTGTTGATAGGCATCCCAGACTTGGCTACGCACCAACTCCAGTGCGTCATAAAATGGAGCTTGCCCTTTGTTTGCGGTAATTTTGCGCGGCTCATTTTTTTGCGTAAATAGTTCCGTCCACAACAAAGCAAAACGTTGCGCAACGCTGCCTACTCCATCAAACGGAATCAATAATTTTTCTGCTCTAGATTTTTGCGCAGCACTGGCATTGAGTTGTGCTGCGAAACTACGAACGTCATCAGCGAAATGTTTTCTGGCAAACAAATTTGCGTAAGGGTCTGCCTCTAAATCCACCTGAAATTCATCGCGCAATTGCGCCAGCGCGTAGTCCAGCGGCTGCGCTTGCCCCGCCGTGTAAGCCCACCATTCACTGCGTTTATCGGCGAATGCGCGCAGCATTTTTTGCGTATTAAACAAACCTAATTCGGCAAACAATACGTTCATCGAAAGAGCTGTTTCTCTGTCTGGCTGGCGATGCAAACTGGCGAAAAATAGCGTGCAGGCCTCGTCCCATAACGCGCCAGTTTGCTCGATCAATTGCACGCCGCCCGCCATGCCCGCATCCAGCGGTGCGCGTTGCACAATCTGCATAAACCAGCCGTGAAAGGTGTTGATGGTGAGCGGCGGTTGCGCCAATAAAAATTGCTGATACAGCCCGCGCGCGCGCGGCAACATCACCGCTAATTCTGCTTCGTCTATGGCGCGCTCCAGCAAAAATTGGCGTACGAATTCGTCGTCTTTAGTCGCCAAGTCATACAGCCAATCGCGCAAACGCGCCTGCATTTCCTGCGCTGCTTTGCGCGTAAACGTAATCGCTAAAATTTCACTGGGCGCAACCTCCGCCAACAGCAGCCGCACGATGCGCGACACCAGCAGCCAAGTCTTACCGCTGCCCGCGCAGGCTTCAACGACTACAGAATTTTTCGGATTAAGTGCGGCGGCGTTATCCATGCGAAACCCCCTCTGACTCCCCCTTACTAGGGGGAGAACGAAGCGGCTCCTCCCCTGACAAGGGGAGGCTGGGAGGGGTTGGCTTTGTCGCCTCTTCCTCCCATGAACCTTGTCGGCATAAGCCGCGCATTTCGCAATAGGCACAGGCTGCCACGCCATTGGCAGGTAAAGGCGCACCGCTGCGCAACTGCGTGAACAGCGTTTGCAAACGGGTGAAATTGAGTTGCGCTAACTCGTCCATCGCGTGCTCAGGTGCGACATCCGCAACGTCGCCTTCCAAGCTCACGAACGCCGCCGTATGTGCGTTGCGCACCGTCGCGTAGCAAGCCAGTTGCACATCTTCGCCCGCCTCTTTTAATTTATTTTTGAGCACGCTTGCAGTTTGCGTTTTGTAATCCAACACCGCGACTTCGCCACTTGCGTTGCTGTCCACGCGGTCGATGCGTCCGCGCAAAATTAAATTTTCCAACACGGCAAAGTCGAAGGATTCTTCGGCAGCGGCATATCGCCAGCCCGCTTGCTCGCGTTCGATTTGCCATGCCAGATAACTGGGCAATATTTTTTGCCAACGTAACAGCCAAGCAACCGCGAGGTAATCGTGCGCCAGCGCGTCGGCAAAGACCTCGTTGCTGATGCGCTGCAATGCCTGTTGCAACAAGGCTAAATCCTCATTCAGCAACAACGGAAATTCAGTATGAAAACGCTGTAAAACAGCATGTACCCAAGTGCCGTAATCGCGCTTGTCGATCTCTTCGCGCACCTCGTCCAAGTCGTTCAGCCGCAACACATGACGCGCATAAAATTGATAAGGGCAAGCCACTAAACTGTTATAGCCAGAAGGTGAAATGCGTTGCGGCAAAAGCTCGGCAGCCACGGCGGGCGTTGGCATCACAGCGGCAAGCGGTAAAACAAATTCATCGCTTCGCACCTGCGCATGGTGCCAAATTTTCGCCAACTCATGCGCGCTCAAGTCATCGCCAAATGCCAGTTCATGCAGCGCGCGCAGCATCTCGAAATGCGGACTGAGCATATTTGGCTCGCCATCTTTATGTGCCTGCCAAGTCACCACCACTTCATTATTGAGTGCCAACAATCCCAACAAATCATCGCGTGTAGCATCTTGTTGCACACGGCTCAAAGGCAAGCCCAGCGCGCCGCGCACAGCATCGTTAAACCACATACTCGAACTCGGTGCGGGCAAATGTTTGGCATCGCAGCCTAGCAACAACACCGCATCAAAACTGCGCCAGCGCGTCGCCGCGAGATGCGTAAACACAACGGGACTTTCCACACTCATATCGCGGAAGGTATTCAAATCGAGCTGCTGCGACAGCCAGCGCATCCATTCCGCAAAACTACATTTGGTGCTGTCGTTTTGTAATTCCTCGCGCCACTGTCCAAGCAACTGCAACAACTGTTGCCCTGCTGCGTCTTCCGTCCACGCCGCCAACACACCCAAAATTTCTAAACTGTTGCGCAGCGCGATTAACCACTGACTAATCGTCACGCGTCCCTTGGGCAACATCGCAGCCTGTCGCAGACGCACCAGCGCGCGGGTTAAATCCGCGTCACGACTCGCCTCTATAAATTTATCCAAACCGCTGACCACGCCTTGTTTGCGCACCATTTTTTCAAACAAAAAGGCAGCGTGTTTGCGTGGCTGGTTGTCACGTTCGCGCAGCGATTCGTTTGTCCCCTCTCCCGCTTGCGGGGGATAACCAGCGACTTGCCCGCTTGCGGGCTTAGTCGAATGGCTAGTTGTTTCATCAGGGTTAGGGTGGGGGAATGGCTCATCAGCGAACAGCAACGGCGACTTAAGCAAGTCCAAAACGTCTTGATAATAAAAATCGTTTTGCAGTGTTTCCAGCCAGCCCATCAGCACCGTAGTGACCGACAAGGTCGAAAATGTCCAACCACTTTCGTCTTGCACTTGCACCTGAGCGCGTTCCAACAGGGCTCGCACGCGCCGCGCCACCAAGCGATCTTGCACCACCAGCGCGATGGATTTTTTACCATCCAATAACCAGCGGCGTATCTGCACTTCGGCTGCACGCGCTTCCTGCTCTAAGCCATGCGCGGCAAAGAGTTGCAAGCGTCCCGATAACTGCGCATCAGCATTATTTTTCAGCGACTCGGCATCACTACGCAAGTCGGTTTGCGTGTTCTCGCGTTGCAAAGCGCAGGCAATCACGGCGCAATTTTCTGCTGACTTTATCTGCTCGCGCAGATCAAAAATTGTCACATCCACGCGCTCGCCGCAGCGTTGTAAAAATTGCATTTCGGGCGCGCTTAAATCCGACGTGAGCAACACATACAGCGGCTGGGTAATGTCATTTGCCAGCTGCGCCAAACGCTGTTGTTGTGCGCGCACTGCCTCAAACGAATTGGCCGTGAGCGCGTACCAAAGTTCATGCACCACACGCGCTTCAAACTGCAAAGAAAAACCATTACGCGCCGCATAAGCGGCGACTAATTGCTTAGTAAATTCTGCTTGTGATTTTGGCAACGCCACATGATGGCGCGTCAATTCATCCATCAAAGACAACAACTCGCGCGCCAAACTCCACAAATCGGCATTCGCAAACCAAGCGTTATCGCGCAAGGTTTGGTACAACAGCGCGACGCGCTGCGTATCAGTCTCGACGGGGGTTTCAAGCGTAATCGTTGCCGCCCAGTCGCTCAAAGTCAGCATGGTCGGCAACAACAAAGCAGGCACGTCTGCATTCGCCATCAAGGCTTTAGCAAGTGGCTGAGCGACGTGATAATTGGGGAGAATAATCGTGATGCCGCGCAAATCTGGCGGCGTGTGTGCCGCGAGAATTTTTTGCGCAACGGCGTGATAAAACACAGGTGAAACTTAGCGTTCGAGCAAATGCAATTTGTCTTTAACACCCTTCCATTCGTCCGCATCGGGAGCGGCATCAATTTTCGCGGTGATGGGTTTCCACAGCTTCGCCAATTCGGCATTCAACGCTAAAAAGTGCTGCTGCTCAGCGGGCAAATCATCTTCGGCAAAAATCGCTTCAGCAGGACATTCGGCAACGCACAAAGTGCAGTCGATACATTCATCGGGATCAATCACCAAAAAATTCGGTCCCGTGCGAAAGCAATCCACTGGGCAAACATCCACGCAATCGGTGTATTTACATTTGATACAAGATTCTGAAACGACGTAAGTCATAGCGATACTCCAAAAATAAGGCGATAAAAAAGTGGCAGCATTTTACCTTAGATTATTGATATGAAGTCACATTACGCGACAACACAACAGCTGTAAGAGACGGACTTATCGGGGGTTAGCAAGGCTAAATTGCAGCACTTAAAAACTGTGCTCTAAAGTTGGAAACGTGCCGCTTTTAACCTCGGCAACATAGCGCGCCACAGCCTCGGCTATTGAGCTTGACCCTGGCATAAAGTCTTTGACAAAACGGGCTTTTTTACCCGGATAAATGCCCAGCATGTCGTGCAGTACCAACACTTGTCCCGCGCAATTCACGCCTGCGCCGATGCCGATGGTGGCGATGCTTAATTGCGCAGTAATCTCGGCGGCGAGCGTGGCGGGCACGGCTTCTAACACCACCATGCCCGCGCCTGCCTGTTGCAAAGCGAGCGCGTCATCTAGCAGTGTTTGTGCGGCGTGCGCGTCTTTTCCTTGTACGCGATAACCGCCTAATTGATGTACCGATTGCGGGGTTAAACCGATGTGTGCGCAGACGGGAATGCCGCGCTCGGTCAAAAATTTCACGGTCGCTAACATCGCCGCGCCGCCTTCTAATTTGACCATTTGCGCACCCGCCGCCATCAAGCGCGCGGCGTGCACAAAAGTTTTTTCAGGGCTAATTTGGAAGCTGCCGAACGGCATGTCAGCGATGATAAAAGCCTGTTTTG
>JAVHQO010000242.1:0-1283 GCA_036171175.1 Gallionella sp.
GTGCTTGAAAAGATGCAGGCGGCCGGGTATCTGCCTAAGCGCAACCGCCAACGGCTGGATTCCACACACATTCTCGGCGTAGTGAGCCACATGAGCCGGCTGGAATGCGTGCGTCAGACGTTGCGGTTGACATTGGAAGAATTGTCGCAGGATGAGAAACTGGCGCGGCCTGCGGCCTGGGCGGTGTGGTGGGAGCGTTATGTGGAAAGCCGCGTTGACTATAAAAGTTCCGGTGAGATCATCGTGCAAAAAATGATTCAGGCCGGGAACGACGCGCGAGAAGCGCTGAGCTGGATTAACGGGTTGCCGACCGGAAACCGCGACGGGAAAGCCGTGCGGATTTTGCGAAGCGTGTTAGAAGATAACTTCGAGCCGGGCGCGGATGGAACTATAACGAAACGGCGGGCGCGGCCGACAGGCGCTATACAAAACCCGCACAATCCTGATGCGCAGTGGAGCAGTAAAACCACATTAAAGACAAAGGCCTGGGTCGGGTACAAAGCGCAGGTTGCCGAGACCGTCCAGGACGAACCACGGAAAACCGGCGAGCCGACGAAGAGCGTAATTACGTCTATCGTTACCCAGAACGCGAGCGAAAGTGATAAGGCGGGAATGACCGCGGTATTTAAAGAGCAGGAACAGTTGGGTTTAGCAAAACCCGAAACGCTTTATGCGGATAGCGGATATGTGTCGGGGCCGGGCATGGCCAAGGCCATTGCGGAGGGCCGTGAACTGATGGGGCCGGCACCGGTTTCGCCCGACAGCGGAGTGTATACCGCTGATGTGTTTCAGGTCAATGTTGAGCAGCGCTATGCGGTATGTCCGGCGGGGAAAACTAACACCCGATGCGCGCGATTAGTGGCCGGCGAGACCGGTGCAATCACCTATCGTTTTAGATGGTGCGGACTTTGTCAGAGCTGCGCTGTAAAAGAGGCTTGCCTTCATAAGGGCGACCGCTACCGTGTGCTGCGGGTCACGGGACATCACACGCTTAGACAGGCCCGCCGTAAACTTATGCATACGGAAGAATTCAAGAAAGATATGCATCACCGCAATGGGATTGAAGGCACGCAGAGCGAACTTGTAAGAGGGTATGGCTTGCGTCAGGCCAGGTATCGCGGGAGTAATAAAACCCGGCTGCAAAACTACTTTATCGGTGCGGCGTGTAATATAAAACGCTGGTGCCGCCGTGTTGCCTGGGAGGCGAAGCAGGCCGTAGTCGGGATTGAAAGTATAGCAAAGCCAATGGCGGTGCCGGCTTAAAAGCCGACTTAGCACGTATT
>JAVHQO010000243.1:0-1279 GCA_036171175.1 Gallionella sp.
GCCCGCATGGGCTTAATCAAAGCTTATTTTGTTCGTCAACCTCAAGGAAAGGCGCTTATGCAACCCTATCTCAACCCGGATCATCCTGACCCGGCCTATCACTGCGGACGCCTCTTGGCGGTTCTCGCCAGACTGCAGCAGGCTGCGCTCGGCGATGTGGGAGCCGGTGTGGTGCAGCGTTTTTATGCCGCCGCCAGCACGGCACCCGGGCTTACTTTTGGTCGCTTGGTCGGCAATTCGCGCAACCATTTGGGCAAGCTTGAAGGTGGATTGTCATATTGGTATGAGCAGCAGATTGCCGAAGTCATGAAACAGTTGGGTGACCAATTTCCACGTACCCTGAACCTGGAGGGGCAAGGCCTCTTTGCGTTGGGGTACTACCAGCAATTGGCCGCCCTGCGCACCCCTAAAAAAGACAGTAACAACAGCAACACACAAGGAGAATCCGCATGAGCACCCCCATCAAAAACCGCTACGAATTTCTTTACCTCTTCGATTGTGAAAATGGCAATCCCAATGGCGACCCGGATGCCGGTAACAGCCCACGCATTGATCCCGAAGACATGCATGGTCTGGTGTCGGATGTCGCCATCAAACGTCGGATTCGGAACTATGTGCAGATGAAGCATGGCAATGGTGGTGGTTACGCTATTTTTGTTGAACACGCGACTAACTTGAATCGGCCAATTGCTGCGGCACATGAAGCTACCGGAGGTGCGCCAGCAGGCGGCGGCAATCGTTCGCAAGTGGGGAAAGCGCGTGATTGGATGTGTCAGCAGTTCTTTGATGTACGTGCGTTTGGCGCGGTGATGTCCACAGGTGCGAATGCCGGGCAGGTGCGTGGGCCTGTGCAAGTGGCGTTTTCTCGTTCCATCGATCCGATATTCCCAATGGATGCAGCTATTACTCGGATGGCTGTTGCAGAAAAAGTGAAAGATGCCAAGTCAGTGGCTGACTACATTGCATGGGAAGAAAAACAGGAAGAAGACAGCCTTCGCACCATGGGCCGCAAGTCACTCATCTCCTACGGCCTCTATGCCACCAAAGGTTTTGTCTCTGCCAACCTGGCGCAAGGCACACAATTCACCGATTCTGACCTGAATGAGCTGTGGGAAGCACTGGCCAACATGTTTGACCATGATCGTTCTGCTTCCAAGGGTGTGATGGCCTGCCGTGATTTGTTTGTCTTCAAACATGTCGGAACGGATACCGATTTGGTGCAGCGTGAAAAGCAGGCTATGTTGGGTTGTGCGCCAGCGCATCACTTGCTTGATCTCGG
>JAVHQO010000244.1:0-2215 GCA_036171175.1 Gallionella sp.
AATTTTGTCCGATGGCGTAATTCGCCATCAAGTCAGCATCGGTCTGCTCGGTAAATTGATACTTTAGCTGGACTTGTGGCAGCAAAATAATCGCGGCACCTTGCTTGCCCGTCGCGGCAATATAGGGCGTTTGCTGGGTATTTTGATAACCTAAACTCGCCGACAAACCGACCGCTGCATCGCCTGCTGTCCATTGATAACCCATGCCGCCGCGCACCCCCGGCACCGTTGCGCGTACCTTGACGGGCTGCCCGTTTTGCAAAGTGGTGTAGCTGTAATTGAGCCAAGAGGCAAACGCCAATACGTTCCAACCTCGCTTAAGCGTATTGCCCGCCAAAGGCGCAATGTAGCCCGCGTGGGTATAGGCATTGCTAGCGGAAAATTCAGTTCCTGCCAACACGATGGCACGCTCATCCGCCAGCTCCGCACGAGCGGAGCTGGCAAGCAACAGCATCAATAATCCTAATTTTTTAAGCACGTTGTTCTCCTCAAAAAATTACGGGGCGGGATGTCGCCGCACTCGATATAACCGTAATAAATTCGGCACCAGCCACACCAGCACAGCTATCAGTAACAGCAAAGCAAACAAGGCAAACCAAGGATGTTGCGAGGCAAAAATCCCTAAACCGCCGCGTAATCCAAAGGCTGAAATCGGCGTGACATCGACCGCGACGGTATGCACCACGCTGTCGTCTGGATGCCAAAAAGCCAGCTTGCCGTTCAGTTGCCCCCAATGCCCAAATCCCGTGAGCGTATCCATACCACGCGCCAACACGGCAGGAGTCTCGGCACTGAACACCGTCCACGCGCCCGCACGGCGCGCATATGCCAAAGCAAACACCTGTTGACTTAAATCAGCCGACAGTCTCACCGTGGCGCGCGTGTGCTGCGCAGGCGGTGGCGTTAACACAAAAAAATCGCGCCATGAAGGCGGCAACAATGTGTACCAAGAATGGCCTAACGGCGCACTGGCAAGCGGTTGCTCTAGTGCGTAACGCGTGCTGGTGGCCAAATTGCTTTGCGCAGCAGCAGGTAAGAGCGACTTTTTGCCCACTAACCAAGCCGCGCCCGCCTGTTCATCTGGCGCACCTAACGCTAGGCTGACATGCCATAACGGGCGTTTTTGCACTTGCGTCAGTTTGGCAATTAAGGTCAGTCCAGCCGACATCGTATCGACATCGTTATCGAGCAAATGCAAGGTTAATTTTTCCGTGCTGTCAGACAAACTGACTTCGCCAGTACGCGCAAATAAACTTAAATCAGGCTGATTCAAACTGCTGCCGCCTAGGCGTTCTAAGGTGGAATCGTCATACACCGTCACGGCTAAATTGCCCAGAAAGAAAGGCGAACACTTTCCCCCTTGCGCGAGTGGAATTAACACCGGCTTTAACGTCAACTTATTCCAACCTTCATGCAACGCGGTGCTAGGGACACTCACCGAATAATCATCGTATTGTCCGACTTTATCGTCATTCAACGGAATGCTCCCGACCAGCACGTCATTCACCAACACATTCATCGCCGACTGCGGCGACATGCCCGCCGCATACGCCAAGTGCATCCGCATTTGCACTCGCCCTTGCCAACGATCATTCCAAAAACTCATGGTTTCACCTGCCACATCAAAACCGCTCATGGTCTTGCTTGTATAACCTAGTGACTGCAACGGTGTGACGGTTTGCGCCGCTGCTTGCACGGCGAGTACGGGGGGTAAGTCAGCAAGTTTAGGCACACTCAAGTTGTTCAAACCAACCCACGCTAAATTCGGCAAAGGTAATGCAGGCAGCGTAAACGCCTGCGCTAAACGCAGCAGCTGCGTCTCGTCATCCGCTGCCAACAACACCAAGCTGCGTGTTGCATCACCTGGCAAGGGACGCACCGCTAACACCGCTGGCTCACTGGCTGGGATATTCAAATCAGCTAACCAAGGGGCGAGTTCTGCGCGCGTCCCCAGTAGCACCACTTGCCCATGTGCGGGCCAGACTTCTTGATAGCGTTCGGCAAAGACTTTGACGGGCACATATTCGTAACGTAATGCCACACCCTGCACTACCGCCGACATCGCCTGCAACTGCCCTAGTGTGGGAGCTTGCTTAGTCAACACATGCAGTTCGGGACGTTTCACCCAGGTGGTTTTATCGAAGACTTGATTTAAGTTATCCAACAACAGCAGCTGCTTGCGCGCGCTAGAGGTCAGCGTGAAATGCGATTTTTG
>JAVHQO010000244.1:2315-6015 GCA_036171175.1 Gallionella sp.
GTTGCGGAATTTCCGCGCTCATTTGCAAGCTCAACGCCTGCGCACTACTGCTCGCGGCAGCGAGTAGTAACAACATCCATTTATTCATTGCTGTCCTAACGAGCCTAAAATCGGCCGAACTAAATTTTTTATAATTTGGCGGCGCGCAATGAACAGCAAATGCGCGCCACCTTTGAACACACTAGTATAAATCAGCCACACTAAACTCCCTATGACTGTCTTACCTTTATGACGTTGTTGGTTGTTACGCAACAACTGCGCGCTCGAACCAAACGCCACCGCTGCAATCAATCGCTCATCAGCAATGCTGTTGGGTTGATAACAAAGCCCTGCGTAACGCACCCCTTGTGGGTTCGTCCAATGCCATTGGATACGCGCCCAACAACGTTGCTCACGTTGCGGGAAGCACACTTCTACAACGCTTCCCACAGCAGGTAGCAATCCCGCTGTAGGCGACAGAATTTGCAAACCAGACATCGACGCATTCACCATCGCTGCCACTTGTGTTTGGGTTTCTCCCCAACGCATTTCGATACTTTCTTGATGGGCTACGCGCGGCTCTTTACGCGGCTGCCGCTGCTCAAATAACACCCCCAACATGCCCAATAAAAATAAAGCATCCAATACCGCCCAAAATTCCACAAACATAATCATGCCGCGATGCGCTGGCTCGTCTATATAACGCCACACACCAAAACCGATGCTGAGAACGTTGAGCAATAAAAATAGATAAAACGGCCACGCTAATTCGGAGATAAACGACTCGTTCAAATCTTCGCCTTTAGGCGTGACCTTAAAAGTCGGCGCGCGCGGCTTACGCACCACCGCCACCAATGCCCAAGTGACATAAATCGCCTGCGCCGTTTCATACAGTTGCGACATAAACGGCCAACGCACACGTCCGTAAAAATACTGCGTAGTAATCAGTGCCGCCAACATTTGCGGCAGCGCATACACCAGCAATTCTTCATTGGTGGTGTCGCACAAATTGGCACTAAAAAACAAAAACACAATGGGCGACATAAGCATCGCCAAACGCGACAACGCGAAGCCCCAATAAAAAGCAAAGTTGGTGTACAACATGCGCTGCACAAAGGTCAGATTAGCAATCAACCAAGGATTTTTGAGCATGAAAATTTGTAACATGCCCTGCCCCCAACGCGAGCGTTGCAAAATAAAACCCGAATACGTTTCTGGCTGTAAACCCGACACCATGGGGCGATTGAAGTACATGGTGCGATAGCCCAAGCTCATCGCATCCAAAGTCGTCTCGGCATCTTCAGTAATGGTCTGCCCCGCGAAACCGCCCACCTTATCCAGCACCGAACGGCGCAACATCGCCGCCGAACCGCAAAAAAATGACGATCCCCAAAAATCCAGCCCAGGCTGAATCACGTCATAGAACAATTCGTTCTCGGCAGGCGACGACTGAAAAGTATCGAGGTTACGCTCTAGCGGATCAGCGTTAATAAAGTTGTGCGGGGTTTGCACCAAAAATAATTTAGGGTCATGCAAAAAAAATCCTACGGTATTTTTTAGGAAATCTTGCGTGGGGATATGGTCACAATCCAAAATTAAAATCAGCGCGCCGTTGGTGAAATTCAACGCACTATTAACATTACCTGCTTTGGCATGGAGATTTTTTTCACGCGTCAAATAACCCGCGCCAAATTTTGCTGCCAAAGCCTGCAATTCGGCTTTTCTAGCACGGGCTTCGCCAGCCTTAGCAGGATTGGCATCGTTACATTTTTGCGCCGTGCCGCCATCATCCAAAATATAAACGTGTAATTTTTCGCGTGGATAATCTATCTGGGTGGCGGCGATAATAGTGGGATACAAAATGGCAGGATCTTCGTTATAAGTCGGCACATACACATCTACATGCGGCCATAAACTTTGATCGTCAGGCAAAGCCAGCGGCTCTCGCTCCAATGGGCTAATGTTGGAAAAAAAACCAAACATGGTCGTCACAAAGCCGTAAAACTCAGCAAGGAATAACGCCAAGCCAAATACCGCACTGAGAAATCCAAACGCCATCGGCAAGGTTTCTGTGGCACGCCAATACAAATATCGCCAAGCTAAAAAAGTGCTAATACCAATAATCAGCAAACGTAGTGCCAAGGTAATTTTCTTATCTTTAACATGATAAGAAATCACATAAGCGTGAAACAACACCACCACCAATACAAAGCCTATCAACGACTCGGTCAAACCGCCCATTTTGAGCGTAGCTAAATACAGCAACGACAAAAATACCGCTGCCAGTACAGCTGGCAGCGGTATTTTCCACACCACATGATTTTTAAGCGAATTCAACCAAGACAACTTAAAACATCCTATTCATTTGTAATTGAGGAGCAACCCGCGCACCGCGCCAATTTGCTACGCGAGCAAACCAGCAGAGGGCACATTCATATGCAGTTAAAACCCTTGCGTCGTGGTCATTACAAAGCCATTCACATCGCGTGTTTTCACCGTCACCTCGGCATAATCAACCACAGGTGCAGCAACAATGGGGGCACCCACGACGGGTATCGGCGGCAAAATCGGCACCAGCGTGTTGTAGCTTGTCACGGGCAAACCTACATAAGGTGCCGCAACCGAATTAAAAACAATTAAAGCCGCTGATTTAGCTTTGATAGACACCGTGTCGTACTGCTGACCCGCGCGCAACGTCCAGTTGACCGTCACCGTGGTATTGGGTAACCAAGCTGTTTTTGCAGCGGGCGCGACCGAGTTAATTACAGGGAAACTCGCTGCATTCATCGCCGGCATCGCAGGCATCGCTTGGTTATAAATATATTGAAACGAAACACCCGTGAGCGGACTCACCCCAGCAATGACAAATTGATAATTGCCGCCCGTCATTTGCGTCGTCTCTAAACAGTTGCTGCTAATTGCTGCTACCAAACCATTGGCTGGCGCGCACAGCACGACAGGCTGCACACCAGGCAACGGAGCGAGTGCGGGAGGAGGCGGCGCAACAGGCAGCACATCAAAGACGCTAATTGTGCCAGGGAAACCATTTACGCCGATAACGCCAGGCCCTGTTACCGTTGCAAACTTCACACCACGCGCCAATAAATCGGCATTAAATGTGGGCGAATTCAAAATTAGCCCTAATCGTGCGCCCACCGAATACTGCACGGTTTGCGGCACACCAGGCGCAACATTGGGGATGTATTGCGTGGCAAAAGCAACGAATTTAAGTCCCACTTGACGTTGATTGCCAGCAATCAACCACTGACCCGCAGGCGAGCGCACAGCCAACCAAATATAGTTAATGCCATTGTTGCGGGTGCTAAACCATATATGAGTCGCATCATTAGGCACCGCCCCAACATCGGGGGGCGACACCGCTTGCGGCGCACTAAAGCGACTCGCAACAGGAAAGCCCGATGGACTGCTCATCACCACAACCCAAGCCGCGCGGTTGTCGCCGTCATTTAAGGCATTCACATCAAAAACAGCGGTTAGCTGGGGATCGGTGGGCGCAGGTTTAGCGGTCGCAAACTTGAGCTCTACAATTTTTAATTGTGCGGCAAGTTGCGCTAACGCATCTTGATTGGAGGGCGCACTTTGCCCACCACCACCACCGCAACCGACTAAAGCCAATAGAAATAAGCTCAAGCCCAATTTTTTGACTAAACATTTAACCCAATAAAAATCCATTGCAACTCCATTTTTTTTTATTAAACCT
>JAVHQO010000245.1:0-1268 GCA_036171175.1 Gallionella sp.
ATTTTGGACACGGCGCGCGAGCACAATGCCGACATCATCGGCCTGTCTGGTCTCATCACGCCTTCCTTGGAAGAGATGGCGCATGTCGCCAAAGAAATGGAACGTCAGGGCTTCAAGATTCCTTTGCTGATTGGCGGTGCGACCACTTCGCGCGTACACACGGCCGTGAAAATCGAGCCTAATTATCCTAGCGGCCAAGTGGTGTACGTCACCGATGCGTCGCGCGCCGTTGGCGTGTGCAGCAACTTGCTTTCCGACACGCTGCGCGATGATTATGTGGCGGGTATTAAAGCGGAATATACGGCGGCGCGCGAACAGCACGAAGCCAAGAAGAGCAAGGCGGTTTACGTCAGTTTGGACGTGGCGCGCGCGCATGGCGTGCAGACCGATTGGACGCAATACACACCGCCCAAACCCGCGCTGCTCGGCGTGCAAAAATTAGAAAATTATCCGCTGGGAAATTTGGTGGAATTCATCGACTGGACACCGTTTTTTCAAGCGTGGGAATTGGCGGGACGTTATCCCAAAATTTTGCAAGACGAAGTGGTGGGCGTGGAAGCGACCAAGCTATTTGCCGACGCGCAAGCCATGCTGAAAAAAATCGTTAAAGAAAAATGGCTCACCGCGAATGCCGTGTTCGGCTTGTTCCCGTCCAACTCGGTGAACAGCGACGACATCGAAATTTACACTGACGAGACACGCAAACACGTGGCGATGACTTGGCACAATCTGCGTCAGCAAACTAAAAAGCCCGCCGACATTCCCAACTATTGTTTAGCCGATTACATCGCACCGAAAGACAGCGGCGTGGCGGATTACATCGGCGGTTTTGCGGTTACGGCAGGCATAGGCATAGACGAACGCGTCGCAGAATTCGAGAAGGATAACGACGACTACAACGCGATTTTATTGAAGGCTCTCGCGGATAGATTAGCCGAAGCCTTTGCCGAACATTTGCATCTGCGCGTGCGTCGCGAATTCTGGGGTTATGCCGCCGATGAATCGTTAGAAAATGACGCACTCATCAATGAGAAATATCGCGGCATCCGTCCCGCACCTGGCTATCCTGCCTGCCCAGAACACAGCGAAAAAGGCCCGCTGTTCGAGTTGCTGCAAGCCCCCAAAAATGCAGGCATCACCATTACCGACAGCTACGCCATGCTGCCCACCGCAGCGGTCAGCGGCTTCTATTTCTCGCACCCCAAGGCGCAATACTTCGCCAGCGGCAAAGTGGACAAAGAGCAAGTCGCCAGCTACGCCAAACGCAA
>JAVHQO010000246.1:0-6005 GCA_036171175.1 Gallionella sp.
GGCTCATCACTCGGTAAGGGTGCTAACAAGGCGGCAATATCCGCTTCGCCAAACTTCACTAGCCCATTGCTGTCTTCGGACAAAATACCTGCTGCCAATTCGGCTTTTTTCTCTTGCAAGGCGAGGATTTTTTCTTCGATGCTGCCTGCCACGACCAGCTTATAAACAAACACTTTGTTGACTTGACCTAGGCGATGCGCGCGATCGGTGGCTTGGTTCTCCACGGCTGGATTCCACCAAGGATCGTAATGAATCACGGTGTCGGCAGTGGTGAGGTTCAGCCCTACTCCGCCCGCTTTCAAACTAATCAGAAAAATCGGCACTTCGCCATCTTGAAAACGGCGCACCACTGCTTCGCGATTTTGCGTGTCGCCAGTGAGTTTGACATAGGCTAAATTTTCTTTTGCCAGCTCGATTTCGATGAGTTCCAACATGCTGGTGAATTGCGAAAACACCAGGATGCGGCGGCCTTCGCTGACCAGTTCGGGCAACATTTCCATCAGCATGTCGAGCTTGGCGTGTTCTTGCACTTTTTGCGCGGCGGTGAGTTTTAGTAAACGCGGGTCGCAACACACTTGGCGCAGTTTGAGCAGCGCGTCGAGCATGATGATGTGGCTGCGCGCGAAGCCTTTTTCGGCGATTTCTTCGCGTACGCGTTTGTCCATAGCGATGCGCACGGTTTCGTATAAATCGCGTTGCGCACCGCTCAATTCGACGCTACGGATAATCATTGTTTTTTCGGGCAAGTCGCCCGCCACGTCTTGTTTACGGCGACGCAAAATAAACGGCTTGATGCGTTGCGCCAACAGCGTGCGCCGTGCGGTGTTGCCTTGTTTTTCAATCGGGTTGCGCCACGTTTTAGCAAAGGCTTTTGCATCGCCCAACATACCCGGTAATAAAAAATCAAACTGCGACCAAAGATCGCCCAAATGATTTTCAAGCGGTGTGCCCGTCAGGCATAAACGATGCCGCGCGTGAATTTTGCGCACCGCAATCGCGGCTTGGCTGGCGGCGTTTTTGACGGTTTGCGCCTCGTCCAAAATTAGCAAGTGATAGTCGTGTTGCAACAACACCTCTTGGTCGCGCCACAGCAGCGGATAGGTGGTCAAAATCACATCGTGGTCGGCTATATTGGTGAATTTATCTAAGCGTTGTTTGCCGTGCAAAGACAACACTTTTAGATCAGGGGAAAAGCGCGCGGCTTCGTTTTTCCAGTTAAAAATAAGCGAGGTGGGCAACACAATGAGCGAGGGTTTGTCCATGCGCCCGCTTTGTTTTTCGAGCAGTAAATGCGCCAAGGCTTGCGCGGTTTTGCCCAAGCCCATGTCGTCCGCCAAGATGCCCGCCAGTTCGTTTTCGCGCAAAAACTGCAACCACGCCACGCCTTCTAATTGATAGGGGCGCAGAGCTAAAGCAAAATTTTTCGGCGGCTTAACCGCCTGCACACCGTTGCTGTTTTTAAGCTTATTCGCCAAGGCGATAACCGCGTCCGCGCCCTTGAATTGCCAGCGTTCCATGTCGCTTAATTGTTGAATACGCGCCACGTCATAACGCGACAAACGAATACCTTCGCCGCGCATTCCACCATCAAATAATTCCAGCAGCGTGCGCGCTAACGGCTTGATGCGTACCGCAGGCACATTGACTTGCGCGCCATTGGGCAACTGCAAAGTGACCGCTTCGTTGTCCGCCATCAACTCGACTTGCAGCGCGTCTAACCAACGCGCATCGACCTTAAATAATTCGTGCAACAGCGGGGCAAGTGCGACACGTTCGCCGTTTACCACGATGCCCATATTCAAGCTAAACCAACCATCTTCTTGCTCGTCAAAATCACCCACCCAGGCTTCAACTTCAACGATGTGATGACGAAACCCTGGCAAAATTTCGATTTGCCAACCGCCCTCACGCAAGAGGGGTACAGCTTGCTGCATAAAGGGCGTCCAGTCTTCTTCGCGATCAAGTCCTAACTGCGCGTAAGGCTTTTCACCCGCTACAAAACTGACTTGCGGCATGTCGTTCAAGCCATGCCGATGCAACACTTTTAGCGCAGCCGTTTCGGCGGCTTTATCGCGCACCACGCGCACCGTTTCGCCGCTAGCTAAAGTACAAAACTCGCTGGGATGATCGTGCGCAATACACGCTTCGCCATAGCACCATTGCAGATGCGCAAAGTCGCGCACTTGCTGACCATAGGGGTAGCCGCGATAGGCACTGCGATACGCAGCGTCCGATGTGCCCAATGAAATACGCGGCTGCATGGGGGTTTTAATTTTGCGCAAGGCGGCTTTAGAGGGCGCTGGCAAATCGGGCAACAGCTCGCGCAAAGCCTCCGCAACCACCAACATTTCCATGTCATTGAGCGGCGGCATGGTGAGCAGCTTCGCCACTTGCGCGGGGGCTTGCGCGATGCGCAATTCGCCCAGCTCGCCAAACTCCGCATCCACATACCAAGTCGCTTCGGGCAAAGTAATCAGTTGCACCGCGTTGCCGCTGCGAATCACGGTTGGCTGCATACAGCCCTGATCATTGGCTCCCCAAGCAAGCTGCGCATCGCGCGCGTCGCCCGGCGTGAGTGGTAATGGTTCTGACAAACGCTCGCGATTGCCCGCCACGCGCTGACGCAAATACAAACGGTTAGTCGCCAACAAGCGGCGCAACAATTCGTCACCTTGTTTGCCGATGACTTGATAGCCGTCATATCTATCGTATTGACGCAACAGCAGCCGCAAAATCGGCAGGTCGTCTTCGCGCACATATTGCGGCGGGTTTAATAAGGTGCGCTCGACGTTGTCCCAGAAATCCAACTCGCTCATCAGCTCGCCCGCCGCATCCAGCTTGGCTTTGTAGATTTGCACCACATAGTGTTGATGCTGCGCCGACTTCATCAGCCCGTAACACAGTGCCACGCTGCGCTGCGTGCTGGCAGGTTTTTTCCGCGCGGGTGCAAGCTGCACCGTGCCGCGCAACTCGGCTATCCATTCGGTCAAAGCGTGATTCACGGTGTTGCTTTCAGGACTAACTAGACGCGGCACGCTCAGCACCGACAGCAGCACCGCCGCCGCATGTTTGCATTGATAACTGACAGGGCAGGTGCAAAAAGGTTTAGCGGTGAGTGCGCCGGTTTTATCGCGCTGCAATAAAATTTCTAATTCATAAGGGAGTCGCTGCGTGCCTTGCACTTTGGCACGAATGATGTCCGCTTGAATATCTAGATTGGTAATCGAATTGAGATACGCCTTGGCACGATTGATTTCGTTACGCGAGAACCAGCGCGTGATGTCGGCGAGAGTGTAGGAATGAACTAAGGACATAAGCGGCACAAAGAATAATAAAACTCGCGCTAAGGCGCGAGGAACAACGGCGAATTATGCCGTAGATTCAGGCTGTGACGCTAGAAAATCTAATGGTTTTTAATGTTTCGCAGGAGGCGATAAATGCGGACTAAAAAAATCACCTAGTTCTTTATCGGCATGACCGCCATGGGTATTGTGTTCGCCATCGGCCAGCTTGGCCAAATGCAAACCATACAACTCATTGTCAGGATCAAGACGCTTACCCATTTTGCACACGCGCTCCCAGATTTTTTTATCCGCATGAGGCTCTAGTTCGCTAGCAAACTCAGCAAATTTAACCTCATCATTACGCGTGTCGTAAATATCCAAAAGGGTTAAATAAATTTGCTCGTTTTTGGGATTGATAATTAACGCCTCTTGCAGCACTTCTTCAGCCAATTTATCGTGGCCAAACTGCAAATAAATATCCGCTTGCTCAAGCAAATCATATTCAGGATTGTTGGCAACCTGCGGCGTTTTGTAAGCGGGCACCTTCATCGACACATCGCCTATTTGTACCGTTTCGGCAATCCGACGTTCCATCTCCACAGGCTTAACAACAAAAGGATTCGGTGTATCCAAATGATTGACTTGTGCTTGCGTTAAATGCAGATCATCAAAAATACTACTCGAAAAATCCTGCTGCGGTTCGCGCCTACGCCACCCAATCCACGCTAATAGCCCCGCTCCCAATACGCCCAGCAATACCCATAAAACGGGTACAAATGATTTACTCGACGCGCTTGATGCCGCCGCAGTTTTTATAACAGGCGCACGCACCACCGCACTCTTAGCTGCTGCTGTCGCCGCCGGCAATAACGCCGCAGGCATCTCATCTAACGCACTTACCGTGATTGGCGCGCTCGCCGCGCTCACCGCACTCGCACCTTGCACTTGCAAGCTGGCAATTAAGGCTTGCATCTCCGCGATTTGCAGCGTCAATTCATGCAGCGTTTTATTTTTAGCAATCAGCTCTTCTTGCAACACATCAGCATTCACCGTGCCAGCTTCAAACTTGGAAATATGCAAGCCTGTGCTCAGCTCACTCGACATTGCCAAAGTCAAATTAGTCGCGTTCGCATTCGCATGAGCGTCGTCTAATTGCTGCAAAGAAACATGCGGCTTAATCGCCGTCGCGGCAGCTTGAACAGGTAGCGACTTTGCTGGGCGCGGCTTAACCACACGCGGGCGATGCGGCACGACAGGAGGATTTTTTACGGGTGCAATTTGCGCCACTTCGGCACGCGCAACCGTGACGGAAGCAGTGTCAGGCAACAGCGCGAGTGGAGCGACAGGCGGGATAACGAGGGCGGGTGCAGCGGGCGGGTCTAACAGCAAAGTGTAGGCTTTAACGACGCGTCCACCGGGATAGGAAACATCCAACAACAGTTGCAAAAAAGGTTCATCAACAGCTTGAGCACTGCTGATATAAATCAGCGGCGGACTGCCCGCTTCATTGCTCACCACAAAGCGTAACTTCACCGTATCGGGATAACTCAAAGCGTTTTTTTGATAGTCATCGCGACTGCCTAAACGCACCGCCAACGGCGTGCCACGTTCGGGCGGCGCGAGCAACTCGACTTGTGCGATCAAGCGCGCACCTAAGTCACTATGACTATGCAGCTCGCCTAAACCGAATGCACCACAATGGCTGCTATAAAAAAAGAACAAAGCCGCCAGCGGCGCGAGTTTCGGCAAGACATGAGCACTGTACTTCAGGGAGTTTTTCATGAATAAATTTAAGACTGTAGTTATTTTTAAGGGGCTTAACTGATTACTTGCCAATTAAGCCGTGCGGCATGGTAATCGACATTAAAACTTAGAACAAATAATTTATGACAGCTTATTTATTCAGCAAAAATCACTTCAAGTGTTCGCACACTTCGGTTCGGCAAGTATCAAGCTCGCACATACAAGCTCTTGCAAAGCACTGCGCGCAGCGCGAGCAAGGTCAATAAACTCCACCCCATATTTTTGCCCCTGCGCATCCGCCTCAACATTTCGCACCACCGCTTGTAAATTAAACGCTTGGGTAATTTCACCTAAAGGCAGGCTAAAACTTAACGTCACCACATCGCCGCGCGATGCACACGCCGTGACACAACGAAGGCTCCCACCAGACTCACTTAGATCTGTTAAATCAACTGGATTCTTGATGCCTTGCACACTCAGCGTTGCCGCGCAATGCACTTTGACGCGCATCGCACCGCGCATTTTTTTCAGGCTAATTTGCTGAGGGAAAGCAAAATGCACATGCGCATACGGCGCATCGCTAACGCTCAACACGCGGCTATAAAACTCATAACTGGTATTGCCTGCAAAGCCGCGCAACACAAAAGCGTCACCAATTTGTAGCGGAGTTGTCGCGCTAGGCAAGGTCACAATCAAACTTTGTTGCGCTAAATAGCCCAATAATTTAGCCTGCGTGCGCAAGCCATTCGGCGCATCTGCTTGCAACTGCAAGGCATCTCCAACTTGGAGCTGCAAAGCAGCAAAATCATCTGATATTACTAACTTGCCCGTTTGCAAATTGTTGTTCATATACGCTCCGTTATTGCAACCTTAAACCAGCACCCGCACCAATCAAACAAAGCTTCAATTATACGGCAGTGAAATTTTATCTGGCCGCTCGCCAGTGCTAGTTAGTCGGACTATGTTCACCGTTGGTCG
>JAVHQO010000247.1:0-5982 GCA_036171175.1 Gallionella sp.
TATCGCGTATCGCCGCCGCCACCGCCAACGCCATTTCGCGCTGCTGCGCGCGCGGCCTAAAGCCATCGACTTCGGTGGAGAGCGGGCTTTGTTCGGAGAAAAAACGTTCGACTTCTATAGACACGATGGGGTACTTGAGCAGTGGATGAAGGTGGATTTATAAAGGCAGTATCGCTATAGTGCGACGCGGATTTTACGCGATGAGTGTTGTGATGATTGTAAAAATATTTGAATTGGTCGGAGGTGGGTAGTGTTTATTCTAGTCGTTTGCGGTGTGGCGTTCTTTGCTGCGTGGTTGGCTTGGTTGATTTTCTACGTTTCTCCGAAAAAAACTAAGTCGCTTTATAAGTTCCCATCTACGGTTGTTAAACATCCGTCTTTGCGGGTTCCTTCGCGAAAACCATCAATTATTCCAGATAAACCGATTCCTACAGGGCGCGCAAAGCTTAGCAGCTCGGGCTTAAATCAAGTTGGGTTTAATCAGCGTCAAGGTTCCATCTGTGCAGCTGAAAAAAGGTTGCGCGGTGCCTGTTTTGGGGATTTTACTAAGTCGTCCGCTTTGATAGATTTTGAACTCAAAAAATCAATGGGGCTTTATACCCGCTCCGAAGCGGCTCAGGCTGCCTTAGATAGGCTGTTTCTTGATAGAAGCCGTTAATTTTTAGCGCGGTAGGATGGGTTGAGCGTATGCGATACCCATCGTCCTTTCGGTAAATATAAATTTGTTTGACATCGCGTCGCTCCACCCAACCTACGAAACAAAACTATGCAGATTTACGTCGATGCCGATGCGTGTCCCAAGGTCATCAAAAAAGTGTTGTTTCGTGCGGCGGAACGCTTGCAGATTGCGCTGACTTTGGTTGCCAATAAACTCTTGTTTCATCCGCCTTCCAAGGTGATACGCGCCTTGCAAGTGCCGCAAGGCTTCGATGTCGCCGATAGCAAAATCGTGGAGCTGGTGGCGGTGGGCGATTGGGTTATCGCTGCTGATATTCCGCTCGCCGCTAAGGGCATCGCAAAAGGGGCGCATGTGCGGAATCCGCGCGGCGAGTTTTATACGCTGGACGCCATACCAGACCTGTCGCGTATTACACGTCAGCCGCTCAGGCTTTTACGCCGCCAAGTGTCGAGCTAACAAGCCCGTGCTGTGTGTAGCCAGCGTCCAGGTCAAAGCCGCTTTCACCAGCCGCCACAAGGCTTACGGCGGCCGTCGTGTCATGGATGAGTTGCGCGCACAAGGCATTGCCATGAGACGCTTCAAAGTGCGTCGTTTAATGCGTGCAGCGGGCTTAAAGCCTGTGTGGAACCGTAAGTTCGTCAACACCACCGACAGCAAACATGATTTACCCGTGGCGGAGAATCTGCTGGCACGGCAACCGTAAACTGAATTGCTTTTGCATTCAGACCAATGTCCTATCGGCGTGTCCAAAATTACTTGACCACAACACTCAATCTCCAGCATCTGTTGGGTTATTCGTAATTAAGCTAGCTGCGGTGCAGCCTTTCATCCTAGCGACATCTCCCGCTAATCCTTTCGTCTCACAACAAATTTGTACAAAGCGGCACTGAGTTAGGACAATCTGCATCATTCACGCGGACACCTTGAGCGCGGTGTCATATATCTGTCATCATTCCGTCATATCCTCACGCCTTCTTAATTGCCCTCTGGAATGATGATGACTGCCAAAATTTTAATCGTAGAAGACGAGCCTGCTATCGCCGAGCTGTTAGCGTTTAACGTCATGCAAGCGGGCTTTATCGCTTTACGCGCGCACGATGCCGAGACGGCTTGGGCACAGATCCGCGAACATGCGCCCGATTTAATTTTGCTCGATTGGATGCTGCCCGAAACCAGCGGAGTGGTCATCGCCAAACAGCTGCGCGCCGAGCCGCGCACGCGCGATATTCCCATCATCATGCTGACTGCACGAGGCGATGAACGCGACAAAATTTTAGGTCTGGAATCGGGTGCGGACGACTACATCACCAAACCGTTTTCGCCACGCGAATTGATGGCGCGCATTCGTGCCGTATTGCGCCGCCATATTCCCGCCATGCCCGATGAAAATGTCAGTGCGGGTGGGCTAGAGTTGTCGCCCACCACGCATCGCGTCATGGTGAATGGAGCGAGCATAGAGTTGGGGCCAACTGAGTTTCGTTTGTTACAATTCTTTATGACGCACGCTGAACGTGTTTACAGCCGCACGCAGTTGCTCGATCAAGTGTGGGGGACGCAGGTGTTTGTGGAAGAACGTACCGTGGATGTGCATATTCGTCGCTTGCGTGCTGCGTTAGAACCCGTCGCAGCAGATAATTTAATTCAAACGGTACGCGGTAGCGGCTATCGTTTTTCTACTCAATAAACACACCCCAAGCACGAGGATTTTCATGTTGGATTTTTGGCTCAGAGCAAGCTCACCTGTATTGTTTTCTATTGTTTTCGCACTTTTGCTCTGGGCAATTTTCTCGCCGCTGCCCGCTTTGTTATTCATGCTGCTGGTACTGTTGATTTTGATGGCACTCCACGCGCAGCAGCTGCGCAAACTCACAGTGTGGCTGGCAAAACCCAATCTGCAAACCATCCCCGAAGGCTATGGTATTTGGGACGATGCCTTTGCTTCGCTATACAAAATGGTCAAGCGGCATCAACAAACCAAGCTCGATTTAGCCGCCGAATTACAGCACATCGAACTGGCGACTTCCGCCTTGCCCGATGGGGTGGCGATTCTCAATGCAGGCAATCGCATCGAATGGTGTAACCCGCTGTGCGCGCAACATTTTGGCTTGAATATCGAGCGCGACATCATGCAGGACATCACTTATCTGGTGCGCCAACCTGACTTTATCGACTACTTGCACACTGCCAACTTCAGCCAGCCCTTAGTAATGAGTCCAGTGCGTCAAACCGAGCTGCGGTTGTCGCTGAAACTGATTGATTATGGTGATAACAAACGACTGCTGATTAGCCGTGACATCACCCAACTAGAGCGCATCGAAGCGATGCGCCGCGACTTTGTGGCAAACGTCTCGCACGAGCTACGCACCCCACTCACCGTGATACATGGCTATGTGGAAAATCTGCAAGACATGGAAGATTTAGATCACACCCAAATAAGCCGTGCGCTGTTTTTAATGTCAGAACAAACGCAGCGCATGGATAACTTAGTGGCAGATTTATTAACCCTATCGCGCTTGGAAAATGACTACCGTCCAGCCACAGAAGAGCTGCTTAATATCAGCGCGATGTTGGAGGAAATTTATCGCGAAGGGCAATCGCTAAGCAATGGCAAACATGCCATCACGCTGGAGCTTAACGTGCACAAAAATGTGGTCGGCAATTACGACGAAGTGCGGAGCGCGTTTAGCAATTTACTTAGCAACGCGATTCGTTATACCCCCGCAGGCGGGACGATTTCGGTACGTTGGAGTGAGCGTGGCGAGCAGCTTATTTATGCGGTACAAGACAGCGGCATCGGCATCGCAGCACAACATATCCCGCGCTTAACCGAACGCTTTTATCGCGTTGATCGCAGCCGTTCGCGTGAGACGGGTGGGACAGGCTTAGGTCTAGCGATTGTTAAACATATCGCCATGCGCCACCAAGCTAAGTTAGAAATTTCCAGTATCGAGAATCAAGGCAGCACCTTCGCCATCGTGTTTCCACCTAGGCGGGGCAAGGCGTAGAAAAAAGGCGTGACGCACTAAAGCAGGGTAAAACTCACTCGCTCAAAATCTACGCCGCGTGCCACGCTGAAGCCCAGCTTGAAGGTTTGCTTGACACCACTACTACGTTCCACGGGCAGACTGGCATTCGGCTTAAATACGTTGCGTGGCAGCACTAAGCTCGCTGGGGTGCGCAAGCTAGGCGTCTCTGCGAGCAGAAAACCATACACGGTCACTTTGCCCCGCTCGCTGCTGCTCGCCAGAGTCGGGAAAGTAACCGCTTCTACCGCACCAGGCAGGTATTCCATGCCCAGTTGTAACTGTCCTAATGCGGAAATATGCAGCCACGCAACACGGGCGAGTTGCGCCGCCGTCTCAGCATTTTTCTGCACCGCAACCAATTGATTAAGCCGCAAACGCGTCGCGCCTCCAACCGTGCGCGTGAGGCGCGCGCCCATCAAACTTTCATTATCCAAACGCCACACTTGCGCATCCGCTGTGAGCTTACCTGCCAGCAAGGCGCAAATTTCCGCAGGTGCGGCAGCAAAGCTGATGGGCTGCCAGGTTTCTTGGCGCAACACCACACGCGTGTTTTGATCTTCGCACCAGCAACGATGTAAAAAAGTCAGCAAATCTATAGCAATCGCATGACTTGGTAATTCGCCCAAGCCCACTTCCGCTAAACCTGTGCCTTGCTGCAACAAAATCAACTTCACGCGCAATAATTTGCTCAACGGCACGAGTGCGATGTAACGCCCATTTTCACTGGCTTCCATAGCATCGACAGCTTGCAGTCCTTGTTTGCTCGCCAAATCAACTGCCAGCGGTTGCGCGTCGCCTTTGCTACGACTGAAGGTTTTTTCCACGCGTAAATCATTACTCCAGACATCCAACCAACGCTCTAATAATTGCAATTGTGAGCGGCTTAATTCAGCGGGGCGGGCATAACACGCGAGCAAAATTTTTAGGTAGCGATTACGACAAGTGCTACTGTGTCCTAATACTGCATCGCTCACCGCACGCTCTTCTAAGCCTTGCGCTTCAACGAAAGCATACAAATCGTGTAACTGGTACCACAACTTAGGATTGCATTCGTAGCCAGCGCGTAAATGTTCAAAAACACCCAGTCCGGTGTATTGCAAACAACGATCACATAGCAGCGCTTCTTGTTCAGCAATTTTTCTATCGCCCGCCACAAACGCCTGCAAACAGCGTTGATAGCCTGTCACCATGGCTTGCCAAAGTTGGGTAATCGCGACAAAAGTTTGCAGCTCGCTCTCACTTAAAGGCAAGGGCAGTGCAATCAACTTTTTTGCCATATCTGCTTGTATGAAACCTACCGTTTCGCGCAATGCTTCGAGCGTAGCCATGCGCTCTAGTCCCGCCATGGGATAACGATTTAGCTCGTTAATTTGCGTAAGTAACTGTCCATGCGCACGCTGTAAGTTGGTCAGTTGGAATTGCGCCAGCCAAGCCGTACAGCTCGCCACATCTTTGAAAATTGGATTGGCACGGTCGTCGGTGGGATCAAGTGGCAGAGTTAGCATGGTGCGTTCAGGTGTGCTTGTAGCGTGTTGATGAGCGTAGTTTTCCAAGCATTTGGCAACGACACATCACCGTCGCGTTGCGGCGCAGCCCAAATCGCTTGTGGAAAATGTTTATCGTTGCGGTAGCGTGGAATAACGTGCCAATGCAGATGCGGAGTCAGATTGCCCAAGCTGGCGAGATTGATTTTGTCGGGGCGCAGTACCTCGCGTAACACTTGCTCGACCTTGCACACCGTCATCATCATTTGGCTACGTTGAGCGGGTGCTAAGTCGGTCATTTCTTGCACATGCGCGTTGCAAATCACCCGACAAAATCCCGCATACGCGGCATCATCGACCAACACCACGCGCAAAAAATCATTACGAAAAATCACCTCGCCACCATCGTTATGACACAACTCGCAATTCGACATTACAGTAATACTCTTTCTATCCCGCCATTATTAGCTTTAGCGACATAGTCCGCCATCCAGTTTTCACCCAGCAAATGCTTCGCCATTTCTACCACGATGTAGTCGGTCGTTGTGCCCGCATCGTCGTTGTAACGGCTCAGACCTTGCTGGCAAGCGGGACAAGAAGTCAGCACTTTAATTTCGCCGTCAAAGCCATCAGCACGCAACGCGTCCGCGCCCGTTTTCATTTCGTGTTCTTTGCGGAAGCGCACTTGCGTGGCAATCTGCGGTGTTGCCACACCAAACGTGCCAGATTCGCCGCAACAACGCTCATTAAGTGTCACCTCAGCGTTCATCAAAGTTTGCACCACATCCATCGA
>JAVHQO010000248.1:0-24145 GCA_036171175.1 Gallionella sp.
GCGGGTGTGTTTTGTGGGGCTTGTGTGTCAGTTTGTGCGGTCGCACGGGTGCTAGGTTTACGCATGGTTTGATTCTCCTTTGTGAGTGAAACCTGTTTTGAAGCAGGCGGGCGGGATGTTCAAAACCTCACAAAGAAGGCGCGCAGCTTTCCCCTTTCGGGTGTTGTATCGCCGCACCATCCCGCCCAAAGGAGAACCTAAGGACGTAAAAAAATCACCGATTACGGAGTGAAAGCCGCTTTGTGAGGTGTTTTGAAGCACCTGCGCGCACTGTAGCGCACTTGCTGGGAATATGTAAAGGGCTGCATTCATTGCGTACCGCCTGCAATCGCTTTACATGACGCAATGCCGCGCCGTCCTGTTTCGATACGCTGCGCAATCCATGCGTGAATCTCTACCTCCAACCACGCAACCGACATCGCGCCCAATGAAACAGGCTTAGGAAAATCGCCCGCCAGCATCAAAGCGTAAATGCGGCTCTTCGATAGCGCGGTCAAGCGTTCAACTTCTTTACGGCGGATTAGGGCGGTGTGTTGCTGGATAGGTGCGGCGGGGGTGTTGCTGTTAGTTGTTTGCATGATGCTGGTTAGTCCTAGAAACACCAAAGCGGTGCGGAGAGGATTAAACCAGCGAGCAAGGCGATATTTAAGGCGGAAAAACTTCAGGGGTGATACCGATTAGCCGTTTTAGAACATTAAAAAACCCGCATTAAATAAGGCGGGTTAGGGTGTTTTAGTGGTGATAATTTTTAATTAGGTTCGTGCGCGTTTTTTACATTTTTCGCGCTTTTTTGGTGATTTTTCTAATCATGCTCTTCGATAATTTCGTTGTATCGCTAAGGATTTTAACCGCCTGTATTTGAGTTCGCCCGTTCGTCATTTCTATATTGTCGGAATAAATCTGTCTTAAATCATAGAACGCTTGGCAACCCTTGCGCACGTCATCAATATGATACGAGCTGCGCGGGCTGTTAAACCTTAAATATACATAAGCGTAGTGAATGGCAATATCACGCTCCTTTGTGTCACGCGCTTTGCCTGATTTTATCCCGCCCTTTAGGTTGCGCCTCGCAATCGCTTTAGGGGCTTTTACCCTGTAACTTCGTGCCATTATGCGGATATTCGGTTAGCCTTTGGGCTTTAATCTGGTAACAAGTCGCGCACTTGCGCCATGCCGTCTTTATCTTGTTGAATGGAGCGGGCAAGGTGCGCGGCATTAGCAGGATTGCTTAATAGATAGCTTGTTTCATCACAGCATTCACGCCCCACGGCGGGCATTCTGTCCCACTCTTTATCTATCGTGAATCTATCGCCTTCGCATTGGGCTAGCAACTCATCAAGCGTGTATTTGTGCGCATCTTTCATCATGCCGCCTTGCGCAGCTCGTAAGGCTGTATCAGCAACGCGGCGGGGATTTTCAAGCCGTCCGACAAGCTCCTAATCATCGCAAGCGATAGCGGGCGGGCGCGGTTTAACACTTCAGCAACCCGCCCGCGATTACCAATAAACGGCTCTAAGTCTTTGCGCACTAGCCCCCTGTTTTCCATGATGTACAGCAAAAAATCTACAGGGTCAGGCGCATCAATCGGATAGTGTGCGGCTTCGTAATTTTCCACTAGCAAGGCTAGCACTTCCAATCTGTCCGCTTCGGGTGTGTTATCAGGCGCATCAAACAAGCGTGCAACCTCATCAAGGGCGGCGCGATATTCGGCTTCGGTTTTAATCGGTTTGATTGTCATTTTCTAAATCCTTTCCGCGTCTATCGCGTCATATTGCTTATGCGTACCAACAAAGCGCACAAACATCATGCGGCGGTTGTAATGCACTTTTACGATTAGCCTGTAGTCGTTGCCTTTGATGTTGAACACCACGCGGTTATCTGCCAAAAAACTCGCATTACGATGCGCCGCTTTGATTGCTTCGGGTGTTTCCCATTCGGCATGACTTGCTTCAGCGTACCAATTACTAAGCGGCGTTTTAGCTTGCGGGTGTGTTTGCCAAAAGTCGCGAAGGGCTGAAAAAGAAAGTATGCGCACAAGTGGAATGTATCACGCACCCAAAAAGGGTGCAAGATTGTTTAGGTATCAATTGTTTAGGTATCATTGGGAATGATTCGGAATATACAAGGGCGGCTAAACACACCCTAAGCGCGCAGGGATATGACTTGCGCCCCCGCTGCTAGCCCGCCTAAGTAATCAGCCCAATGTTGCATGATGCGCACTCTTTCGGGCATGTATTGCGCCGCGTTGTACACGCCGCGAACGCCGCTAGGTGCGTGTGCTAATTGCCTTTCGATTGCGTCCGCGTGAAAGCCTTGCTCGTTTAGCGTGGTGCTAGCCATGTGTCTAAAGCCGTGAGCCGTCATCTCTTCAGGGCTATATCCCATGCCGCGCAGGGCGGCTAGTAGGGTGTGTTTTGCCATAGGTAGTGTGCCAGTGCGCGCACTGGGAAACACAAACTTTCCGCGCCCTGATAGCGGGTGAATGTCGCGCAGGATTGCCACGGCTTGCGTACACAGCGGCACAATATGAACCCGCTTCATTTTCATCTTGTCCGCTGGTATGCGCCATACCGCCGCATCTAAATCAATCTCGCACCATTCGGCGCGGCTTAACTCTATCGGGCGTAAAAATACCAGGGGGGCAAGTTGCAAGGCGGCGCGCACCTGATAAGAGCCTCGGTAGGCTTGTATATCACGCATTAGTTGCCCCATCTTGGCGGGGTCAGTGATTGCGGCTAAGTGTTTGCCCTTGTGCGGCGGTATCGCCCCCGCTAAATCGTGCGACGGGTCGCGCTGCGCTTTGCCGATAGATACCGCATAGCGAAAAACTAAGCCGCATATCGCCCGCGTGCGGTGCGCACTACTTAACGCCCCCCTTGCTTCGATGCGGCGCAACATCGCCAACAATTCGGGCGGCGTTATGTCTGCAATCGGTCGCGCCCCTATCCACGGAAAGACATCATTTACTAGGCGGCTGGCATAGGTGCGGGTGTGTGTGGCTTTCCAGTCAGCACTAAATTTATGCAACCACTCACGCGCAACGGCTTCAAAGCTGCTTTCTACCAAGGCAATCTTGGCGGCTTTGGTTGCCTGTTTCACTGCGCTAGGGTCTATGCCGTCCGCAATCAATCGCCGCGCCTCTTCGCGCTTTGTCCGCGCATCGCTTAGGCTGGTATCAGGAAACACACCCAATGCCAGTGTTTTTTGTTTGCCGCCGTACCTGTAAGACAGTTTCCAATACTTCGCGCCGTTAGGGTTAACCAGCAAGAACATGCCGCCGCCGTCCGATAGTTTTTGCGGCTTATCGCTTGCCTTCGCGTTCTTTATCTCTATCGCCGTTAGTGCCATGTTGTACCCCTTCAAAAAAAGAACCAACACGATTCTAGAATAAACCAACAAAACAACCAACAAAAAACACAAGAACAACCAACACCACAAAAAACCAATAAGGAACAAAAAACCCGCTAAAGCTATTCGCAGTGCGGGCTAAGTGGACTAACTAGGAACGCTCAGAACTGCTTTATCGTCGTTCCCGCCACCACAACATCATCACCCCCACCACTAAAAATAACACTGTCATGGCACTCGCGCTAAAGAGAGGTGGCCAATTATTTAACGCGCCTAAGCTGCCGAAGAGCCGTCCGAAGAAGTGGAACGACAACCCTAAAACAATCCCCATAAAAATTTTAGTGCTGATGCCGCTGGAGCGATGGTGATGCGCGGCGAAGGGCAACGCCAGCACCATCATCACCAGTACCGCCAGCGGGTAAACCAGCTTGCTCCACATCGCGATTTCATAACGTGCAGTTTGCTGGTGGTTGTCGCGTAAATGATTCACATATTGGTATAAGTTCCAGCCCGACATTTGCTCTGGCGCGACCAACAACACCATAAATAACTCCGGATTGAGCGCGGTAAGCCAAGGACGCACGGCATAGCTTGCCAAGCTAATTTTCGCCTCGGCAAAGCGCGTTTCTTGCACCTCTTCTAACTGCCATTTTTGCTCAATAAAATTGGCGCGCTTAGCATTCAAAATTGCTTGCAGATGATAGTTTTCATCAAATTGATATATGTCTAAATTTAGCAGGCTGCTGTCGTGCATGACGTTTTTAACATTGACGAAGCTGTTGTCGTCTTTGACCCAAACGCCTGAACGAAACGCCTGCACCGACACTTGTAGATTTTTGGCTTTTAAGCGCAACTGCTGCGCTAAATGCTCGCTCGGCGGCGCAACAAACTCACCGAACACAAAACAAGCGACCACTAATGGCAAGGCGATTTTGCCGAGTGCGCCCAGCATTTGTAGCAACGATGCCCCTGACGCGCGATACACGGTCAGCTCAGAGTTCGCCGCCATTTGCACCAACGCCAAAATTGTGCCAATTAAAGCGGCGACGGGGAACAACTCATAAATGCGGCCGGGGATGGTTAAGCCTACATACATCAACACATAGCTCAAACGATATTGCCCTTGCCCCAACGCATTCAACTCGTTGACGAAGTCCAAAAAGGCGAACAGTAAAATCAAGGCCGTGAATACCAGCGCAATACTGGCATAGATTTCGCGAGCTAAATAACGCGTTAATAATTTCATCGCTTAAACATCCGATTCAAAGCAAACAACTGCGTGCGCCAAATAAACATGGCTATTACTAAAGCAAACATCAAGCTATGGATGCCGATACCGCCCAGTAAGGGCGAGACTTTACTTTGCGCGACCCATGAGTTGCTCACGCTAATCATGTTGTAATAAATCATGTACAAAACCATGGCGGTGATAAAACTGAGCGAACGCCCCGCACGCGGATTAACAAAGCTCAAGGGAATCGCCAGCAATGCCAACAGCAGCGCGCTAATCGGCAAACCCATGCGCCACTGCAATTGCGACCAACTATTCGGCTGGCGATCACGCCACAACTGTAGCGTCGGCGTGGCATTTAAGCTCATGTGCGTTTGCAGGGTAGGTGCGGGTTCGATGCGCATCGCATAACGCTCAAAGGCGGCAACGCGATAATCCAGCTGCCCTGGTACACCTTCGTAACGCGTGCCGTTTAGCAACACTAAAAATCGCTCACCATCGGCTTGCGTTTCTTGTAAACCTTGCTTGGCAAACATGGTGCTGACTTTGCCGTTGAGTTCGCTCTTGACAAAAATGTTGCGGACTTGATTCGAGCCGGCTTGCACGTTATCAACGAAATAAACGCGGTCGGCTGATTTAGATTCGCGAAATATACCGGGCGTGGATGAACTCATTTCATCGCGAATTTCTAAGCTGTGTTGATACACTTCGCCCGCTCTTAATGCCCACGGCGACAAGCCAAAACTCAAAATCGCAATCACGCTGACCACAGGCGTGGCGTACCACACCACGGGTTTAATCCAATACGTTAGAGCAATGCCTGAGCCAAACCACACCACCATTTCACTATCTTTATAGGCGCGCGACAGTGAAATTAAAATCGACAAAAACAAACTAATCGACAACAACACCGCCAAATAATTTAACGCGCTAAAGCCTAACAACACGAGTACCGCATCGACGGCAATTTTGCCGTTTACCGCCTCGCCTAAAAAACGAATCAACTGACTGATAACAATAATGCTTAACAACACCACAAACAGTAGCGTGCCATTGCTTAAAAACTCACGAATTAAAGCGCGCTGAAAAATTCCAGCGCGCACAGGCTTTGACTTTATAGGAGAAGATTGCGGATAATCGGGCATTAAGACTTTACTAAACAAATTTTTGAGGAGCAGCACATGGAATTTAGCATAAAACAAAGTAATTCGGAAAAGCAACGCAGTGCTTGCGTGGTCGTTGGTGTATTCGCGGGCGGCAAATTGTCCCTTGCGGCGCAAACTTTAGATAAAGCCGCGCACAACGCTTTGAGCGACGTGATTACGCAAGATGATATGACGGGCAAGCTCGCCACCACCTTGTTATTGCCGCGCGTGGCAGGCATCGCAGCAGAACGCGTACTGCTGGTGGGCTTAGGTAAAACCAGTGAATTTTCCACTCAACAATTTCTCGATGTGGTGCGCGCCACGTTTGCCGCGCTACACAAAACCCCGTGCAAAGATGCGGCATTATTTTTGAGCGACTTGGTTGTTAAGGGACGCGATGAAGCCTGGAAAATCAAACAAATTGTATTGCTCGGTACGGAGTCAGCATTCCGTTGCGATCAATTAAAAAGCGCGCCTAGTGCGCCCGTTAGCTTGAAAAAAGTCCTGTTAGGCTGCGCCGAGAAACCTAGCAGCGCAGCGCAAACCACGCTGTTGCAATCTGCTGCAATTGCCAACGGCATGATGCTCACCAAAACACTAGGCAATTTACCTGGCAACATTTGCACGCCAAGTTACCTAGCTGAGCAAGCCCAAACCTTAGCAAAAACCTATTCGCTCAAAGCCACCGTGTTAGAAGAAAAAGACATGGCAAAACTGGGTATGTTTTCGCTGTTATCGGTGTCACGCGGTAGCCGCGAACCCGCCAAACTCATCACTTTGGAATATAACGGCGGCGATAAGAAGCAGCACCCTATCGTGTTAGTCGGTAAAGGTATTACCTTTGATTCAGGCGGCATTTCACTCAAGCCAGGCGCTGAAATGGACGAGATGAAATACGACATGTGCGGCGCAGCGAGCGTGCTGGGCACAATGCAAGCCATTGCCGCAATGGGGCTTAAGCTAAACGTCGTGGCGATTATTCCGAGCAGTGAAAACTTACCTGATGGTGCAGCAAGTAAGCCTGGCGACATCGTCACCAGCATGGCGGGACTGACCATCGAAGTTCTTAACACCGATGCAGAAGGCCGCTTGGTGCTGTGCGACGCGCTAACTTACGCTGCGAAATTTAAGCCCGATAGCGTAGTCGATATTGCCACGCTCACCGGTGCTTGCGTGATTGCTTTGGGTCATGTTGCCAGCGGCTTGTATAGCAACGACGACAGTCTCGCCGCTGAGCTGTTGAGCGCGAGTGACTATGCGCAAGACAAGGCTTGGCACATGCCGCTGTGGGACGACTATCAACAACAACTCGATAGCAACTTTGCCGATATGCAGAACATCGGCGGACGCGCGGGCGGCAGCATTACCGCTGCGTGTTTCTTATCGCGCTTCACTAAAGACTATCGCTG
Organism: Gallionella sp.; assembly: GCA_036171175.1. Taxonomy (GTDB): domain Bacteria; phylum Pseudomonadota; class Gammaproteobacteria; order Burkholderiales; family Gallionellaceae; genus Gallionella. Next base: position 7,134 of record JAVHQO010000248.1, read on the forward strand.
GGCGCATTTGGACATCGCCGGCACAGCATGGAAATCAGGTAAAGACAAAGGCGCGACAGGTCGCCCTGTACCGTTGCTCACGCAATATCTCATCAATCGCGCTAATCAAAAGTGACCAAAGTCGATTTCTACACAGGCTCGCCCGACAAGCTGCGCACCGCTTGCCAACTAAGCCACAAGGCGATGCAAGCCCAGCTTAAGGTGGTGATTGCGCTGTCTGATGCATCAAGCTGTGAGGCGTTAAATAGACTGCTCTGGCAGCAAGGTGCCAGCTCATTTATTCCGCATTGCCGACTTGATGACGAATTAGCTGAACGCACCCCTGTGTTGTTAGCATTGGATGAAACGCAGTTTCCACACCATCAACTCTTGATTAGCTTACACACTGAAACACCTAGCTATTTCAGTCGCTTTGAACGCGTTATTGAAATTGTTGGTGCGGATGAAGCGGACAGTGTGCGTGGCCGCGCACGGTTTAAGTTTTATCGTGATCGCGGCTATGAACTTCGTCATATTGATTTAAGTAAAAAGCCCCAATGACCCAGCCCATCTACCCTGACGATTTGCCGATTCTGACCGAAACGCTAGAAGGCGATACAGTGCCTGTGCTGCGCCAGATTCCCGCCGCACGCGAATTCTCGGAAGCTCAGCTGCAAGAATTATTGCAGCACTTTCAAACTCACTTAGAAACGGTATTCAGCCAAAAACTCAATCGCCATTTAGAGCAACTGCATCAGCAGGCCGTGAAGCTAGCGATTACTGAATTCAAAACTGAGCTGCCCGATTTATTACGCAAATTAATCAACACCCGCAACCCTTAGACCGCTTAATTTAGCACTATCGTTTGTTATAATCCGCCTCACTCAACCTGCTGCTTGGCAGGTTTTTATTTTTAATATCGCTAGCCAAAAAATCTCATGGAACACGCAAAGAATAACGAACTCGCCAAAAGTTTTGAACCCAAAAGTGTAGAAGCACATTGGTATCCCAAGTGGGAATCTGCGGGCTATTTCAACGCAGGTGTCGATACGGCTAAAACCGAAAATTTCTGCATCCAACTGCCACCACCGAACGTCACTGGCACGCTACACATGGGGCATGGATTCAATCAGACATTGATGGATACGCTGACGCGTTACCATCGCATGAAGGGTGACAACACGCTCTGGCAGCCGGGCACCGACCACGCGGGTATCGCCACGCAAATCGTGGTGGAGCGTCAGCTCGATGCGCAAGGCATCTCGCGCCACGATTTAGGCCGCGAAAAATTTATCGAGAAAGTGTGGGAATGGAAAGAGTATTCCGGCGGCACCATCACGCAGCAAATGCGTCGCCTCGGCACCTCGCCAGACTGGTCGCGCGAACGCTTTACCATGGATTCCGCGCTGAATAAAACCGTCACCGAAACCTTTGTGCGCCTATACAACGAAGGTCTGATTTATCGCGGCAAACGTCTGGTCAATTGGGACGTAAAACTCGGCACAGCCGTGTCTGATTTGGAAGTGGTGCAGGAAGAAGAGGACGGTTTTATGTATCACATCCGTTATCCGCTCGCGGATGGCAGCGGATATTTAACCGTGGCAACGACACGTCCTGAAACCATGTTAGGCGACGTGGCAGTGATGGTGCATCCCGAAGATGAACGCTACAAACATCTCATTGGTCAGTCGGTGAAATTGCCGCTATGCGATCGAAATATTCCCATCATCGCCGACGATTATGTCGATAAAGAATTCGGCACTGGCGTGGTTAAAGTCACGCCCGCACATGACTTTAACGACTATGCGGTGGGGCAACGTCACAAGCTAGAAATGATTTCCGTGTTGACGCTGGACGGCAAAATTTACGACCAAGCTCCCGCCGCCTATCGCGGTCTCGATCGTTTTGATGCGCGCAAAAAAATCGTTGCCGATTTAGAAATCGCGGGCGTATTTGAAAAAGCGGAAAAGCATAAATTGAAAGTGCCGCGCGGTGACCGTACCAACGTAGTCATCGAACCGATGCTGACCGACCAATGGTTCGTCGCCATGAGCAAGCCTAGCCCAGAAAAAGATGGAAAGGTCGGCAAGAGCATCACCGAGCAAGCCTTGGCATGTGTGTCATCTGGCGAAATTAAATTCCATCCTGAAAACTGGGTGAACACTTACAACCAGTGGCTGAACAACATTCAGGATTGGTGTATTTCGCGCCAGCTTTGGTGGGGTCATCAAATTCCCGCTTGGTATGGTGATGATGGTCAAGTTTATGTCGCGCACGATGCAGCCGATGCGAAAAAAATCGCAGCACTAGCGGGTTACACGGGCGCACTCAAACGCGACAACGACGTGCTGGACACGTGGTTCTCGTCCGCGCTGTGGCCGTTCTCCACACTCGATTGGGATATGAGCAAACCATTAGCTGCGCAGAACGAATTCGTCAAACAATATCTGCCTTCATCGGTGTTGGTGACGGGCTTCGACATCATCTTTTTCTGGGTGGCGCGCATGGTGATGATGACCAAACATATCACCGGAAAAATCCCCTTCAAGGACGTGTATGTGCATGGTTTGATACGCGATGCGGAAGGACAAAAAATGTCCAAATCCAAAGGCAATGTGCTCGACCCGATTGATTTAATCGACGGCATTACGTTGGAAGATTTGCTGAAAAAACGCACTACTGGATTGATGAATCCCAAGCAAGCCGAGCAAATCGAAAAACGCACGCGCAAAGAATTCCCTAACGGTATTGCCGCGTTTGGTACGGATGCATTGCGCTTCACTTTCGCGTCACTCGCCTCACCAGGACGCGACATCAAATTCGATATGCAGCGTTGCGAAGGCTATCGCAATTTTTGTAATAAATTATGGAACGCCACGCGTTTCGTATTGATGAATTGCGAAGGCAAAGATGTCGGGCAAGATGAATCGCAGCCGTTGGAATACTCCGCTGCGGATCGTTGGGTCATCAGTCAATTACAACAAGCCGAAGCTGAGATGGCACAGCATTTTGCCGACTACCGTTTTGACATGGCAGCGCGCACGGTTTATGAATTGGTGTGGAACACTTACTGCGACTGGTATGTGGAGTTGGCGAAGGTGCAATTGACTAATGGCAACGAAGTGCAACAGCGCGCCACTCGCCGTACTTCGGTGCGCGTGTTGGAATCCATCTTGCGTCTGGCGCATCCCATCATTCCTTTCATCACTGAAGAGTTGTGGCAATCAGTCGCGCCGCTCGCGAACAAAACAGGTGAGAGCATCATGCTGCAAACTTATCCACAAGCCGATGCGGGCAAGATTGATGCAGCGGCAACTACTGACATCGGGTTATTGCAAGAACTGGTTACCGCTTGTCGCAGTCTGCGCAGTGAAATGAATCTGTCTCCCGCCGCGCGCGTACCGCTGATTGCGGCGGGTGATGCGACCGTGCTAAACGCGCTCGCGCCATACATCAGCAGCCTTGCGAAATTAAGCGAGGTGCAAGTCGTCGCCGAGCTGCCAGAAGGCGATGCTCCCGTGTCTATCGTGGGGCAATTTAAGCTGATGTTGAAGGTGGAAATTGATGTTGCGGTCGAGCGCGAACGCTTGGATAAAGAGATTGCACGCTTGTCTAACGAAGTCGCAAAAACACTCGCCAAGCTCGGCAACGAGAGCTTTGTAGCGCGTGCACCTGCCGCCGTAGTTGAACAGGAAAAGCAACGTATGGCAGGATTTACTGCGACGGTCGCCCTGCTACAAGTACAACGTAACAAACTGGGCTGAAAAGTTAACGGCGGCGAATATAGAAAATAAATTCCTCGCCGTTAACCTCGGATGACAGTAGTTGATTACCCGTTTGACGACAAAACACGACAAAGTCGGCGGGGGCTTCTTTATCGGTCGCGACTACTTTCAAGACTGCATCGCTGTTCATGCCAGACAGCGATTTTTTTGCGCGCAAAATCGGCAAAGGGCAGACCAGTTGGCGCACATCTAATTCAACATCAAAGTGACTCATGCAATCGGCAAACCAGCATGTGCCCAAGCGGTAATGCCACCTTGTAAATTGTAAACATCAGCAAAACCATTCGCTGCTGCAAACGCCGCTGCCTGCGCTGAACGCCCACCCATTTGGCAATAAAAAACCGTGGTTGCGTTTTTGTCTAACTCGTTCAAACGCAAAGGAATCAAGTGGAGTGGCAAGCTATCACCTTGTGGGATTTTGCCGCGCGCCACTTCCGCATCGGTACGGACATCGAGTAAGCGCGGCGGCCTGCTTTGCAACAGTTTTTGCAATTCTGCAACGGTAATATCTTTATAGCTCGACATGCCAACTCCTTAAGTGAATTCTAATTTTTAGGGCGCGGATTGTGCCAAATTTATTTACTTTCGTCAGCCACTTTTATCCGCCTTGATACGCCAGCCCCAAAAAAGCCTAATCGCCAATAAAAAAGCCTGCTTGCGCAGGCTGTAGGGGCAATGCCAGTTACAGAATTACAACGCCAGAATAAATTTCACTAACTCTTTAATATCCGCATCACTCACGGTAGGCGAATTAGCTGGCATAGGCATCGAACCCCATACACCAGAACCGCCTTTAGCAACTTTGGCGATGAGCTTTGCTTCCACATCCTGACCTTTATATTTTTGCGCGACATCCATCCAAGCTGGACCTACTTTTCGCTTGTCTATGGTGTGACAAACAACACAAGAATTTTTCTTGGCCAGCGCGGGCATTTCTGCCGCAGATGCAGAACCTGCAACCATCAAACCTGCTACAAACATCATGCTTAGAATCATTGATTTCATATTAACTCCGTTGGGTTTTATTACTGTGCTACGAATTTGTTTAGGCTGTCATGCCGCGCTGCCAGCGAATGGGTTTGTAACCGCTGGCAAGTAACGCTAGCTGGACAGTTTAGTTGACGACTTATTACAAGGCCAACACAAATTTAACTAATGCCTTAATGTCAGCATCGCTCACGCGCGGTGAATTCGCGGGCATAGGTGTACTGCCCCACACCCCTTTGCCGCCTTTGCTCACCTTTGCTACCAACATGGCTTCGGCACTTGCATCATTGCGATATTTTTTTGCCACGTCGCGCCAAGCTGGACCGACGACTTTTTTCTCGACTGCATGGCAGGTAAAGCAGCCACTCTTAGTCGCTAACTTGCGTCCGTCTGCATCTGACAAAGTGGCATCAGCTTTAATAACCTCCGGCTTGTTTGCGACTGGAGGCACAGCGAGTACAGGTGCTGCGGCGGGCACAACGGCAACCGCTGACGCAGCACTGTCAGCGGCAGGCACCGCACTTGCCGCGTCTTTATGTAAGTGACACGGCTTGCCATGTTTTTCTACGCATTTTTTATGCGCATGAACTTTGCCATGCTTAGCCACGGGCTCAGCGGGTTTATCGGCAACGGACTCTGCCGCCTGTGCGCCTCCCATAACCAGCATCATCAACACAGCAATATAGTTTGCGATTTTCATAGTGAGACTCCTAAAAGTTATAAAGATGAAGCGGTGTATTCGACTACTAAAGCGTGTTTAGTTCCCGCCGCCACGGTCACGACGTTTTCAATCGCATTCACCGACTCAATACAGACCATTTCGCGCCAACCATCAGGTTGCCCCATGTCGCCCATTTTGGTGGCTTTTTCGACCCACGGAGTCCATACCACCGTAGATTGACTACCTGATTTTTTAATATGAATACAACGTTTGAGCTTGTCATCGTGTATCACGCATTCCGCCGCCGTATTGATATAAACGCGATCAACTTCGCTGGCAAAGGTCACTGCGCCAGCTTGCTGTTTCAGCACCGAGCCACCCACTTTGTCCCAGTATTCGCACCCGTCCAAACCCGTCACGCGTACCGCAGCGATGTCACTGATTTGCAAATAAGTGTGTAAGGCTTCGCCAATCACAAAGTCTTGCGTGCCCGTGTTTTCGGTGGTTAGAGACATACGCAAGGTCTCACCAACCACCACACTCAACTCGACAGTGCACGAGTGCTCCCACTGCGCACGCGTCTTGTCGCTATCGACTAAGCGTAGCGTCAAGCGCGTCGCACCATTGGGCTCCACGCCTGATTCCATCACCTGCCAAGGCACGGTACGCGCGTAACCATGACCAGGGAATGTCGCCTCAGTCGCATGTGCACCAAACCATGGCCAACACACTGGCGCGCCGCCACGAATCGACTTCCCTGCTGCCATTTTTGCGTCGCGCGACAACCACACCACAGGCTGCGCTTGGCTTTTCGGCTGCCAATTCATCAAATGTGCGCCTTGCAAACACAGCGATGCCGTGGCTTGCGTATTACTAAAGTCTGCCACCACTAAGCCGCTCGCGTCATCGCGAAACGTAAGCTGACCTTCGATACCAAATTGTTTATTAAGCTGTGCTGCGTTTTTCATCTGTTGTGTTCCTTTATAGAAGTGAATTAACGGTGTTCGATTTGAGAAACGTCGCGCACGGCACCTTTGTCGGCACTGGTGGTCATCGCAGCATAAGCGCGCAAGGCGACTGATACATGACGCTCGCGAGTGGCGGGATGCCAAGCCTTTTTACCGCGCGCCATCATCACGCTGCGGCGCACTGCCATTTCGCTCTCGCTAATCTGCAAAGTAATGCTGCGATTCGGAATGTCGATGGTAATCGTGTCGCCTTCTTCAATCAGCCCGATTGCACCGCCCCTTGCAGCTTCAGGCGAAACGTGTCCAATTGATAATCCCGATGTACCACCCGAAAAACGTCCGTCAGTGAGCAGCGCGCACAGTTTGCCCAAGCCTTTGGATTTTAGATAAGTGGTCGGGTACAACATCTCTTGCATCCCCGGCCCACCTTTTGGTCCTTCGTAACGTATCACCACCACATCACCCGCCACCACTTCATCGGCCAAAATCGCGGTGACCGCGTCATCCTGACTTTCAAATACGCGCGCGCGCCCAGTAAATTTCAAAATGCTTTCATCCACACCAGCAGTTTTGACGATGCAACCATCCAAGGCAATATTGCCGTGCAACACGGCTAGTCCGCCGTCTTTGGAATAAGCGTGTGCCACATCGCGGATGCAGCCGTTGCTGCGATCATCATCGACGCTTGGATACAACATGGATTGCGAAAACGCGATGGTAGTGACAATCCCGCCAGGTGCGGCGCGGAAAAACTTTTGCACCGCTTCGTCTTTATTTTGCTTGATGTCCCAGTGTTGCAATACTTCTGCCATGGTCGCGCCATGCACGGTGTGCGCATCACCGTGCAATAGTTTTGCGCGTAACAATTCACCTAAAATCGCCGTCGTGCCGCCGGCTCGGTGCACGTCTTCCATGTGATATTCCGAGGACGGCGCAACTTTGCACAAGGTCGGCACATGACGCGACAATCTGTCCATATCCTTCATGGTGAAATCTACGCCCGCCTCCTGCGCAATCGCCAGCAAATGCAGCACGGTATTGGTCGAGCCGCCCATTGCGATGTCCAGCGTCATGGCGTTTTCAAAGGCGTTAAAACTGGCGATGCTGCGCGGCAAAATGGTCGCGTCATCTTGTTCGTAATAGCGTTTGCACAATTCAACAATGGTGCGTCCCGCACGCAAAAATAATTGCTTGCGCTCGGCGTGCGTCGCCACCAATGAGCCGTTGCCGGGCAGCGACAAACCCAACGCCTCGGTCAAACAATTCATCGAATTCGCGGTGAACATGCCAGAGCAAGAACCGCAAGTTGGACACGCGGAACGCTCAATCGCATCGCTCTCTGCATCGCTCACGGTATCGTTTGCACCCGCCACCATCGCATCGACTAAATCCAAGCCTTTAGTCTTGCCGTCCCAGTTCACTTTGCCCGCTTCCATTGGCCCGCCCGACACAAATACCACTGGCACATTCAAACGCATCGCCGCCATCAACATGCCTGGCGTGATTTTGTCGCAATTAGAAATGCACACCAGCGCGTCGGCGCAATGCGCATTCACCATGTACTCCACCGCATCCGCAATCAACTCACGCGAAGGCAGCGAATACAACATCCCCGCGTGTCCCATCGCGATGCCGTCATCCACCGCAATGGTATTAAATTCTTTAGCAATACCGCCCGCCTTTTCAATCTCGCGCGCCACTAATTGCCCCATGTCTTTTAGGTGAACGTGGCCCGGAACAAACTGCGTAAACGAATTCGCGACAGCGATAATCGGCTTGCCAAAATCGCCTTCTTTCATGCCAGTCGCACGCCACAAAGCGCGCGCCCCAGCCATATTGCGACCATGAGTAGAAGTTTTTGAACGGTAAACAGGCATGATGTGACTCTCCAAAATAAGGCGCGGATTCTAAACGATGCGCAGCCAAGCCGCTAATGAGATTAAAAATAATGTGTGGGAAATACTGGCGAGCTTAAATTTAAAGCCCCATGTAGCTATGGTAAATTACGCGCCCTTATCGACACGCCTGAACTCCTATGCTCATCCATCCCAATTTCGACCCTGTTGCGATTCATTTAGGCTCATTCGGTATTCATTGGTACGGGCTGATGTATCTGGCGGGTTTTATGACTTTCATCTGGCTGGGACGTAAACGCATCGTGATGCTGAATCATCCGCAGCTCACACCTAAATTGCTCGATGATTTGTTGTTTTATGGTGTGCTCGGTGTGATTATTGGCGGACGGTTGGGCGAAGTGTTGTTCTACAACCCCGGCTATTATTTTTCACATCCACTGAAAATCCCTGCGGTGTGGGAAGGCGGAATGTCCTTTCACGGCGGCTTTCTCGGCGTATTGGTGGCAATGGCGATTTTTGCGCGACTGCAAAAAATGCGCTGGTTGGCGTTGATGGATTTTATCGCGCCGCTGGTACCGCCTGGCTTGGCGTTCGGGCGGCTGGGCAATTTTATCAATGGCGAATTGTGGGGGCGACCCACTGATGCACCGTGGGGTATGGTGTTTCCCAATGTCGATAATCTGCCGCGTCATCCGTCGCAGCTGTACGAATTCGCATTGGAAGGGGTGTTATTGTTTTTGCTGTTGTGGATATACGCACGTAAGCCGCGAGCAGTTGGATCGGTGTCAGGCTTATTTTTAATCGGCTACGGCAGTTTTCGTTTTATCGGCGAATTCGCGCGCAATCCCGATGATGGAATTTTCGGTCTGATGACGTTTGGCATCAGCATGGGGCAATGGCTGAGCGTGCCTATGGTAATCATCGGAATCATCATGTATCGCTACAGCACGCGCCGCACGGCTTGACACACGCCACGCGCTCGCACACCATGCCGCCCCTCACTTTTGACTAAAAAATTCATTGGACGATCTCTCTTTAAACGCACTGCTGCTGATTTTATTAGCGTTACTAGTGTGTGGCGCATGGTTCTCCGCCGCCGAAACCAGCATGATGGCCATCAACCGCCATCGCCTCAGCAACTTGGCTCGCAAAGGCAAGCGTAGTGCAAAATTAACCTCACGTTTACTCGCCAAAGTTGATCAGTTACTAGGCTCAATTTTGTTCGGCAACACCTTGCTTAATGTCGCCGCTGCGGCGGTCACCAACATTATTATGTTGCGACTATTTGGCGCGAGCGAATTAGCTTTGCTGTCAGGCACATTGCTGATTACCTTTGTGCTGCTGGTGTTTAGCGAGATCATGCCGAAAATTATTGCAGCGAGTTATCCCGAACGCGTCGCGCTCCCTTCTAGCTTTTTACTCGCTCCGCTCATCACCTTATTTCACCCCATTGTGTCGATTGCGACTGCCATGGTGAAAGGCTGTTTGTGGCTGCTGCACATCCAAGTGATTACCGATCAAAGCAAATCTAAAATGACATTGGAAGAACTGCGCGGACTCGTGTTGGATGCCGAACATTTTTTACCGCGTAAACATCAAAAAATGCTACTCAATTTAGTTGACTTGGAGCGCATCACCGTAAATGACGTAATGATTCCGCGTAAGCAAATTGAATCATTAAACATTGCCAGTGATGGCGACGAACTACGTCAACAATTAGTCACTTGCCATCACACCTTGCTGCCAGTTTATCAAGATCACAGCAGCAATATCATCGGCATTTTGCATATCAAAAAAGTTCTGTCATTGCTGCATGAAGCAACCTTAGATATTGCCGCGCTGCAAGCCGTGTTGAGCGCGCCCTATTTCATCCCATCTGACACACCCTTGCTCAAACAACTTCAACAATTTCAAGAACGCCACACGCGCTTAGGCTTAGTGGTTGATGAATACGGTGAATTATTAGGTTTGGTGACATTAGAAAACATTTTGGAAGAAATCGTCGGTGAATTCACTACTTCTTCGCCGAATCAAACGGGCAAGTTTTTACGCCAAGATGACGGCAGTTTTTTATTGGAAGGCGGCAGCAGCTTGCGCGAATTGAACCGTAAGTTAGGCTTACATTTTCCACGTCAAGAAGCAAAAACCTTGAATGGCTTAATACTCGAACACTTACAAGATATACCCGAAGCGGGTACCAGCTTAAAAATTGCGGGCTATCCAATGGAGGTGATACAAACACAAGACCGCGTGATTAAAGTCGTTCGAATTTTCCCTAAGAGTACGCCATTCATCGGCAAAAGTTCGCCCGCTCATCCTTAAGCAAAGTCTCATGCTTTACAACACGCATAAAGCTCGGCATGATGCGGCGCACAAATTCAATAAAATCGAACGGAGCAAGCAATCATGGCTGTCGCATCTAACTCGCAAAAAATAAAAGAAACCTCTTATCTATGGGAAGGTAAAGATAAGACTGGAAAAATTCTCAAAGGGCAAATGCGCGCGCCTAGTGAAACCGTGGTTTCAGCAGCATTGCGTCGCCAAGGTGTGCTCAACATCAAAATCAAAAAATTCCGCGCCAGCACCCAAGCGGTTACCCCTAAAGATATTTCGCTATTCACACGTCAGCTCGCCACCATGATGAAAGCAGGCGTCCCGCTGCTGCAATCTTTCGACATCGTCGGCAAAGGGCATAGCAATCCATCTGTGGCAAAACTGTTGTTTGATATTAAATCGGATGTTGAAACAGGCAGCAGTTTGCAGCAAGCATTCAAAAAGTATCCCCTCTATTTCGATGATCTCTATTGCAACTTAATTGGTGCAGGCGAATCCGCTGGTATTCTGGATAGTTTGCTAGATCGCTTAGCAACTTATAAAGAAAAAATTGAGGCGATTAAAAGCAAAATTAAAGGCGCGTTGTTTTATCCCGTTTCGATTATTGCCGTGGCTTTTATCATCACGGCGGTAATTATGATTTTTGTGATTCCCGCCTTTAAGGAGTTGTTCAGCAGCTTCGGCGCGGACTTGCCAGGTCCAACCTTAGTGATTATGGCAATTTCTGATTTTGTGGTGAGCTGGTGGTGGGCGATTTTCAGTATTTTGGGCGGTGGGCTATACAGCTTCTTTTATGTGTGGAAACGCAGCAAAATCATGCAAGCTCGTATGGATAGACTGATGCTCAAACTGCCAATTTTTGGTGAGTTGATACGCAAAGCAAGTATCGCGCGCTGGAGTCGTACGCTGTCAACTATGTTCGCGGCGGGCGTACCACTCGTTGAAGCATTTGATTCGGTGGCGGGTGCGGCTGGTAATGCGGTGTACTTTGATGCAACCAAGGCGATTCAACGTCAGGTCACCACGGGAGCCAGCTTAACCGTGGCAATGCAAGATACCAATGTTTTTCCTAGCATGGTGTTACAGATGGTCGCGATTGGTGAAGAGTCTGGTGCTTTAGATGCGATGCTATCTAAAGTTGCTGATTTTTATGAGGCCGAAGTTGATGATGCGGTTGCCGCGCTGTCAAGTTTAATGGAGCCCGTGATTATGGTGGTACTGGGTGTACTCATCGGTGGTATGGTGGTGGCGATGTATTTACCAATTTTCAAAATGGGTCAAGTGGTTTAAGCCCCAGTCTGCATAACGCGCATTCCCTAAAGGTGATGCGCGTTTTTTATTTCTCTTGTCGATAATTTAATATGAGCATATTTGAACTCCTACAAAGCAGCCCAGCTTTATTTATCTGCGTGTGCGCGATTTTCGGTCTATTAGTCGGCAGCTTTCTCAACGTGGTTATTTATCGTTTGCCCATCATGCTAGAACGCGATTGGCACGGACAGTGCGCCGAGTTGCGCGGCGAAAAGACCAAAGCCCACGCTAAATTTAATCTGGTCGTACCAGGCTCAGCATGTCCTCATTGCAAACATGCCATTCGCGCCTGGGAGAACATTCCTGTAGCGAGCTACTTATGGTTACGCGGCAAATGCAGTGCTTGCAAGACCGCTATTTCACCACGCTACCCCCTCATCGAAGCCATCAGCGGCTTGCTATGTGGCTATGCCGCGCTGCATTTTGGTTTTGCTTGGTCAGCCCTAGGCGCGATGCTGCTAATCTGGACGTTATTAGCGCTCACCGCCATCGACTTCGATACACAACTGCTGCCCGACGACCTGACCTTGCCGTTACTCTGGGCAGGCCTGTTATTCAACATGACGAATACTTACACCAGCTTGAATGATGCCGTGTTGGGTGCCATTTTTGGCTACTTAGTGTTATGGCTGGTGTACTGGGCGTTCAAACTCATCACAGGCAAAGAAGGCATGGGCTACGGCGACTTTAAGTTGCTCGCAGCACTCGGCGCGTGGCTAGGCTGGCAAATGTTACCGCTGATTATTTTGCTGTCATCTTTGGTGGGTGCGGTGGTTGGTATCAGCTTGATGATTGTGTTGAAACACGGGCGCAACATCCCCATTCCATTTGGCCCTTACCTTGCAGGCGGAGGTTTAATTGCTTTATTTTGGGGGCAGACAATCACTAACAGCTATTTACAATTGATGCACGTTTAAGCCATGTTGCGTATTGGTTTAACCGGCGGCATAGGCTGTGGGAAATCCACCGTTGCAAAACTGTTTAGCAGCCTAGGTGCGCAAATTATTGACACCGATGTGATTGCCCATCAACTCACTCAGGCAAATGGCATCGCCCTCCCCGCGCTCAGAAACGAGTTTGGCGCGACTTATTTCCACCCCGACGGCACTCTCAATCGTCACGCGCTGCGTGAATTAGTTTTTAGCCAAGCGCAAGCGAAATTAAAACTCGAAGCGATTTTGCATCCCCTTATTTTGAGGGAAACCTTAGCACTTTGCCAAAAAGCCTCTAGTGCGCCTTACTTGCTAATTGTCGTTCCCTTGTTATTAAGCAGCCCAGATTTTTTGCACTTAGTACAGCGCGTGCTAGTGGTCGACTGTGATGAGAAAATGCAAATCAAGCGCGTCATGCAGCGCAACCAATTAAGTGCACAACAAATAAAAAACATCATCGCCCAGCAAACACCGCGTGCAGCTCAGTTGTCCGCAGCCGACGATATTATTGCCAACCAGCAAGACTTAAATCATCTGACCTCGCAAGTGCGCCGCTTACATGACATTTATTTACAACAAAGCTCAATAAATGATTGACGAAATTAAGCACTTAACTATATCTTGCGCGTCTTGAAAAATAACTCGCTGAACTGCTTCCAAAAACGTGATCCGTTACGAATTTCCTCTCAACGAAAAAGTGCGTACCCTGCTGCGACTAGAGGACTTGTTCGCACGCCTTGAACATTTCATTACCGCGCATACCAGCAGCGATCATCACGTCGCCATCACCACACTGTTTGAAATTTTAGAAGTGATTAGTCGCGCCGATCTAAAATCAGAGTTACTACAAGAACTGGAACGGCAACGCCGCACGCTGGCGCAACTACACAACAACCCGCAAATATCTGAACACGCGCTGAATTTCATTCTTGAAGAGCTAGATGTATCCCTGCAAAACCTACAAAATATGCATGGCAAAACGGGGCAGTATTTACGCGAAAATGAATGGTTAATGGGGATTAAGCAACGCGCTTGCGTGCCAGGCGGAACGTGTGAATTTGATTTGCCGTCCTATCATTATTGGCAACAACAAAATATAGAGGTGCGTCGCGAATTTTTAACACAATGGCTCAACCCTATACACCCTATTCATATCGCGATTAAGCTGCTGCTAAAACTATTACGTGAGAGCGGAAAAGTAATGCATTACAGCGCGCAGCAAGGTCTATTTCAACAAATGCAAGGAGGACGCACCGCGCAGCTATTACGCGTCAATGTTGCCGCGAACCTCCCCTGCATCCCAGAAGTCAGCGCAAATAAATACGCCATCAACATTCGTTTCATTAACGCTGATTACGCCTCAAAATCAAGCCTATTCACTGCCGACCTGAACTTTGATTTAACCTTTTGCAGCCTCGCACTATGAGTTCCGCCGCCGCAATGGTCAGTTGCCCACAATGTAAAAAAAGCGCGCCTTGGGATACGCAAAACCCGTTTCGTCCATTCTGTTGCGAACGTTGCAAACTGATAGATTTAGGCAAATGGGCGAACGAAGAATTTCGTATCGAACAAGCCCCAGACCTCAATGATTTTCTCGATAGCGAATTAAATCCACGCCTGACGCAATAGCGCAATACCGTGTGCGCCGTGCTGCTGCGCCACTGCCACATCTCCTACGCTTAACCCACCCAGCGCATACACAGGCAAGCTCGCATCCATCGTCATCGCGGCAAATCTTGCCCAGCCTAAATGTGCCGCACCCGGATGACTTAACGTCGGTAACACGGGACTGAGTAACGCAAAATCAAAGCCTAATGCCGCTGCGTGATGCAACTCTGCCGCCGTATGACACGACGCTGAACACCATGAGAAATCAGGGCGTGCGCTACATTCCAAGAGTTGCTTGCCCGTGTAATGCACGCCATCCGCCGCCACTTTTTTTGCCAGCTCGGCATCGCCATTCACCAACACTTTTGCCTCATAGCGATGCGCTAGATCCACTACGGCTTGCGTGAACACGCAATAATTTTCGGGCGATAAGTGTTGCTCACGCACTTGCAACAAGCGCAGCCCATTTTGCAAGGCGCGTTCTAAGCGCAGCAAAAACTCAGCCTCACCCAACTCAGCCGCGTTGCTAATTGCATATTTTGCGGGCAGTGCCAAAGCCCGCAAAATCGACGCGTTGGCGGGCAACATGGGGCTGACACTCAAATTCGGAAACTGCTGCCAACTAAGCTGTTGAGATTCGCGTCCGTATGCTTCACCTAGCCACTCAAACACGCGGAAAAAATGCAGATGTACCGTGGCGTGGGGATAACTGAATACACGCTTTAACCAAGGATAGGCACGCGTAACGACAATGCCCAACTCCTCGTCCAGCTCGCGACACAAAGTCTGTTGTGCGGTTTCGCCCGCTTCGATTTTGCCACCGGGGAATTCCCAATAACCCTCATAGTCTTTGCCTTCGGGACGTTGCGCCAGCAAAAATGAACCATCGGGGCGAACTAACACCGCAGCGGCAACGTGAATAATTTTCGGTAAAGTCATCAATTTTTATCTCGGACTGCAACGCAGTATGTGAGCGCGCAAATTTAGCCGCGACCAGTGATTGATCGCTCCCTCGCGTGCTTATGCAACGCTATTGCGCGATGATTTTGAGTGTAGTAATCGCCCGATGAATCGGCCTTCTACATTGCTAATTGTTGTGTTGTCCGCACCAATCTCGCGCGAACTGTCCTGCTACACGACCACTGCGCGAGCCGCGCGACAGCGACCATTGCAGCGCGGCGCGGCGCACCTCTTCACTCATGCCGTGCGTCCAACCGTGCTGTTTTAACCAATGCTGGGCTACTTGCAGATACTCGTCTTGGCTAAACGGATAGAAGGAAATCCAGAGTCCAAAGCGTTCCGACAACGACACTTTTTCTTCCACCGCTTCGGCAGGATGGATCTCCTCACCA
Source organism: Gallionella sp. (assembly GCA_036171175.1). Classification (GTDB taxonomy): domain Bacteria; phylum Pseudomonadota; class Gammaproteobacteria; order Burkholderiales; family Gallionellaceae; genus Gallionella. The sequence goes on from JAVHQO010000248.1 coordinate 22,907, forward strand.
TCGTATTTTGTTGCCAAATTGTCGCTCATATAATCGGGCATCAAGTGGCGGCGATTGGACGTGGCGTAAATCAGCAAATTATCCGAAAACGCCACCAAATCACCGTCCAACGCGGCTTTCAGCGTTTGATAACCATCTTCATCGGCATTGAACGACAAATCATCGCAATACAAAATAAAACGTTCCGCACGACCTTGCACCATGCCAATAATCAGCGGCAAATCTTTCAGACCCTGCTTGTCGATTTGAATCACGCGCAAGCCTGCATCGGCATATTCATTGAGCAGGGCTTTGACCAGCGACGACTTACCCGTACCGCGCGCGCCGCTCAATAGCACGTTATTGGCGGTGCCGCCTTGCACAAACTGGCGGGTGTTTTGTGCAACGCGTAGCTTTTGATTATCTATCCCCGATAAATCGCTTAAAGCGATGCGCTGAAAATTCACCACAGGATGCAAAGCGCGCAGGGTGTAATCCCAGCGAAATGCAGATGCTTTCGCCCAATCAGGGGGTGACGGTGTGGTGTTAGGCAGGATTTTTTCTAAGCGCGTGAGCAACTCGTGCGCGTGGCTGATAAGGCTAGGGAAGTCGGTGTTTTTCATAGGGGCAGGATTCTACCAGCGAATAGCAAAAAACCCGCACTAGGCGGGCTTTCTTAACGGTCAAGCTAAGGTTATTTAAACACCCATGCAGACTGTAACAATATCGGCATCGTTCATCGAAGCAGTCGCAGTGGCTGACACACCCAAAGCGTATGTCCCCGTACTTACGTCAAAAGCCATCATAGAACCTGTTGCGGTATTGCCATCATCTAATTGAATGTCGAGTTGCTTCGCAAACTTACCTAAAATGTTAGGTGAGCAAATAATGTAAGTGCCACGAATCGCATTACCCGATGCATCTTTCATCGGGCTAGCAGTAGCAATAGAAGTCCCGCTTTGAATACCGATAGTGCCACCTGCGGCATTCACAGGTAAGTAGTCGACGGCAGTAATCGTTGTCGAACCAGCAGTTAAGCCAGCTAAACGTACATGCTGCCAAAACAAATAAGACTCATCTGTTTGTACGATTGAGTTCCAACTACCGTTAATTAGACCATTGCCAGCCGTAATCAACGTAGTAGGAGTAGGACATGTACCGCCAGGGCAGCTTGCAGACGCACCTAAATGTGTGTCAGCTAACCTATCATCGCCTGGCAAGGCGCGGAACTTATCTTGATAGCCGTAAATAAACACGGGG
>JAVHQO010000249.1:0-5960 GCA_036171175.1 Gallionella sp.
TTAGTCGTTAGTCGTTAGTCGTTAGTCGGGACACGTTAAGAACTAGCGCGATGCGGCTGGTAATTTTTTACTGCGATGGCGAGTAGGCTTTCTAAATGCGAACCGCCACTGGCTTGCGTAAGAGGCATCATCAGCAATCGCGCAATAAATTGCGCTCCGACTAGCTTAGTGTCACCTCAAACTTGGGCTGATGAAATGCTGTTTTGGGAGGCAAACTTGTCGGGCGATTGCGACTCTTTTGCAACTTTTAACGATTTAAGTTTGACAGCCCGTTAAACACTCGCCTATATTACGCGCTGATTTTTTGACCACTTTTAATAAAAATCAAACCCACTCACAAACCTTAAGGGAACAACAATGAATCTGCTCAAATCCGCTGCTATTGCCGCCTCTATCGCCTTACTGACTGCTTGCGGGGGGGGGGGCTCTAGCACTCCACCTCCACCTCCACCTCCTGCTCAAGGTCTGCTTATCGTGTGGACGGCTCTCACCGCTGTACCTGGCGGCAGTATCAACATTTCTGTTGACAATGCGGTAGTGGGTAACTTGGCGAAATATAGAACCACACCCCCTGTAAGCTGCGCTGACACAGCTGGCACATTTGTAACGGCAGTCAATGCTGGTGCGCGCTTAGTTGCTGCTGCAAGCTCAACTCAGCCTGGGATAACTTGGGCTCCAGCGAACTACACTGTCCCAGCGAATGGTTGCTTTGCACTTCAACTGAAGTAACGCTCGAAACAGGTAATAAAAAGCCGTCTTCGGACGGCTTTTTTACATTTACATTAAACACATTCGCAGCCCCGCTCAAGCACTTTTGTTATATGCTGCGCGACTTTAATTTTTTCGTCTGCTTATTCCCGCCATTTGAGCTCGCTCACCCTCCATCTTCCCGCCCGTGCATTGACTGATTCGAGCTTACGAAGCACGACGTGCGCCTATGTTGCGCGCGGCAAGCGCGACAGTTTGTTAGCACAGGGCACAGCCACGCTAAACGAGCTGGTGCAACACATTCGCACCGCGCACACGGTCATTTTGGTCATAGCGGCAGCAGATGTGAGTGTGCAGCGCATCGCGGTGCCGCCGTTGTCAGCGGGCAAATTGCGCGCGGCGTTGCCTAATTTGCTGGAAGATAAATTACTCGGCGAGGTTGATGAGGTAGTGATTGCCGCTTCATCCAATCAAGCGGGGCTACGCACGCTGGCGGTGGTGCAGCGCGATTGGTTGCGTGCTTGGCTCACCACCTTGCGCGAACTGGGTGCGCAACAGCTACGCGCCGTGCCTGAACAATTATGTTTGCCGCTTGCGGACAACACTGTCAGCGCATCACTCACGTCGTTCGATGCGGGCATCAGCCTAGCATTACGCACCGGCGAATTTACGGGACTCGGACTCATCGTCGCAAACCGCGCGGCAGTGTTGCCCAGCTTGCGCAGCATCACCCCGACGGGCGCGCTAGTGCTGTCTGTCGATGCCGCACAAGTTCAGGCGTATCAAGCCTTGTGTGGTGAGGATAGCGATGTACAAGTGCTGGCAAAAAATCCCACTCAATATCAACTCTGTGAATTAAATCTCGCAGCCGAGCTGGCTGAATTTGCGCATAAGCCATGGCAATTCAAAGCCTGGCGTGTGCCACTGACATTCGCCGCAGTGCTGCTGTTGGTGAATATCGCAGCATTAAATTTCACTTGGTGGCAGCAAGCGCGCGAGGCCGCGCAATTGCGCAGCAGCTTGCGCAACCTTTATCTCAACGCCTATCCCAAAGAAACCGTGGTGCTCGATCCGCTGTTGCAAATGCACCAAAAAATCGCCGCCGCACAACAGGCTGCGGGACAACTATCCCCAGATGATTTGGTTGCGCTAACCGCTGAATTTTCTAGCGCGTGGACAACCATCAAACCTGCTGACAGCAGCCAAATTGCTGAATTAAATTATGCGCAGCGTCGTTTAAGCATCACGCTCAAATCCGCTGTGTCGATAGACGCGCTGCGTGATGCACTCGCGCTGCGCGAGCTGCAATTAAAAGCTCTGGACGAGACACACTGGCAACTAGGGAGCGCGCGATGAATGCGAATCAACTGCGCGACGCGCTCAGCAATTTTTGGTCAGCCCGTGAGACGCGCGAAAAGCAACTGTTGCTAGCCGCCGCTGGGGTGGTTGCCGCTGCGTTGATTTATCTTTTGCTCATCGCCCCCGCCCTCACCGCGCGTAAAAACTTAAGCAAAACCTTGCCGCAATTACGCGAGCAAGTGGCAAAAATGCAAGCCTTAAGCGCACAAGCTGCGACGCTTAAAGAATCGGGCAACGCGCCTGTTAGCGCGATGACCACGGCGAGTATCGAAGCCAGTTTGCAAGCGCATCAACTCAAAGCTCGCAGCATCAATCTGGCAGGCGCGAGTGCGCAAGTACAGCTCGATAGCGCATCATTTACGCAGACTTTAGCTTGGCTGAGCGAATTGCAAAGCGGCGCGCGCATCAGCGTCACCTCCGCCAAAATCACCCCGCTCGCTCGCCCCGACCAAGTCGATGCCAGCTTCACTTTGCAAGCCGCAGGAGGCAGCGAATGAAACGCGTCGTGCTGTGGAGTTTGGCAGGACTAGCGAGCATATTGCTCACGCTGCTTGCGCTGTTTCCAATTAGTTATCTGGTGCCGATAATCGAAGCGCAAACGCAAGGACGCATTACTTTGGGCGACGCACAAGGCACGCTGTGGAACGGTTCGGCGTTTATCGGCAGCGCGCCAAGCCGCACCGACCCGATTACGCCGTTGTTGCCGGGTCGCTTTAGTTGGCGCATCTCGCCGCTGATTTTATTGGGCAGTGTGGATGCCGATTTAAGCAATAACGAATCACTCACGCAGCCGCTGCACATCAGCGGCAACTGGCAAGAAATCAGCATCAGCAATGCCGCGCTGAATTTGCCCGCCGCACGCCTCGCCAGCTTGGGCGCGCCACTCAACACTTTGCAGCCGTCAGGGCAAATGCGCTTGAGCTGGCAAGGCTTGCGCGTCTCGCTTTTGCAAGGCGAAGTGCAGCTAGGTGGGGTAATGAATTTAGCCATGCAAAACATCGCTTCGCGCCTGTCGCCCATCCAACCGTTGGGGGCTTACAACTTAGAATTTATTTGGCATGGCGCGCGCGCCGATGTCGCCTTGAGCAGCACACAAGGGCCATTGTTATTGGTGGGCAAAGGCGATTTTAGTAATGGCAGACTACATTTTTCAGGCAACGCCCAAGCCGCCGCAGGGCACGAAAGCGAGCTGGCAAACCTGCTCAATTTATTAGGACAACGCGGCATGGTGGATGGCAAAGAAGTCATCCTGTTAAACGCAAATTAAAAGAGACTTATGATGAAAATTAACGCTATTTTTCTCGCCCTGTTATACAGCTTCGCGTTCTCGTTGGCACACGCCGAAGAGGCTGCACCTGTGCCTGCCAACACCGCGAATTTTAATTTTGTGAATGCCGAAACCGAGTCGGTGATTAAGGCAATCGGCGATTATGCCAACGTCACTTTTATCATCGACCCACGCGTCAAAGGCACGTTGACCTTGGTGTCAGAAAAATCATTGAGCAAGCCGCAAGCCTTGCAGCTGTTGGCTTCAGTGTTGCGTATGCAAGGTTACGCAGTGGTCGCAGCGAATGGTTACAGCAAAGTTGTGCCCGAAGCCGATGCCAAATTACAAGGCGGTGTGCAGGATGGTAACGGCGGTCGCGGCGACCAAATCGCCACTAAAATTTTTCAACTTAATCACGAATCAGCGGCGAATTTAGTCACGGTATTGCGTCCGCTAATTTCGCCTAACAACATCATCAACGCCAACCCCAGCAACAACACTTTGGTAGTCACCGACTACGCGGATAATTTGTTGCGCTTAGGCAAAATCATCAATGCACTCGATACCTCGACCAGCCAAAATTTAGAAGTTATCAGCGTCAAATACGCCATTGCCACCGACCTCGCTAATATGGTGAATCGCCTGTTAGAGCAAGGCGCGGCAGCCGATGCGGCGAAGCTGGTGATGGCGGATGCGCGCACTAATTCCGTCATCGTGCGCGCGCCCTCCGAAGCGCGCGCCAATTTAGCAAAATCGCTCATCGCCAAATTTGACCAGCCCACCGCGATGCCTGGCAACGTGCATGTGGTGTATTTGAAAAATGCCGAAGCGACCAAGCTGGCGTTGACTTTGCGCGCGGTGATGGCGGCGGACACTTCTACCCCCGCAGCCGCGATTCCCACCGCAGGACAAGCACCGCAAATCGCCTTGCCTACTGGCGGCGCGGGCGGCTTTATTCAAGCCGATGCGTCCACCAACACGCTGATTATTACCGCCAGTGAGCCCGTCTATCGCAATCTGCGCGCCATTATCGAGCAGCTCGATGCGCGCCGCGCGCAGGTTTATATCGAGGCCTTAATCGTCGAAGTCGATGCCTCAAAAATGGCGGAGTTTGGCGTACAGTGGGGCGCATTGGCGGGCAATGCCACCACCCCTAGCGCGCTTGGCACAACCTTCTCCACTGGGGGCAATAATTTGGCGAATCAAGCCGTGGCGCGTTTGACTCCGGGCGGAGTGCCTATTGCCCCTAGCAATGGCTTAAATCTGGGCTTTTTGTCGCGCAAAATCGGCTTAGGTGCGCTGGTTCATGCCTTGCAGGCCGATAGCAAAAGCAACATTTTATCCATGCCCAATCTCATCACGCTGGACAACGATGAAGCCAAAATTGTGGTCGGGCAAAACGTGCCGTTCGTCACTGGGCAATACACCACACAAGCCGCAGCGGGGGTCAATCCGTTTCAAACTGTAGAGCGTAAAGACATCGGGCTGACGCTTAAAGTTAAACCGCAAATCTCACAAGGCGGCACGGTGAAGATGGCGATTTATCAGGAGACTTCGGCGATTTCACCGACGGTGAATGCGGCGGGATTGATTACCAGCAAGCGTTCGATTGATACCAATGTGCTAGTCGATGATGGGCAAATTATTGTGCTGGGCGGCTTAATCGACGACAACTTGCAAGACAACGAAGAGCAAGTGCCAGGACTGGGCAGCATTCCCTGGCTAGGTAATTTATTTAAGTACCGGGTACGCACGCACAACAAAACTAATTTGATGGTGTTTTTGCGCCCTACTGTCATCCGCAATACCGAGCAAAGCACTGACTTAGCCGCCGATAGATACGACTTTATTCGCGCCGCCGAAATTAAAAATCAACCTGAAGAAACTTGGCTGATGCCGAGTATGGACGCGCCGCTGTTACCCGAATTAAAAAATGGCAAAATCGTCGGCGGCAACTTGTCGCAAGGCAACATCAAGCTCACTCCTTCCTCGACCTTAAGCGCGCCAGCACCCGCTAGCAGCACGCCTGCGAGTATGCCTAGCAGCGCGGTCGCCCCGACTAGTGGCTTGTCCGCCACCGCAGAATAAACGGCATGGACAGCCGCCTGCTCCCCTATAGTTTTGCGCGCGATTTCTCCTTATTAGCGCGGCGCGATACAGCGGGCAAAGTTGAGCTGTGCATCAGTTCTGCCACGCCGCTGATGGCGATTAGCGAAGTCAGCCGCCAGCTTGGTTTTGTCACGCTGCTGCGCTTAGAGGCTAGCGAACTCGCCGCCTTAATTGCCGCCGCCTATGAAAATTCGGGCGGCGATGCCGCCGAAGTTATCGACGCATACGAAGCCGATGTGGATTTGAATAAGCTCATGCAAGACCTGCCCGCCGTCACTGATTTGCTCGACGCAAGCGATGAAGCGCCCGTTATCCGCATGATTAACGCGCTGCTTACGCAAGCCTTGCGCGAAGGCGCATCGGACATCCATATCGAACCGTTCGAGCTAATTTCGGTGGTGAGATTTCGCATCGACGGCGCGTTGCGCGATGTGGTGCGCCCCAAAAAAGCCATCCACGCCTCGCTGATTTCGCGCATCAAAATCATGGCGCAACTCGACATCGCAGAAAAACGTCT
>JAVHQO010000250.1:0-1251 GCA_036171175.1 Gallionella sp.
ACTGGAGTGAAGGCGCACGGCGAACGATGCCATCAAGCTGGTACAGACTTGCAACCATGGGTGCATCTGCATGAGCATTCAGGTCAATCGTTGCAGATGTACGGTTACTCAATTTTTCTGCTAAGACGTGCACCGTCCCTCCAAATTGCAAGCCAGTAATACTTTTCAGTACATCCTGCGAGGAGTTGTAATCAAACCCGGAAACCTCAAGCATATTGGCCAGCACGCGCAGTACCTTCCATGCCGGTCGTGTTTCCCCAAGTGGTTGGACAACTGCGTGGAAACTCTGAGCAAGACCCTCTGCATTGACAAACGTGCCCGATGTTTCTGTAAATGGAGAGACTGGCAGCACCACATCACAAAACTGCATATTGGCTTTGAATGGATTCAAAGACACCACCATCTTGGCAGCGCTCATGGCATCAAGAGCCTTCTGACTCCATGCCCCATCAAACTCAGGCTCAGTGTTCAGCAGCAACACGGCTTTGAGGGCCCCAGTCAACATGTCACCCGCATGTGATGCACCCTTGGCAGGTATTGCGCCGACCAATTGAGCCCCGACAGTGTTGGCAGCTTCGGTCAAATAACCAAAACTTGCACCCGTCTGGTCAGATATCCATTGAGTGAGCGCAAGCAGGCTGGAAGCCTGTGCATGATGTGCTGCACCATTGCCCAGCAAGATGGCCTTGTGCTCGCCTAAAAGCAAAGCACGCGCAATAACCACGGCACTCTCAGTCGCTTGCACGGGTGTCGGTGACGTGCAGCCCTTTTCAGTGGCAACAGCACTGGCCACTGAAGCCAGTGTTTGAACCCATTGATCAGCTTGAGCCTGAATTCTGGAATGCACAGGCATAGCCCAATCTTCCATTCCCGAACCGATCGCGGTCAGCACACAGCCCTTGCGCACAGCCTGACGAATGCGTTGAGCGAAAAGAGGGTGGTCTTTGCGTAAGTTTGACCCAATCACCAGCACACTCTGCAAATTGGAAAGCGCAGCGATGGGCATACCCAAATTACGAATGCCCTCGGATGCAGGAAACTCTGCATTTCGCAATCGGTAATCGATATTGGACGAGCCCAAGCCCTTCATCAACTGAACCGCCAGATGAAGCTCTTCCAATGTGGCATGTGGGCTCACCAGTGCCCCCAAGCTTGTCGAACCAAACTCGGAATGAATTTGCTTCAATCCATTGGCCACATATTCCAACGCAGTCTGCCAATTGACTGATTTCCATTGACCACCTTGCTTGA
>JAVHQO010000251.1:0-1251 GCA_036171175.1 Gallionella sp.
ACTAGTAGATAGTTTCATTAAAACAATTACAAATTAGATTACACCGAGGTCGAACTTGTTCCAACGAAACACTACTGGCGATGCATTGATCTCTGCGATGCCTTTTAGAATGCGCTGTTTCAGATCGTCTTTGGATGTCACCCGAATGTGTCGTAGGAATGTACGCGCCATCTTGGAGAAGGCGCACTCGATCAGGTTGAGCCACGAACCATGCTTGGGCGTATGAACATACTCGAAGCGCCCGGGGCGACTGCTGAGGTAGGCCATGGTCTCCTTGGAGATATGTGCCGAGTGGTTGTCCAGCACCACGCGGATGATTGCTTCCTCGGGGTAGTGCGCGTCAAGTTGTTTGAGCAAAGCGATGAACTCGACGCTTCGGTGGCGGTCCTCGATGTTGGCAAAGATGTGTCCAGAGTGCAGATCAATACCTGCCAAGATGGACACTGTGCCGTGACGAACATACTCGTAGTCACGCCCGATATAGGGTGCCTTGCCCGGAACCGGGGGCAAATCGGGTGCTGTCAGTCCGATGGCCTGAACACCGGGTTTCTCATCGACGCTGACGGTGTAGATGGGGTTGGGCCGCGCATCGTGAACTGCGCCTTCTGTGTAGAGCGACACGTCCCGATAGACCATCAGGACTTCCTGCATCTTGCGGTCAAATTCCGGGTCGCGTTTTTCCAGGTAGTAGCGAATCTTGTGCGGCTTGATGTCGTTATTGTCCAGGATGCGCCACACGGTACTCTTTCCTGGATTGGCCAAGCGGGGAAAGCCTGCAGCCTGCGCGTTCTCGCCTACAAACCGAGCCAGTGCCGAGATCGACCACAGTTCGGATGCCAGACCATGATCCTTGGGTTTGGTGCATGCGATGCTGACCACCCACGCCTTGGCTTCGTCACTGATCTCGGGCTCGTGGGGGCGGTGGTACTTGTCCTTGAGGCCCATCTGGATACCTGCAGCCAGCGCCTTATCCACGCACCGGTAGATCATGGGTCGACTGAACCCGAGTCGGCGCTGAAGTTCAGTGATCGAGACGCCATCGGCGTAGCCCAGCATCACCTTGGCCCGTTCCACCTCGCGCGTCGATGCCACTCGCGAAGCAGAAAGCTCTTGGAGCGTGGCCCGCTGTTCTTGCGTCAGCACCAACGGCGGTCGTTCAGATTTTCTTGCCATGTTCACCACCTTCATGAGTTGAAGAAGCATGGCGATTATCGTCTATTTAGTAACCGTATTGATGGAACGAACTACTAG
>JAVHQO010000252.1:0-5904 GCA_036171175.1 Gallionella sp.
GTTATTACAGCCTAAATTTGCACAAGGGTGTGTGGCTGACCAGCGACTACCAGCGCATTGTTAACCCCGCTTACAACGCCGATCGCGGCGCAATAGATGTGTACGCGCTGCGCTTACATCTTGAGTATTAAAGTTCCGCACTAGGTATTGACATTTAGTTCTAACTAGAACTACTATGGTTCTAACTAGAACTAACTGTCAGCTGTCATGTTAAGCAAAACCTTTCTACCGCTGTTGCGCGAACTAGCCGACACCTATCAAACTTTTCAAGCCTATTCGGCGGCGCATATCCGCACGCTAGATTTAACCCCCGCGCAATTCGATATCGTCGCCACCTTGGGCAATACGCAAGGTTTTTCGCCGTCCGAACTGAGCCAAAAAACCTTGATTACCAAAGGCACGCTGACGGGTGTGATCGACCGCTTGTGCGACAAAGGACTGGTGACACGGGTAGCTGCGGCAGGCGATGGACGCGGTTATTTGATTCAACTGACTAAGCGCGGCGAAAAATTATTCGCTAAAATTTTCCCTGAGCATTTAGCCCATTTGCAGCCCGTTTTCGCGCAGCTCAAAAATCAAGACATCACCGCACTCACCGCGCAATTAGCGCAATTACGCAACGCCTTTAGCAGCCAAAAATAGGAGGCATTATGTCCGCAGCAAACACTTACAGCCGCACCGCGATGACCTTACATTGGCTGATGGCCGCGCTGATTTTTGCGGCGTTCCCGTTGGGCGTTTATATGTCCGACTTAAAATTTTCGCCGCTCAAATTGCAACTGGTCAGTTATCACAAATGGCTGGGTGTGACGATTTTTCTGTTGCTGCTAGTGCGCTTAGCTTGGCGGCTACGCCATACGCCGCCTGCTTTAGCGTGGCATATCGCGGCTTGGCAACAACGCGCCGCGCACGCGGTGCATCAAGTTTTATATGGCTTATTAGTGGCAATTCCGCTTAGCGGCTGGCTGATGAGTTCGGCTAAAGGTGTGCCCGTGGTGTATTTAGGTTTAGTGCAATTACCCGATTTAGTCAGCAAAGATAAGGCCCTCGGACATCTATTAGAAAATATCCACGCCGCGCTTAATTACACCTTGCTGGGCTTGGTTTTGTTGCATATTGCCGCCGCGCTCAAACATCATTTTTTAGATAAAGACGACACCTTAGCGCGCATGTTGCCGCTGTTGAAAAGGAGCACAAAATGAAGCTCTGGCTAATCAGTTTGTGCTTATTAAGTTTGGGCGCGCACGCGCTGGAATTTAACGAGGTTAAAACCGCGCAAAGCAGCGTGGCGTTTGGCTACAAACAAATGGGCGTGCCACTGTCGGGCAGCTTTGCTAAGTTTGCGATTACGGCGAATTTTGACCCAGCCAAACCACAAGCGGCTGCCGCCAAAATCGACATCGCACTCGCCAGCATAGACACGGGCAACGACGACGCCAACGACGAAGTGAAAGATAAGGTGTGGTTCAACACCGCACAATTTCCCAGCGCGCAATTCGTCGCGAGCAGCATTAAGGCATTAGGCGGCAATCGTTTTGAAGCGCGCGGGAAATTAACCATCAAAGGTAAAACGCTAGATGTCGTCGCACCTTTTACGTTTGCGCAAACAGGCTTGCTGGGCATATTCGACGGGGCTGTAACGATTAACCGTTTGGATTACGCCATTGGCACCGGCTTGTGGGCGGATGTGTCCACCGTTGCTAATGAGGTATCAATAAAATTTCATTTTGTCGCCAGTAGTCGCTAGCCCGTAGTAAACCGTAGTAAGTCGTAGCCATTGTTATTTAACCTAGGAGAATCACCATGAAAAAAATCATCGCCACACTTATCGCCGCTAGTTTTTCCACTGCCGCATTTGCCGCTAGCGACACTTACAACATTGAGCCGACACACAGCATGGCGCGCTTTGAATATAGCCATCTGGGTTATTCGATGCAGCAAAGTCGCTTCGACAAAACCAGCGGAAAAATCACGCTAGATCGCGCCGCTAAAACAGGTTCGGCGGACATCGTGATTGACACGACATCGGTCAATACGGGTTCGGCATTGTTTAACGAACATATCCAAAAAGACGATTTGCTCGACACCGCACACTTCCCCTCCATCACTTTCAAATCGCATGACTTCAAATTTGATGGCGATAAATTGGTCGCAGTAAATGGCGACTTGACCATCAAAGGCATCACTAAGCCTGTGACCCTAACGGTGAATTCAATGTTGTGTATGCCGCATCCCATGCTGAAAAAAGAAGCCTGCGGCGTAACCGCAACCACCAAAATCAAGCGCACCGAATTTAACGCGGGCAAGTTCGCGCCCTATGTCAGCGATGAAGTGACACTGACGATTCCTGTTGAAGCCATCAAAGAATAATTCAAGACCCCCGAACGATTCTGTTCAAACTTAACAACACTAACGGTCGCCATTCACTTGGTGACCGTTTTTTTCGCCCCGACAAAAAAGCCGTCGCGAGCGCAGATTGCTTACGCCACACACGGCATTTGCCAGTAAAATCGCGCTTCATTTTTTTGTCTCACCATCGCCATGCGTAAACCTCTACCCCTCGTCATGCCTATGCTGTTGATTGCTTGCGCGGCACACGCCGAAAGCGAACAAGACTATTTGCAAGAGTTTCCGGTGGTGTTAAGTGCGTCGCGCCTGAGTCAACCCTTATCCGAAGCACCGAATGCCATGACGGTTATCGACCGCGCCATGATTGTCGCATCGGGATTTCGCAGCTTGCCTGATGTGTTTCAGTTAGTGCCGGGCATGTATGTCAGTTACTACAAGGGCTCGCAGCCGATTGTGTCGTACCACGGTTCGTTCGACCAATACGCGCGCTCCATGCAAGTGCTTATCGACGGGCGCAGCGTGTATATGCCGCCGTCTAATATGGTGGATTGGGCAGCGTTGCCGATCACCTTGTCCGATGTTGAGCGCATTGAGGTAATTAGAGGACCTGCCGCCGCCTCGTATGGCGCGAACTCAGTGCATGGCGTGATTAACATCATCACTCGCGATGCGGGCGCGCAACACGGCAGTTCAGTCGCCATCACACGCGGCACAAAAGGCATCAACGATGTGCAAGGTCAGTTTGGCGCGCATGGCGAAAATTTTGATTACCGCATGACCTTAGGCTACACCGCCGATAACGGCTTTGACGACCGCACCGCGACGCATTTGCCGAGTACCACCCCCGCGAATTTGAACAACAGCAACGACAGCAATCAAGCGCGCTTGGTCAATTATCGCGGCACGTATTACCCGAATAATCGCGACAGCCTAGATGTCCAAGTGGGGGCGAATCGTGACGTACAAGGTACGGGAGAGCCCATCGTAATGAATGCCCAGAATCCCTTCCATGATTTAATGATTAGCAATAAGTTTGAAATGCTCACTTGGTTGCACCAAACCGACAGCCAAGATGAAATCAAGCTCAATGTCTCGCACACGCGCAACGCCACGCGTGAAAATCTCAGCCTGCTCATCCCACCAAGCATCCCAACACCGCAAGCCTTTACTCAGGCGATTGCAGCCGATCGACTGTTGTTCATGGCGCAACACACGCTCGCTCTAAACGACAGTAATCGCTTGGTGTATGGCGCGGAAATCGCACAAGATAAAATCGCCAACTACAGCACTTTTCCAAGCAGGCAACCGCTGGTGTTAAGCAATCAAATTACGCAACCTAGCACGCGTGTGTTTGCTCACGATGAACATTCTTTCAGTGCCGCACTGCTGGGAAATTTGGGTGCGATGTGGGAAGACGATGGGATGGGGCATCAGCAAGTGTCGCCCCGTGCCTCGTTCAATTATCACTTAACCCCAGAACACACTTTGCGCATGGGAGCGTCAATCGCCTATCGCAGCCCCGCACTCACCGAAAATTACAATGCGGTTGCCTCACCCTATCCTTTTGGTGACCGCTTTGTTGCCAGTGGCACGTTGCTAAATCTGCGCTCGGAAAAATTACTGTCGCGTGAGCTTGGCTATCTGGGGCAATTTAACCAACACGCCACGATGCTGGATGTACGTTTATTTAGCGATCAATTTGGTCAAGTTATTTATTTTGACGGGGCGAGTGCAGCTTTCAAAAATGGCATAGCAGGTGGCTTTAGCGGGTTTGAAACCACGCTAAAACACAGCATAAGCCACGACACCAATCTCACGCTGAATTGGGGGCGTGAATTTGTGCGCAGCAACACTCAGGCCTTGCTCAATTTTGGCGATCGACTTGCCATGAGTTTGCCGACCAATGTGATTAGCGCGCAGTGGTCGCAAAATTTTTCCAACAGCTTTACCTACAGTCTTTCTTACTATCAGCAATCGACAGCCGTCGGCAGTTACTCCCCCGGATACGATACGCAACCGTTCCATCGCCGCGTTGATTTACGCTTGGCGCAAGGCTTCAAAAAAACCTTGGGCGTAGATGGCGAAGTCGCCTTGGTGGTGCAAAATTTATTTAACGACAATTACACCGAATACCTTGCCAAAAATGTGTTTAACCAACGCAGTTATGTCACCGTAAAATTAGATTTTTAACTTAAAGGCACGGCAGTGCCGTCTCACTCACCATTCTTCATGCCCAGCAAAAACCATAATCTCGCGCTACTCGCACCTGAAAAATCCAAGTCTGTGCCCCCACAAATGTACCAAGTGCTATTGCATAACGACGACTACACCACTATGGAGTTTGTCATTGAAGTGCTGTGCAAATTTTTCGCCATGGATGCGGAACGCGCACAAAATATCATGCTTAAAATTCACAACGAAGGACGCGCGATTTGCGGCGTGTATAGCCGCGATGTGGCCGAAACTAAAGTCGCGAATGTCAGCGCGTTTGCACAACAACACCAGCATCCGCTACGATGCAGTATGGAGGAAACAAAATGATCGCCCAAGAACTCGAAGTCAGTCTGCACATGGCTTTCATCGCCGCCCGTCAGCAACGCCACGAATACATCACCGTCGAACATTTGCTGTTGGCGATGTTGGATAACCCATCCGCCGCGCCGATTTTGCGTGCCTGCAAAGTTGATATTGAAGAGCTGCGTGTCGTTATTCAAACCTTCATCGACAGCCATACGCCCATCGTGCCTGGCAATGCCGATGCCGACACGCAACCCACAGTAGGCTTTCAACGCGTGATACAACGCGCCATTTTGCATGTGCAATCCGCCAACAAAAAAGAGGTGCTGGGGGCGAACATTTTAGCGGCGTTATTTGGTGAAAAAGATTCGCACGCGGTGCATTTTTTAACCGAACGCGGCGTGTCGCGCCTCGATGTCATCAATATGCTCATCAATGGCATTAACCCAGAAGCTCCCTCCGCGCCAGCTAGCGCACCGACTGAAACCAGCACGCCTGCCAGTGACGACAGTGCCTTAAAAAATTACACGCTGGATTTGAATGCGCACGCCTTGGCGGGCAAAGTTGACCCGCTGATTGGGCGTGATACCGAGCTGGAACGCGTGATTCAAACGCTGTGTCGTCGGCGTAAAAACAATCCGCTGTTGGTAGGCGAAGCCGGCGTGGGCAAAACTGCGATTGCCGAAGGTTTGGCGCGCCGCATCGTAGAAGATAACGTGCCCGATATTCTTAAAGATGCGCGCGTGTATTCGCTCGACATGGGCGCGCTGTTGGCGGGGACAAAATATCGTGGCGACTTTGAACAACGCCTCAAAGCGGTGTTAAAAGAGCTCAACGATATGCCCGGTGCGATTTTATTTATCGACGAAATTCATACCATGATAGGGGCTGGTGCGGCATCAGGCGGCACCATGGACGCGTCTAATTTGCTCAAGCCAGCGCTGTCCAACGGCACGCTGAAATGTATCGGCGCGACCACTTATCAAGAGTATCGCGGCATCTTTGAAAAAGACCACGCGCTGTCGCGTCGCTTCCAAA
>JAVHQO010000253.1:0-5892 GCA_036171175.1 Gallionella sp.
GCAGGCGCAACTTCCACAGGCGCGACATCTTGTTCGGTACGCACTTGTATGCTCAACAAAGTTTGAGTCACGTCTAGCTTAATGCTATCCAACATTGCGGCGAATAACTCAAAGGCTTCGCGCTTATATTCTTGCTTGGGATTTTTTTGCGCATAGCCGCGCAGATGTATGCCCTGACGCAAATGATCCAAAGCCTGCAAATGTTCGCGCCAATGTCGATCCAAACTTTGCAACATGATGCCGCGTTCGTATTGGTGCATATTGGTCGCGCCGACCAACTCAACTTTAGCTTGATAAAGCACTTGCGCATTGTGGCGGATGCGCTCGCCTACCCCTGCCAAGTCAAGCTGCTTCTCGTTTGCCAGCCACTCCACCACGGGCTGATGCAAGGCAAAATCGGCAATTAAAGTTTTCTCCAAGGTCGCGGCATCCCACTGCTCTTCCATGCTGCCAGGCGGTAACTGCAAATCAACTTGATCTTGCAACACGCTGTCGCGCATCGCGCTAATGGTTTCAGAAATGTCAGTACTGCCGAATAATTCATTGCGTTGTTGGTAGATTACTTTGCGCTGTTCATTCGCTACATCGTCGTATTCCAACACTTGCTTACGCATATCAAAGTTGCGCGCTTCGACTTTGCGCTGCGCATTTTCAATCGCACGCGTGACCCACACATGCTCAATCGCTTCGCCTTCGGGCAACTTGAATTTATTCATAATCGCGGTGACGCGATCCGAAGCAAAAATGCGCAACAGCGGGTCAGCTAAAGACAGATAAAAACGACTCGAACCCGCATCGCCTTGACGACCCGCACGACCGCGCAACTGGTTATCCACACGACGCGACTCATGGCGTTCTGTACCAATAATATGCAGACCGCCACTCGCCAACACTTGTTCATGCACCAGCGACCATTCGCTCTTCAAATCAGCAATTTTTTCCAGCTTACTGGCTTCGTCTAAGCTGCTATTTTCACGCACCGCTTCGACTAATTTTTCGATGCTGCCGCCCAACACAATATCCGTACCGCGCCCCGCCATATTAGTGGCGATCGTGACTGATTTAGGACGACCTGCTTCAGCAATAATTTCCGCTTCGCGTTGATGCTGCTTGGCGTTTAACACCTGATGCGCAACGCCATCACGGGTTAAGTATTGCGATAACAATTCAGATTTTTCAATCGAAGTCGTACCAACCAAAACGGGCTGACCGCGCTCATAACAATCCTTAATGTCCACAATCACGGCGCGATATTTTTCCTTTTCGGTCAAATACACTTTGTCCATTTCATCTTTGCGGATAGTGGGGCGATGCGGCGGAATCACCACCGTTTCCAAGCTGTAAATTTGCTGGAACTCGAAGGCTTCGGTGTCGGCAGTACCCGTCATGCCGCTTAATTTTGCGTAGTCGCGGAAGAAATTTTGGAACGTTACCGATGCCAAAGTTTGATTTTCTTTTTGCACCACCACGCCTTCTTTTGCTTCCACCGCTTGATGCAGTCCGTCCGACCAGCGACGACCCGACATCAAGCGGCCCGTGAACTCATCGACAATCACCACTTCATTGTTTTGCACCACATAGTGCTGATCGCGCACATACAAATTGTGCGCGCGCAAGGCAGCATACAAATTATGGATTAAGGAGATATTGGCGGAGTCGTACAAGCTACCGCCCGCTGGCAACAAGCCGGCTTGCTCCAGTAATTGTTCGGCGTGTTCGTGACCAATTTCGCTCAATAAAATCTGCTGATTTTTCTCATCCACACTAAAGTCGCCCGCGCTTTCTTCGTCTTTTTGGCGACGTAATTGCGGCGCAAGCAGATTCATTTTTGCGTAGATAGACACGTCATCTTCGGCTTGCCCAGAAATAATTAAAGGGGTGCGCGCCTCGTCAATCAAGATGGAATCGACTTCATCAATAATGGCGAAATTTAAGGCGCGCTGAAAACGCTCTTCGGCTTCGCTCGCGAGATTGCCGCGTAAATAGTCAAAGCCAAACTCGTTATTTGTACCGTAAGTAATGTCCGCCGCGTAAGCCGCATGTTTATCGCGCGATTCCATTTGCGACAAAATCACGCCCACCGATAAACCCAGATAGCCATACAACTTGCCCATCCACGCCGCATCGCGACTCGCCAAATAGTCATTCACCGTGACCACATGCACGCCCTTGCCAGACAACGCATTTAAGTAAGCGGGCAACGTCGCCATCAGCGTTTTACCTTCACCCGTGCGCATTTCGGCGATTTTGCCGTAATGCAAAGTCATCCCACCGATAAGCTGCTCGTCGTAATGACGCATACCTAAGCAACGACGACTCCCTTCACGCACCACCGCAAAGGCTTCAGGCAACAAGCTGTCCAGTGTTTCGCCTTGCTGGACGCGCTGCTTAAACAGCGCGGTTTGCTCGCGCAAAGCGTCATCGCTTAATGCGCCGATACGCTGTTCGAGTTGATTGATTTTGAGGACAGTAGCGCGGTATTGCTTGAGTAAGCGATCGTTACGGCTACCAAAAATACTTTTTAACAAACTAGCAATCATGTTGAGATTTTCTGCACAAATAAAAAGGGTGAGGTCTGCGCCTCACCCTAACTTTCAATTAAAACTGTCAACTAACAGTTTTCTTCAAGAAACGCACGGGATTTTGTGCGCTGCCTTTATAACGAACTTCAAAATGCAAATGGTTGCCAGTTGAACGTCCGGTACTGCCAACTTCAGCGATTTTATCGCCACGTCGCACCACTTGACCGACTCTTACCAGCAACTTAGAAGCATGTGCATAGCGCGTAATAATATCGTTGCCATGCTCAATTTCGACCATATTACCATAGCTCGGATGCTTATCGGAGTACGCCACAACACCGCCTGCGGAAGCATAAATTGGCGTGCCTTCAGGTACCACAAAATCTACCCCTTCGTGCATCGCACTCGCCCCTGTAAATGGGTCGACGCGCCACCCAAAATTCGATGAATGCCAACCCGATGTAACGGGCAAAATAGTGGGTAATAATTTTTGATTCAGTTGATTTTGCATCAACATAGTTTGCAATGCCACCAACTTATCGCCGCGATCGCTCACCGCAGTGGACATCATGGCTAGTTGCCGCTCTAAGTCCTGCGAAGAAACATCCGCGCCCGCATTGGTCACCAATGGACCGCCTTGCGCAGCAGGCTTGTCAAACGAAAACTCGGCGGGATTCATGCCCGTAATTTTTGCCAGTCGTCCGCCTAAAGCATCTAAACGCTGCATTTGTGCCTGCATCTGCCCAACCTTTGCCGCCATCACTTGCAAGCTGGCTTGCAAATACGCTTGTTGCTTGCGCTGCTCGGCTTCACGTCCGCCCATCAGCACCACTTGAGCCGCATCGCTCAAGCTCTTAGGCGCAAAACGCAACAGCACATTTTGCAGCGCAGATGCCATCGCCATGGTGATAATCATCAACACAAAAATCGCCAATAAAATTTGCGGCAAGCCCAGCGTTACGCTGCGAGTTTTCGCCAAACGATTTGAAACTAGAATAATATTCATACCCACTCCTTAATACCCATGCACCACTGTGACTCAACCAATTAAAACCCTGCTCAATGCCAATTCAGAATTTAAGGCCATCCTGCAAAAGACCCACTATTTGAATGCCTTGCAAGCTCAATTCGTATTAGCTACGCCGCCTTATTTGGCGGAATGCAGTCAGGTCACGGGACTACAATTTGGTACTTTAAGCATCGCCACGAGCAACGCCACCGCCGCCGCAAAACTTAAACAACTTGCCCCCGAAATCGTGAATCAGCTTAAAAATCAAGGGGCGGAGGTTAGCGGATTAAGGATTAAGGTGCAAGTTAGCTACCTTGTTCCCGTTGTTGCGCCCCCGCCTAGACACCTCAGTCCAACGGCGCAACACGCGATTCAACAACTCGAAGCAACTTTGAGCGACACGCCCCTGAAAGCCGCGCTGCATAAATTCATCCGCTAGTTCTGCGCGGCAACGAGCCTAGTCAAGCCGCCCATATAAGGACGCAGTACTTCAGGAATGACCACACTACCGTCCGCAAGTTGATTGTTTTCCAGCACCGCCACCAGCGTGCGCCCCACCGCCAAACCAGAGCCATTCAGCGTGTGTAACAACTCCGGCTTGCCTTGCGCATTACGGAAGCGCGCTTGCATACGACGCGCTTGAAAGGCTTCAAAATTTGAGCAAGATGAAATCTCGCGATAAGTGTCTTGCGCAGGCAACCACACTTCGATGTCATACGTCATCGCCGACGAAAATCCGATGTCGCCCGTACACAATTTCACTACACGATAATGCAAGCCGAGTTTTTGCAAAATCGTTTCGGCGTGACCCAATAATTGTTCTAGCGCGGCGTAAGAATCATCGGGATGCACCATCTGCACCAACTCCACTTTGTCGAACTGATGCTGACGTATCAGCCCGCGCGTATCGCGTCCCGCCGACCCGGCCTCGGAACGGAAGCATGGCGTATGTGCAACAAATTTTAGCGGTAACTTTTCCAGCGGAACAATCTCATCGCGCACCATATTCGTCACGGGCACTTCGGCGGTCGGAATCAAATAAAAATTCTCGATGCCGTCGCCCATTTGGCGAGGTACTTTGAATAAATCTTCCTCAAACTTCGGCAACTGTCCCGTGCCGCGCATCGAAGCCGCGTTCACC
The DNA here is from genome assembly GCA_036171175.1 of Gallionella sp. Lineage (GTDB taxonomy): Bacteria > Pseudomonadota > Gammaproteobacteria > Burkholderiales > Gallionellaceae > Gallionella. Next base: position 4,673 of record JAVHQO010000253.1, read on the forward strand.
AAATACGGCACATAAGTTTCGGTGTAGCCGTGCTGGTCGGTGTGCGTATCCAACATAAATTGCGCCAGCGCGCGGTGCAGCCGCGCCAAGCCACCTTTCAATAAAGAAAAGCGCGCGCCAGAAATTTTCGCTGCTGTTTCAAAATCCAAGCCGCCAATTTTTTCGCCCAAACTCACATGATCTTGCACCGCAAAATCAAAGCTCGGTTTCGTGCCTACCTTGCGCACTTCCACATTGTCCGCTTCGGATTTTCCCACCGGCACACTGTCGTGCGGCAAGTTAGGAAGCTCGTCAATAAATTCATCCCTCTGCTTTAAGAGCTGCGGCAATCTAGCTTCGAGCTGCTTCTGCTCATCACTGAAATTCGCCATTTCAGCTTTTAAGGCAACAACCCTAGAGTCATCTGGCTTCGCACCCAATCCTTTGATTAACGTGCCAATCACTTGAGACTTATCGTTGCGTTTGGCTTGCAACTCTTGTGTACGCGTCTGGATAATCTTGCGCTCGCCTTCCAATTGCTCGAACTTCGTAGAGTCCAACACAAATCCGCGTGTCGCCAATCGAGCTGCCACACTTGCCAAATCATTTCGTAATGTTTGTATGTCTAACATGAAATCCTCAAACCTAATGGTAGGGTGGGCATGGTTGCCCACCGATTATTAAATTGCCGCGTGGGTAATCATGCCCACCCTACATTTTGTTTTTTGCCTGTTCATCTAGCTCACGCAAATGCGCCAGCTTCTCCGAAATCTTCGCTTCCAATCCGCGATTCGTTGGCTGATAAAAATTCTGCGCTGGCATGTTGTCAGGAAAATAATTTTCACCTGCCGCATAACCGTCTTGCTCGTTGTGCGCGTAACGATAATCTGTGCCGTAATCGAGCTGCTTCATTAGCTTGGTCGGCGCGTTGCGTAAATGCAGCGGCACGTCGCGGCTATTGTCCGCTGCCACCCAAGCGCGGGCGGCATTATACGCGACATAACCCGCATTAGACTTAGGCGCGCAAGCCAGATACAGCACGGCTTGCGCGAGTGCCAATTCACCTTCTGGCGACCCCAATCGCTCGTAAGTTTGCGCCGCATCGTTGCTGATTTGCAGCGCACGCGGATCGGCCAAGCCGATGTCCTCCCACGCCATGCGCACGATGCGCCGCGCCAAATAGCGCGCATCCGCACCACCGTCCAGCATACGCACCAACCAATACAAAGCCGCATCTGGAT
>JAVHQO010000254.1:0-1243 GCA_036171175.1 Gallionella sp.
GGGAGTGCCTTCGACCACTCGGCCACCTCTCCGAAGGCCGCGCATAATAGTGTATCTGCTCTATCAGGTCAATCAAAGATTGAATAAATTATTATTTTTATTTATGACTCCAGTACACGCAGACCCGTCTGGGATGCGCCTAATAACACTAAACAATCCAAGCACCATCCCGATAAACCTGCTCATCGCCAAGCCATACCGCCTCGGTCACGGCAAATACATCAACGTGATATTTCGCCGTAGCGCGGCGAATATAAGGCTTGCTGTACACGCCATGCTTCGCACCTAGTGATAAGTGGATGCCGCACATGCGTTCGTATGTGCCGATGTCGCTCACTTTGCGTTGTTGCGTAAACGCACGATTCAAACCTAAGCCTAATTCACGCACCCACACGCATCCTTCATCGTTACGAATCTGCGCCAATACATGCTCGAACTCTGGCGTGGCGTCGTGCGCGGCAATCACTTGCCCTTGCTCAACCTCTAAAGTAATCGGCTGCGCGGGCTCGTTCACGGCAAAACGCGTATCACCAAACACAAAAATACGCACCTGCCCGTGCACCGCACGCAAATCTTGCGCTTCGGTAAACACCTCTCCAATCGGAAACTGTCCGCCGACATTGAGCATCTCGTGATAATCACCGACGTTTAATTTGGCAGATTCGAGCGCGGCTGCGAAATGGAGCTGCGCCCCCGCACCGCTGTCGATGCGCGCATTGGGAGCGACATCAATACGCTGCTTCAACGCCGCACCAACACGTCGATAATAGCTGGGGTCGTAGGCTAAGGAATCCACATAGCAATCTATTTCGGCTCCCGTCATACGCGCCAGATGGGGGTGTTCAATGACTTTTAGCCCACGTTTAAAAAGTTCAACACGAATACGAAATTCATTCAGGCGAAAACTAGTCGATTGAATCAACACCACCAAATCGCCCGCCGTTAATTGCTCAAACGCTGCTAACACTGCCTGGCTAGATTGAGTATTGAAGGGAATGAAATTAGCGTTAGGCAAACAACGACGATATGCCTCTGTCAAAATAAGTGCGAGCTCGCTATCAGCATCAAAGACAAGTAGGGCGCGCTGAGCTGGGTGATATTCAATTGCTGCGGACAAAATAGCTTGCACATGCTGGGTCGCGATATTGCGTAAGGCGTTAGGTAAAGAAATAGGATTCATAGCTAGCATAAAAATAAGCGAAGGAAAGGCACGACTGCGTTACAAAGACCTTTCCTAACAAAA
>JAVHQO010000255.1:0-5852 GCA_036171175.1 Gallionella sp.
TCTGCAAATGTGGCATTCGCCGCATCAGCAAGTCAGATGGCGGTGGTGCAAGAGCCATTGGCGGCGAGTGGTTTGTATGCGGGGTTTGGCATGGGTTACGCGCCCGTGTCTGGCTCTAGTTTGATTACGTCTAGCAATGGTCTTTCGCTGACAGGTCGCGTCGGTTATGCCTTGAATCGCAGCGTGTCAGTCGAGGCGGCGTATGACGGTATCGCGATGGTTAAAAGTGGTTTGGCGGATGTGGGTGTGAGTGTGTTGTCGGCAAGTGTGCTGGGCTATTACCCGCTGCAAGATAGTTTGGATTTGTATGGCAAAGCGGGCTATGCCAATGCCAGCGTGGGTTTTAGTACGGGGCAGGGTAATTCAAGCAGCCAATCTAAAACAGGTTTTAGCTATGGTTTTGGCGTGGAGTTGGGACATGGCGCGCGGCAGTCGTTTCGTTTAGGCATGGATCATTTTGATTTGTCAGCTTGGCAAGCGATGCCAATTTCGGCGAACAATTTTAGTTTTTCAGCGGACTTTAGATTTTAATTTTAAGTGCCGCCATGAGCGGCAAGGGAGAGTGTTATGTACGGTATGAAAAGTGGTGTGGCGGCAATGCTGGTGTTGGCGTTAACAGGCTGCGCAAGCAGCGGTAAATATGTGGCGACGAATTTAACGCCTGTCGAAATCAAGCAAATTGAAAAAGGTGAGTTGGTGAAATTGCAGGGTGTGTTGCCTGCCGCGCCGAGTGAAAAATTGCGCTTGCAAGCGGCGGCGATACCGCGCGGCGTGTATGTGTGTGCGATTGAAAGTTTGGCTAAACCGTGTTTGCCTAAGTTAAGTAAATTGGTGGCAGATAAGTTGGCAAGTAAAAATATAGCGGTCGTGGCGGAGGCTAGTCAGGCTGATATGACGCTGTATTTTGAAACTTGGTTTGATAGCTATTCGACCCATTCGAGTATGGTCAAGGGCTTATTGGATAACCCCGCGCAAGCTGGTAGCAATTTCGCTGTTAAGGTTGAGCAGGGCTTGGCAACAGGCAAGTTGCCTGATGTGCATAAGCATTTTCGTTTTGCCGCCGACCCGATTTCATTGATTAGCATCAACTCAAATGATGAGCAAAAATTTATTTATGCCGCGCTCACTGCTGTGCCAATGAAAGACGCAATCACTTATCCAGGCGAAGGTGCAAAGCATGTGGGTGCAAGTAGCAACCCTTGGCTGGTGGCGGGACAGGTACCTGATTCGCGCACTTTGATTGGTAACTACGATGGTGAGGTTGATACCGATAAAGCGGTGCTGCCGATGCTGAATGATGCGCTAGATAATTTGTTGCTGCGAACGATACAACCGTAATACTGTTTGTGTGGCTTAAAACGACGCGTGCTGAACGCGTCGTTTTTTTTCGTCTTGACAGCGTGCGTTCAAGGATAAAAATTTGCCGCACTTGGGTATAATTTCGCGCTTCTAAAACTCTCTCTTTTTGCCATGAAATCCACTCATTCTGCTGTAACTATCGGTACGCCTTTGAGCGCGAGCGCAACGCGCGTGATGTTGTTGGGCTGTGGCGAATTGGGTAAGGAAGTCATCATCGCGTTGCAGCGTTTGGGCGTGGAAACCATTGCGGTGGATAGGTATGCCGATGCACCTGGACATCAAGTGGCGCATCGCGCGCATGTCATCAATATGACCGATGGCGCGGCGTTGCGCGCGTTGGTTGAATTAGAAAAGCCCGATTTAATCGTGCCCGAAATCGAAGCGATTGCCACTGATATGTTGGAGTGGTTGGAGCAACATAATGTGGCGCGGGTGATTCCGACCGCACGCGCCACGCGTTTGACCATGAACCGCGAAGGCATACGCCGCTTAGCTGCCGAGACTTTGGGTTTGCCCACCTCTAGTTATCAATTCGCCGATAGTTTGGAGGTGATGCGCGCGGCGTGTGAGGCGATCGGCTACCCGTGTTTTATCAAACCCGTGATGTCATCGTCGGGTAAGGGGCAGTCAAAAGTCGCGAATGCGAGCGAAGTGGATGCCGCTTGGCATTATTCTCAAAGTGGCGGTCGTGTGGCGCAATGCCGCGTGATTATCGAAGGCGCGATAGATTTCGATTTTGAAATCGCCTTACTTACGGTGCGCTCTGTCGCGGCAGATGGTTCGATAGCAACGCAATTTTGCGAGGCGATTGGGCATGTGCAAGTGCAGGGCGATTATGTTGAGAGCTGGCAGCCGCAAGCTATGAGCGATAAGGCTTTGCAGACTGCACGCGACATTGCGAAAAAAGTAACTGAGGACTTGGGCGGCTTAGGGCTGTTTGGCGTGGAGCTGTTTGTACGCGGCGATCAAGTGTGGTTTAGCGAAGTCAGTCCGCGTCCGCACGACACAGGTATGGTGACCATGTGTACGCAAGTGCAAAGCGAATTTGAAATTCATGCGCGCGCCATTTTGGGCTTGCCCGTCAACGTCAGTTTGCGCAGCGCGGGGGCTTCTGCGGTGATTTATGGTCAGCATGATGCTCGTGCGATTGCCTTTACTGGGGTGGCCGACGCGTTGCGCGTACCGGGTAGCGACATCCGTTTATTTGGTAAACCTGAATCATTCCAACGCCGTCGCATGGGCGTGGCATTAGCGACGGGTGTTGATACCGATGAAGCGCGCGGTCGTGCCAAGTTGGCGGCGAGCAAAGTGATTCCTGTTAAGACATGAAGCTCACTGCGATTTTGCACACCACTTTTTTAAGTGCTGACCTCGCTCGTTCGCGTGCTTTTTACGGCGATTTGTTGGGCTTAGCTGAAGATGCAGCGCGTCCTGTGATGAGCTTTGATGGCATCTGGTATGTGCTTAACGCGACGCAGCAAATTCATCTGATGTTATTACCGAATCCAGAAGCAGGTTTGCGGCGCGCGGCACACGGCGGACGCGACCGACATGTTGCGTATGGCGTGAGCGACATCGCCGAATTGCGCGCGCGGCTCATCGCCGCAAAGATAAAATTTACCGAAAGTTCAACAGGTCGCGCGGCGTTGTTCTGCCGCGATCCTGATGACAATGCGCTGGAATTTATTGGGGAGTAGCGGCGGAGAGTAGTGCCGTAGGGTGGGCAAGCCCTTTCTGCCCACCGATTGATAACTCCGCGTGGGCAGTGCCCACCCTACGCGGACTCGCTATTTCAAACTCGCCACCGCCGCATTAAAGCGTGCATTGGTTTGCGTGGGCGTGCTGTAGCCGTCGAAGTTATTTGCCATGATTTTGTCTAGCAAACTCAAGCGTGCGGCGGGGGCGGGGTGGGTCTTGAACATCAATGCCAGTGAGCTATCTTGTGCATTTGCCGAGTCCAACATTTGCAATACCGCAGGCAAGCCAAACGGGTCGTAGCCTGAACGCGTGGCAATCACGATGCCTTTGCGGTCAGCTTCAAATTCGTCATCTTTATCCAAGCCGCGTGCATACACTTCTTTACCCGCTTGCAACGCCTTATCCATCAAGGGACTGTTTTGCGTGTTAAGGGCTTGCCCCGCTAAGTCCCCAGCGATATTCAGGTTGGCGGCTTTTTGCAGCGCGGCTAAATGATGTTTACTTAATACATGCACCATTTCATGCGCCAACACGCCCGCTAATTCCGACTCATTGCTCAAGTGTTGCAGCAAGCCTTTGGTGATAAAAATTGTCCCGCCGGGCGTGGCAAAAGCGTTCAAATCCGCGCTTTCTAACACGCCAAATTGCCAAGGTAAATTAGGTCGATCAGTGTGTAAGCTGATCCAACGCCCAACATTGTTGACATAGTTTTGAGCACGTTGATTGGTCGAGAGCGGTGCCGCACCGAGCAAATTCGTGGCGATGCCATGACCAATTTGAATTTCTTCGGCTTCGCTGACAGGCTTATTGGCGGCGACCACTTTACCTACCATGTCGCCGCCCATTTTGATGAGTTGTTGTGCATCCATTCCCGCACAGCCAGACAAAGAAAGGCTTGCCGCGATAAGCATAATTTTGTAATGACGCATGATGTGTTCCTTTTTCAATTATTGATCTTCAACAAAGTCGAGTGTTTGCGATTTTAGTTTGCCGTTTTGCGCAAAGTGGCTGGCTTGATTGGCGTTCACCGCATAATTTTTTAGCTTGGCAAATTCGGCCGGATTGGGCGGCGCATTTTGCAAATCTTCACTCGACAAGCCACGCACCCCTGTGGCAACTGTGATACCGCTACTGCCTGTACGTCCCATATTAAATAGGCTTTGCAGGCCGCTGTCGCCCGCCCGCGCACTGCTGCTGCGCAAGTTGAGCATTTTCACCCAGCCTTTGCCTTGAGGGCTGCTGATGCGCACCCAGCCGCCCATGCGTTGTACGATGCTGACGCTGGCTTTTTCGGGCAGCGTGGCGAGCGTGGCAGCATCGCTAAACGGCTTGGCTTTAATCTCGGTACTGCGCACCGTGTAGCCGAGCGAGTCGGCTAAGGCGGGCAGTGTGATGCAGCTTAACAACAGTAATACCATTACTTTTTTCATGCTTGTTTCTCCCTAGGTAAAAATAATTCCACTTCTTGCACGCGACCTTTTACCGCATACGAACCCATCGCGCTAAATTCATATTCATCAGCGCAACGCGCCACAGTGTCAGCGGACACCAAGATGCGCGCCACGCCTTTAGTTAAGCCTTCGATGCGGCTGGATAAATTGACTGTGTCGCCGATGGCGGTGTAGTCCAAGCGTTCATCCGAGCCGATAAATCCGACCACCGCGCGCCCGCTATGCACGCCGATACCGACATCAAAATTCGCGCCTTCCGCGCCTAATTCTTGCTTGAATTGCAACAAGCATTGCTCCATTTCGAGCGCGGCAGCCACGGCGTGTTGCGCGTGTTTGGGGTCGTCCTGTGGCGCGCCCCAAAACGCCATGATGGCATCGCCGATAAATTTATCTAGCGTGCCGCCATGCCTAAAAATAATCTCCACCTGCAAGCTGAAATAGCGATTCAGCAAGGTGACGATTTGCTCAGGCGTGTGGCTTTCCGACATGGTGGTAAAGCCGCGTATATCCGAAAACAACACAGTGATGTCGCGTGCTTGTGTGCCTAACGATTGCGCGGTTTCACCCTGTGCGACGAGGCTGGCGACCACGCGTGGATCAAGGAAACGATTGAACATGCGCACGGTTTGTTCGCGTGATTTTTTTTCGCGTAAATACTCGCTAAGCGCGGCGGCAAAGTAAAACGCCCAAGCAAATAGCAGCGGGGTAAACAGCGCGACGCTGAACATTTGCGTCATCGCAAAATACTGCGCCGCAAATAATCCGCAACTTATCAAAAACAACAGCGCACCAATTTTGGATGCATCGCTGCGCCGCAAAAATAATGGCACTTGCAAAGCAATCAACAGCACCGCTAACACTGCCGAAAACCACAATGGCAAGGCGGTGGTGTGGCGCGCATTTTTGAGATTATCAATCGCGGTGGCGAGAATTTCAGTGCCCGAATACAAGCTGGCAATCGGCGTAGCGCGCACGTCGTGCAAGCCCGTCGCACTGCTGCCGATAAGGACGATTTTGCCAGTTAATTCGTGCGCATCGCGTAGCGGCGTTTCGCGAGTTTGGTCGGCATATAAATCGCTGTAGGAAATATGTTGGTAGGCAGGCTGTGCGCCGCGCCAATGCAGCGCGATGCTGCTTTCACTAGGCGTTTTGATGTCTAAATCGCGCATCAAACGCACAGGCAACGATTCCAGTTGCCAGCCACCAATGTCGCGGCGCAGCTCGTAACGGCGAGCGATACCGTCCGCGTCTTCATTAAAATTGATTAGTCCTGTGCGCCAAAATTTTGGTGTGACCGCTTGCGGTGTGAGCAAAATCGCGCGTGCATTTGGGTCGGGATTGGTG
>JAVHQO010000256.1:0-1233 GCA_036171175.1 Gallionella sp.
CAATTTTCAGATTCGTAAAGTCGCCGTGCTAGGCGCGGGTGTGATGGGTGCGCAGATCGCCGCGCATCTGGTGAATGCCAATGTGCAGACGTTGTTGTTCGATTTGCCCGCCAAGCAAGGCGAGCCTAACGGTATCGTTAACAAAGCACTGGAAGGCTTGAAAAAGCTCGATCCTGCGCCCTTGTCTAGCCCTGCCAAAGTGCAATATATCGCGGCGGCTAATTACGAACAGCATCTGGAAAAATTGCGCGATTGCGATTTGATTATCGAGGCAATCGCCGAGCGCGTGGACTGGAAATCTGATTTGTATCACAAGGTCGCGCCGTTCTTGAATGACCATGCGATTTTTGCCACCAACACTTCAGGTTTGTCGATTAACACCTTGGCGCAAGCCTTTCCTGAAGCATTGCGCCATCGCTTTTGCGGCATTCATTTTTTCAATCCGCCGCGCTATATGCACTTGGTCGAATTGATTCCTTGTGCGGGTACGGATGCGCCGCTGCTCGACCAACTGGAAACTTTCCTAGTCTCAACTTTGGGCAAAGGCGTGGTGCGCGCCAAGGACACGCCTAACTTTATCGCCAATCGCGTCGGCGTGTTCTCCATGCTCGCCACTGTTCATCACGCCGAGCGGCTGGGCTTGGGCTTCGACATCGTTGACGCGCTGACCGGACGTTATCTCGGTCGTCCCAAGAGCGCGACTTTCCGCACGCTGGATGTGGTCGGTCTGGATGTGTTTGCGCATGTGGTTAAAACTATGCAGGACAATCTTGCCGACGACCCTTGGCATCGCTATTTCAAACAGCCTGACTGGATGACGACGCTTATCGCGCAGGGTGCATTGGGGCAAAAAGCCAAACGCGGCGTGTATCAAAAAGTCGGTAAAGAGATACAAGTACTGGACTTGGCGAGCGGTGCGTATCGCGTGTCGGACGGCAAGGCCAACGATGACGTTAAAGACATCCTGCGCGAACGCGACTGGACGGTGAAGTTGGGCAAGCTGCGTGCGAGTGAAGACCGCCAAGCGCAGTTCGTGTGGAGCATCTTCCGCGACACCTTCCATTATTGCGCGCTGCAACTGGAACACATCGCCAACAACGCGCGCGACCTCGATCTAGCGGTGCGCTGGGGCTTTGGCTGGGACAGCGGCCCGTTCGAGATATGGCAAGCGGCAGGCTGGCAACAAGTATCGGGTTGGATCACCGCCGACATCGCGGCGGGTAAGACCATGTC
>JAVHQO010000257.1:0-1227 GCA_036171175.1 Gallionella sp.
TCCCTCACCGTGCAATACGCCAGCGAGGCTAAAAATTTACCCACGCGTGCGCAATTCCGCCGTTGGTTTGCTGCGGCGATGCAAGGCGATATGAGCTTGACGTTGCGTATCGTCGATGCCGATGAAGGGCGCGAGTTGAATAAAAATTATCGCGCTAAAGATTACGCGACCAATGTGTTGACGTTTGTGTATGACCACAATCCAGTCAGCGGCGATGTGGTGGTATGCGCACCCGTGGTGGCGCGTGAAGCGGCGGAACAAGGCAAGGATTTATTCGCGCATTACGCGCACATGAGCATCCATGCCGCGCTGCATTTGCAAGGCTATGACCACGAGATTGAAGAGGAAGCCGAGGCGATGGAAGCCTTAGAAACTGCAATGATGTTAAAATTGCGCCTCGCTAATCCTTATCAAAATTAAACCCTCTGCAATGGACGTACCCACCAGTCACAAACCCAGCCTGTTAGAACGCTTATCCACCCTGCTACTGCGCGAGCCCGAAGACCGCGAACAACTCGTGCAGTTGCTCCATGGCGCGTACGAAAAAAATCTCTTGGATGCCGACGCGCTGGCAATGATGGAAGGCGTGTTGCAAGTGTCCGAACGACAAGTGCGCGAGATTATGATTCCGCGCGCGCAGATGGATGTCATCGACATTAGCCAGTTGCCCGAAAAGTTCATACCGTTTGTCGTTAGCACCGCGCACTCGCGCTTTCCCGTTATTGACGGCGATAAAGATCACATCATCGGCATTTTGTTAGCCAAAGATTTGTTGCGTTATTACGCGGGCGAAACCTTCGACGTGCGCGATATGTTGCGTCCCGCCGTGTTTGTTCCCGAAGCCAAACGTCTCAATGTGCTGCTCAGCGATTTTCGCAGCAAGCACAATCACATTGCATTGGTAGTCGATGAATACGGCGGCGTGTCGGGCATGGTGACCATCGAAGACGTGCTAGAACAAATCGTCGGTGACATCTCGGATGAATATGATTTTGATGAAGACGAAGACAACATCATCGTGCAAGACGCAAGCCATTGGCGCGTCAAAGCCGACACTGAAATCGAAGCCTTTAACGAGGTAATGGACACAGAATTTTCGGATGAGGAATGCGACACGGTCGGCGGCTTAATTTTGCAAGCGGCCGGGCAACTCCCTAAACGCCACGACACCATCATCCTTGGCAACTTGAGCTTTACTGTGCTGCGCGCTGATAGCCGCAGGCTGTA
>JAVHQO010000258.1:0-1214 GCA_036171175.1 Gallionella sp.
CCGGGCATAGTTGGGTCGGCAGCGCCTGCACCGGCACAGCGGCCACCTACACCCATGAAGCAGCGCTCAGCTTCGCCCAAACCCAAACCGGCTGGCGTTTGCCCAACGTCAAAGAGTTGTCCAGCATCACCGACAAAACCCGCTGCAACCCGGCGATTAATGTCACGGCTTTCCCGGCAGCGCCGTCAAGCTGGTACTGGTCTGCGTCGCCCTATGCGGGCTATGCGGCCAGCGCCTGGAACGTCGATTTCTACGATGGCAGCGTCAACAGCAGCGGCCGCGACGACGTCAACCAGGTTCGCTTGGTGCGTTAGTGGGTGGGTGTTGTGTGGCGCGTGCCCGTCAGTGCTTGGGGCGCGCAGCGCCTTGGGCTTTTTGTGAGGCCAGTGCTATTATTCTGGCATGAGCACAATTACCTTTGACACGCTGCGTTACGTCAAGCAACTTGAAGCCTCTGGCATTGCGCCGCAGCAAGCAGAGGCGTTTGTCAATGCTCAGCGTGAAATACTCTCTGAGGCGCTTGACTCCACGTTGGCCACCAAATCTGATATTCGCGATGTGCGTGTGGATATTGCCAAGCTGGAGGCTGAAAACAAGCAAGATATGGCCAAGCTCGATAAAGAATTGGCGGTTTTGAAGTGGATGACCGGGCTGGTGATGGCATGCGTTGCGGCGCAAGTGTTAAAAACCTTTTTTGCCTGATCAATGATTCAAGAATATGGGGACGCTGCCGTTTGTTTTAGGCTGTGCTTGCACTTTCGCCGGAATTGATGAACAAAATAAGCATCTAGCCCTTATATAACAAGCATAAGCAGCTATCAAAATTGAGTATTCACCCCTACGTGACAGCACACCACAGCCATCGCCCTACCCGGACCGGATTGAACCTAAACCGGGCTTGAGCGACGGCGACTTCAAGGCGCTGCAAAAACGCACCTTGACCAACCTCTACAACGCCAAATCAGCCTGGCTGACGCTGGCGCACAACCACCGACAAAACCCGTATCAACCCGGCGATTGATGTCACGCCTTTTCCGGCAACGCCGTCAAACTGGTACTGCTCTGCGTCGCCCGATGCGGGCAATGCTGCCAGCGCCAGGTTCGCTTGGTGCGTTAGTGGGTGGGTGTTGTGTGGCGCGTGCCCGTCAGTGCTTGGGGTGCCCAGCGCCTTGGGCTTTTTGTGAGGCCAGTGCTATTATTCTGGCATGAGCACA
>JAVHQO010000259.1:0-1204 GCA_036171175.1 Gallionella sp.
GAGCGACAACACCGCGCCCGCATCGGTACTCACCTGTGCTTTTGCGCCGCATAAATCTGAAATCACAACAGGCACGCGCGCCGCCATCGCCTCCGCGATAACCATGCCGTAAGGCTCGGCTGAGGCGGGATGCAGCAACACGTCAAATTCGGCGTAACGCGCTTGCTTACTCCAGCCCATCAATTCATAGCCACCATCCCAATCGGTAAATAAAGATTGTATTTCATTGGTCGGTGGGCCGATAACGATGAACTTTAAGTTAGGGCGGGTACGGCGTAATTGCGCGACGATTTTCACCGCGAATGCCAAGCCTTTGCGCTTCCACTCTTGCCCAACAAAGCCAATTACGCCGCCGTCACGCGGCACAAGGCGCGCCTCGCGCACCGCACCTGCATTGACTCCGGGCAATATCGGCGCAGTTAATTTGTGTGCATATTCGGGATAATAATGCGCGATTTGCTGCCGAATAATCTCTGAGTTGGGAATGATGACGCGCGCATTGCGCAGCTCGCGTCGCTCCAAAAACAATTGCGCCGCGACGCGTATCGAAGCGCGTTTCCACCAAGGTTTATCGCGCACCGTGGCAAATGGCGGGCCGTGGATGGTGGTCACCTGTTGCACATTCACGCGCTCGTTGCTGTGTATCGGTGCGCCTGCTTGCGGATTATTTTTTAACCAGCGCGACACGCGGTAACTAAAGCGCAGCGAGGCAATCCAACGAGGACGTATCGCGACTTCGCCTAACTCAATAACTTTAATACCTACAGGCAGTTCGGTGTGGCAACGCTGGCACAACACCGTCACCGCATAGCCCATGTCGCGCAACTGCAAAGTCAGCTCCCAAACGTAACGCTCCATGCCGCCGACTGGACCATAGCGACGTACGATATGTAAGATTGGAATTTGTTGCGGAGATTTCATTACGAGCTTCACTTATAATCAGCGCGGCACGATACCCGAAAATTTTCTGCTATGCAGCACTTGTTGCACCCCTAAATTACCCGACCTCACACTATGTTTTCTATCCTTATCCCTACTTGGAATAATCTCGCGCTGTTGCAATTGTGCGTGCGCAGCATCCGCGAGAATTCCGCTTATCCGCACCAGATTATTATTCATGTTAATGACGGCAGCGATGGCTCGCTGGACTGGGTGCGCGAACAGGGCATTACGCATAGTCACTCGCCAGAAAATATCGGCATTT
>JAVHQO010000260.1:0-1203 GCA_036171175.1 Gallionella sp.
AAAAATCAAGAATACCAATATCATCATGGCAAAACACCAAAACATCTTCAGGTTGCGCGCTGATATGGTTCACCGCGTGGTTATAGACAGCAGGCAAACCGGACGTATTACTGTCGTAGAGCTCAATGACGATGCCGTCAGAGTCAAACAACTTGAGCGATCTAGCCAACGGCGAATGCAACACAAAGGCTTCTTTGGTTAACCGTGTGGCCACAACAAAAATGATTTTCATGATTCACTCAAAAATAGATTGATACCAAAGTTTTGAATTGACTTCAAGACGATATCTTGACATCACCCACTGGTGCAGTGCCTCGGCATGGGAATGGCGTAATTTGTTGTCGTACAGTGAGCGAATTGCCGCAACCCACGCATCTGGGTCATTCTTAACACGCACCACAGGCGGGTGATCTGACTGATACGGATACACATCTGAGCACACCACCGGCCAGCCCATGGCGCCATACTCCAACAGGCGCAAATTGCTTTTGCACTGGTTGAAAAAATTATCTTCAATCGGCGCTATGGCAATGTCCAAATCAAGCTCAGCCATTTTTTTCGGATAGTCGCCAATGCTCACAAACCCATGAAACTCTTTAAGCAATGGCTTCATCTCTTCGGTACACATACCCATAAACACCCAGTCCACCTCAGAAGCCAATTCCCTCACCACGGCGTTAACCAACTCCAAATCGCCTTGGTGTTGCCCGGCTCCTACCCACCCCACCCGTAAACGAGGTCGAGGTTTGGGTGGATTACGCAATCCCATCCACTGCTGACCAAGAGTGTTGGGCACGATGTGCACTTCGGCAACGTATTTACGATAGTAGTCAGCCAAGGGCTGCGTGGTCACGATCAATCTGTCTGACTTGGTCAGTGCTTGCATGATGCGGGGATGTCCCTCGCGAATCGAGTACTGTCGATTCGGGTGTTTCTCAGGTACTTCGCCAATCAAATCGTCTACAGTTTGGATAATTTTGATGCTTGGAAATGCATTTTTAAAACTATCAATCAATGACAATTGCCCGTCATCCACTGAGTGCTGCAAGATCAATCTATCTGGCGCAGCGCGCACCAGCTCAAGAGGCTGCATCAAGCGAAACTGACCATTGACCCCTGGCAAGACCACACTGGTTTGCGCCAAACCAGCATCTTGCAACGCATTGAGTGGCTCCACCACCCGGTACTGCCCTGCACCGCTGT
>JAVHQO010000261.1:0-5651 GCA_036171175.1 Gallionella sp.
TCGTTCAAGCCCAGCGTGTCTTGGTCGATTTTCATACGCAAGGTGATGTAAGGGCCTTTGGCACGATACGAGGCGGTAGCAAAATCTCGATCGTTCATGCCACGCATGTTGTAGCCGCCCGCCAGCCACATATTGTCCATCAGGTGATAACCCACTGATGCACCGATACCGTAACTGCGCACGCCAGCACTGACTGAACGCATCATGGTGGCAAAGCTGCCGATGTCCCAATCTTGCGTAATGTCGTAACGACCTTCCACGCCCATCAAGTCGGTGTAGCCCTTGTAGTCCATGCCGTCGATGTTATCCAACACATATTTCGCACCGTATTGCAGTGAGATTTGCGTGTGGTTATTCGGCATCCAGTTGAGATTGCTGTTGTCCACCAGCTTTTTACCACGTTGCAGCGACGCACCCGTTTGAGTGAATTGGGTAATGTAGTCGGTGCGGTTCAACCATACCCATTCGCTATCGTTGGGGCGATACGCATATGAGGCGCGCAAGTCGCTGCTATTGGCAATGCTCGCGCCCGTGGTCGCATTACGCATTGCAAAGCTCAAGCCCATGATGCGACCTTCATCCAGACTGCGTTGCGTACCTAACAACAGGTTTTTTTGTTGGCTCAAACTAGAGTTACGCAGCTCTACTTTACCGTTCGCGCTCCAGACGTTTTCGTGATACGCCACACCTGCCGATTCCGAGGTGTAATCACCCGTCATAGCAGGCAGCCCCACCACGCCACCCGAACCCGACGGCAACGGGGTGTTCAGGTTAATCGGGGCAGTCGCGGTATTTTTCAACGTTTTAGTGCGGTCAATGGCGAAATCAGTTTGCCAGTTTTCGTTGATTTGCCAGCGTTGCACCAAGCCCATATTGGTATAGAGACGTTCGGCATCATTGGTGAAATTGTCTGCCACCGAAGCCGACATTTCCGCACCCGTCCACGCTTGGGTGCGCACACCCACACGGGTGGTTTGCACATTGAGGTTTGCACCCTTGGCAAATTCTTGTTCAGCGAATACTTTGCTTTGATTGCTGACGCGATAATCACTACCCAAAATCAAGCGGTCGGGCATCATCACACTGCCAGCCGTACCCGAACCTACTTCAGCACCTGCACGCAAAGTGAGCTTTTTATCCAGCAAGGTGTAAGCCGTGCCTGCAATAAATTGGTCGCTGCGTTTCGTGCCTAAGTTGCTAGTGTCGCGCGCATCTCGACCACCGAAATAAACACTTAAGGCTTCGGTGATGTGATTTTCCACACGCGCTTCGACCAGCGAAGTTTTTGCGCCATTAAGCAAATTACTTTGTTGGTAAGTCGTGCCTTGCAACGTCGTGCTATCGCTCAATTTCAAACGTCCATCCGCGCCAATTTTGCGTGTCGCGATTTCAGCCGCCGCTTGCTGCCCCATGCCGAACGTGCCGCCTTGTTGACGCACATAGCCTTTCGCATCCCAGTCCGCCTCATGATGCGTCAGCTCGCCCAACCATGCCGAACCTGATTTGGCTTGCCCCGCCAAACTGCGATTCGTACCTGCCAATTCGGTGCGCAACTTAGTTTGCTCATCCCACTTATAGGTCGCATCCACGCCTTGCAAGTTGCCCGCCGCGCCAACTGTGCCTTCATGAATTAAAGTTGTGCCAACTTCCAGTGCTTGCAGTGGCTTAACGCTGGCGCGCCCGCCCAAAGTAGCGCGCTGATCCATGGTGTCAGACGATTCATATTCGGCCACGATATACACAGGATTAAATGCCGCATCGCGTGCTTGGATAGGATCGCGGAAGGTCAAAGTGCCGACAGTGTAATCAATGTCGTAATCCAAATAACGCGTCAATGATTGAGTGCTAACGATGATTTGCGATTGGAAACGATCGCGCGTTTCGATACGCACTTTGTCCGAGTTAAGCAAAATGTTGTTGCGCGAAATTTTGTATATCCCTGACGTGCCATTACCAGGAATTTCATCTTTAACAAAGGCTTGTGCGGTCACCGAGGCAAAGCCGTTGTAAGCCAGCGTGTCGCCTTTATATTCAGACTTAATCCCGTTCATGGTGCGGCTGTAACGCGACAATTCAGTAACGCTCAAGCCTGTGTCGTAATCACCAAACATGGCATAAAACTTTTTGCGTTCGACTTTGACATACAGACGGCTCGCCGTTGCCGCATCAAAGCGTGCTTGCGTCGCATCGGCATACAAAGTGTAGTAAGCCGTCGGATCTATGGCTTGCTTGACTTGTGCTGGATTCAGTTTTTTTGCAGTGTCATAAGCAGCGGTGACCAAGTATTCGCCCTTGATACTACCTTTCGCGTAGAACGCCAGCTTATTACTATCAAATAACTGTTTGTCATCGCCGCTCGCTTGCAGCGCAGTCATGTTGCCCGACAAAGTTTTTTGTCCTAGCGTGCCTTCACCAAAACCGACTAACACCCAATCACGTTGCTGAGGTTCTAGCCAAGCACGCAATTCTTGGATGCGTTTATCGGAGAATTGGAAATTCAAAATCGCATCGCCCGTTTGCGTGGTCGGTTCGAGCTCAATCAGTGCGATACCGTCCGCCTTCACTTCAAAGTGCGCTTTGCCTGCGATGCTGCCAGTCAAGGGCTGACGATCGGTGGCGACACGACGATCATACGAACGGTATGGCTCATTCAAATTAAATTCGCCATTGATGCCGCGCCGCACGGGAACGCCCAACTTGTCTAAAATGCGCACCGCAATCACAGGGCGAGTTTTACCATCGGCAATTAAGCGCGACAGATTAGGCAAAAACTCCACGTGGTCAGGCAGGGAGGCATAATAAATATCGCGCACGCTATGCAGCACTACGCTGCCATCGGCATTGACGATATTCACTTCAAAGATATTTTTGCCGTCTTCAACCATCACGCCGCGCCATGAGCTCAACGCCACGGTGCGCGCCGCATTCATTTTTACGCCATCAAATTTCAAGGGGTCAACGGCAACACCATTTACCTTCAAACTCACGCTTTGACCCGGCGCATGTTTCACCACCACCGACATAGACGATAAGTTGGGATGGAAGTCCGCTTGCGGATGCAACCATTCAGCAGAAGGTTGGGCTGTGGCTAACCATTTTTCATCGTAGGGTAGCTTTTCTAAGAGATTATTGACGTTGTCATCTTCTTCTGTTTTAGCAGGTTTTAACTCATCTGCTTCAACCAGCACTTCAGCATAAGTGCCGTTGCTCACGGCTTGGTCGCCGCTCACCGTCACTTGCGCTAACGGCGCATTTTGCGCAGGACGACCTGGCGGGGTAAAGCGCAACAAAGACTTGAAGCTGGCAGGGTCGCTCACTTCCGTCACCGCAAACAGATATTGATCTTGCCAATGCGCAGGACGTGCCGTGCTGCGGAAAGTCAGCGCTTGATTGGCAACTTCTGGATCGGCAATTTTTTCGCCATTCAAGGTGCTGCTGCCAGCCACCAGCTTAGTGCCAGCTGGCAAAATAATCGTAGCTGAATAGCCTGTGACTTCGGTGCTACTCAATACCGCCAACGACACTTCGGTGTTATCCGCGCCGCGTTGCGCGCCCAAGGTTTGCGTAACACGCAACGCCAGCGGGGCTTTCTTTTGCACATGGAAATTGGCGCGCCACATCGTGCCGCCTTGCAAATTAACGAATTGCGAATAGCTACGCCCTGCAAAACGGGTATTTTTTTCGCATTCCATCATTTCGTAATTTTTGGGCAATGAATCTAAATCGAGCTGTACTACTTGCGTACCCGCACGCAAATTGTCGATGTGCCAACGCCCTTCTTTGTCGGTCAAAACGTATGTACCGTCTTGCAGCAAAATGCGCACATTCGCTAAACCTTTCAGATCATTATCAACTTTGTCATCGCACGAACCATCAATCACTCGACCGAGCAAAATGGTTTTATTGCGGAACAAATCTTCACGCACCGTCACGCTGGCATGAGCGGTGTTGGAAACAAAATTCCCGAATGCAACGGCGGTGTTATCCGCCACGCCCACGCGTGCCGCCACGGTTACCAGTGCCACATATTTCAACACCGAACTGCCCGCACCCGCCACGCTAGCTAAGGTAAATGTGAGCGATTGACCATCGCTAGAAATAGCAGGATCAGCCTGCGGCACGCCATTCAAAGAGGTCGAACCTTTTTGGTAGCGGAAGCCCGCAGGCAAACGATCCAAAATTTGTACGTTGTTAGCGGGGGCTAAATTGGCATTGGTAATGGTGATGGTGTAAGGCATAAATTCGCCCGTCGCAATCACCGCCTTGCCTGCGGTTTTTTGTAAGCTCAACACCGCGCCACCCGCATCCAAAGGAATATCAATTTTTAAGGCAGGGCCAAACAAAGTAAACACGCCGCCATATGAACCGCCTGGTGTGAGCGCGCCAGGGTTACCCAAAATAGCGGGGGGCGTGGCAGGAATACCCACCAAAGCGGGCAGCTGCGCAGGGGCGACTACGGACGAGAAAGTATGACCGAGGGGAGGCGTTACGGTGAGTTTGTAACTGCCCGCTGCCACTTGCGGGAAACGATACCCTCCCATTAGCGGCGCGGCATCACACACGGTCGGCGCACCCGACACGATGGGTTGTGGCAACACGGTCACACCGTCATCGCAAAACACCGTGGCGGGCAAACCCGTGAGGGAGTTAACTAAAGTGATCGTTGCGCCATTCAAGGGCGCGCCTGTTTTGGAATCAAACACGATGCCGTAAGGATCTATCAGCGCGCTGCTAGATGCGGCAATCAGTGCGCCTGTGGTGCAATTGGAATGGCTATATGTCGCGGTGATTTGTTCATTGCGCGCGGAGTGGCTCCACACACCGTCATTCTTAATTGGAGCGGTAACATTGGTGCTGATAACACCTGTAAATACACCAGTAGATACGCCTGTTTCGGTGAGTTGCAACACCTCGCTATCGCCGCCTGTACTGGTTACCGTGACCACCAAAGTATCAGCAACCGCCGCATTGATATTGGCATCAAAACTGGTCACGCGCACAAATACGGGCTCGTTGCGCGAGAACGCGGCAATGCTTTGCCCTGCGGCATTCACCAGCGGAGTGAGTAGCAACGTGGCAGGCAGCGCGGTAGCTGCGGGCGCATTCAACAACACAGGGGCGGCGAGCGGCGTAAATGGCCCAGTTAGTGCACCGCTCGCCGAACTGCTGGTTGGTGACACCAGTTGATTGCTCGCCAAGGGTGCAAAGGCAGCACGAGCGGGGGCAACGTATTGCAGCAAATCAACTTTAATACCGACCGCGATACAGGCAGCGGTATTCACCGCTACTGAACCTGGCGTGGTCAGTGCCACGCCCCCCACCGAATAGCTCGCCGTGGCGGTATTGGTAATCGGCGTATTTGGTGGCGTGGCTGACCATGCCCCGCTACTCAATACGCCCAAGCTCAAGCCTAGTGCCGCTTGCGCGCACACTTGCTTAAAGTTGAACTGGGTTAAAAGAATTTTCATTATGAAGTTATTGGTATATATGAAAGGTAGCTGCGTCTTGTGCTGCACACCGTGTGATGCGCAGTAAAAGACGGGCTGGCGTTGCCGCCAACCTGTCAAAACCATTCCCACCCGCCTTGCGGCAGAAAGGGAATGAGCAAATTGTTAAACAATTAGCCAAGTTTTAGCTCGTTCGGAATTACT
>JAVHQO010000262.1:0-5569 GCA_036171175.1 Gallionella sp.
TTTTCTTATAGCGAGTTTATGTGACGAGTAGATGACGTGAGGCAATGTTTTTTTTGCGGTGATTTAGGTTGTGTGCTCAACCGTATCACGTTACAGTTCGCTGTCAAAAATAATCGGAGCTTGAACATGATTACCCTCGTTGCAATAGGTCTGGTATGCGTTTTATTGGCGTTTGTGCGCGCCTCAATTTCCAGTTGGTTATTGGCGATGATGGTGATTGTGCCTATCGTCGCGATTCAAGCCAGTCTCTCTGAAACCGCGTTGCAGATTGTTTATATCGCACTCTTTTTATTCGTGGTGTTTTTCGGTATTCCTTTTTTACGTCGCACGGTTATCAGCAGCGCGATGTTAAAAATTTTCCGCAAAGTGTTGCCACAAATTTCTGCCACTGAACAAGAAGCTATCGACGCAGGTACGGTGTGGTGGGACGGCGAATTATTCAGCGGTAATCCTGATTGGCATAAATTACACAGCTATCCAAAATGTGGTTTGAGTGACACTGAGCAAGCCTTTCTCGATACTGAAGTTGAGCAACTGTGCGCAATGTTGGATGACTGGGACATCACTCACAATCGCGCTGATTTGCCGCCAGCCGTGTGGCAGTTCATCAAGGACAAAGGCTTTTTCGGCATGATTATTCCTAAGGCCTACGGCGGCTTGGAGTTTTCTGCGCAAGCGCATTCAGCGGTGGTCAGCAAAATCGCTACACGCAGCGGCACGGCAGCGGTGACGGTGATGGTGCCGAACTCTTTGGGGCCTGCGGAATTACTGTTGCACTATGGTTCAGACGAGCAAAAAGCTAACTATCTACCCCGTTTAGCCAAAGGCTTGGAAGTGCCGTGTTTCGCTTTGACTGGACCTTTCGCAGGTTCTGATGCGGGTGCGATTCCCGATGTGGGTATCGTCGGCTATGGCGACTTTAACGGGCAAAAAAATGTACTCGGTATTCGCATCACTTGGGAAAAACGCTATATCACCTTAGCCCCCGCTGCGACCTTGTTAGGCTTGGCGTTTAAGCTGTATGACCCTGAAAATTTATTGGGCGGAGAGGTGAGTCGCGGCATCACTTTGGCTTTGATTCCCACCAATACCGCTGGGGTGAAAATTGGTCGCCGTCACTTCCCGCTTAACTCGGCATTTTTGAATGGTCCAACGCAAGGCGAAGCGGTGTTTATTCCCATGGAATATCTGATTGGCGGCACGAATCGTATCGGTCAAGGCTGGCGCATGTTGATGGAATGTTTGGCGGCGGGACGCTCGATTTCCTTGCCAGCTAGCAGCATCGGCGGCATGAAGTTAGCGGCGCGTACTAGCGGTGCATATGGGCGGGTGCGCAAACAATTCAAAGTGCCAGTGGGTAAATTTGAAGGTGTTGAAGAAGCCTTGGCGCGTATCGGCGGGCACACTTATATGGTCGATGCGGCGCGCCAATTTACCGCGCTGGCGATTGACTTGCACGAAAAGCCTTCGGTGATTTCCGCCATCATTAAATATCACGCCACTGAGCGTGGTCGCATCGTGATTAACGACGCGATGGATGTGCATGGTGGCAAAGGCATTTGCATGGGACCCGACAACTACCTTGCACGTTTTTATCAACAAACGCCGATTGGTATTACCGTTGAAGGGGCGAACATTTTGACGCGCACTTTGATGATTTTCGGGCAAGGTGCTATTCGTTCTCATCCTTATGTGCTCAAAGAAATCGCTGCGACTACCGATGAAAATCGTCAGCGCGCCTTGAAAAACTTTGATGAAGCGGTGTTCGCACATATTAGTTTTGCGCTGAGCAATGCCGCGCGCAGCTTGGTGTTTGGCATTTCGCAAGGTTACGCAATGCCGATAGATGCTGCCCCTGAAGTGAAACGCTATTACCAACAACTCACGCGTTATTCGGCAGCGTTTGCGCTGGCTGCTGATGTAGCGATGGCGGTGTTGGGCGGCTCATTAAAACGTCGCGAAAAACTCTCGGCACGCTTGGGCGATGTGTTAAGCCAGATGTATTTATGTTCGGCGACTTTGAAACGCTTTGAAGACCAAGGCCGCCCTGCCGAGGATTTGCCTTTGCTCCATTGGGCTATGCAGGACGCGCTGTATAAAATTGAGCAAGCCTTCGCGGGCGTGACGCAAAACTTCCCGAATGCGCTGGCGCGGTTCTTATTGCGTAGTTTGATTTTCCCTGTGGGGCAACATCTTGCGCCGCCGTCAGATGAACTTGGTCACCAAGTGGCGAGTTTGCTCATGCAGCCGGGTTCCGCGCGTGATCGTTTAACCGCAGGCATGTACCTTGGCGGCAAGGATGAACAAGATGCCGTGTGCGCCTTAGAGGCATCGTTGTTAAGCACGCTAGCATGTGAGCCTGTGCAAGCCTTGATTGATCAAGCGCGTAAAGCAAAAACAATTACATCATTGGGCGAACTGCAAGGCATCGCCGAGGCGCGTGAGGCGGGCATTATTACGCCTGAGCAAGCTCTGCAACTGGAACGTGACTATGCGCTGCGCCGTAAGGTCATCATGGTCGATGACTTCGATCCCGCTCAGTTAAGTGTTAATAAATAATTCGCCATGACGACACTGCGTGACCAAGTGATTTTTATTTCGGGGGCGACGCGTGGTATCGGACGCGAAATCGCACTGCGTTGTGCGCGTGATGGTGCAAAAATTATCATCACAGGCAAGACGGTTGCACCTCATGCCAAGTTGCCTGGCACCATACACAGCGTGGCGGCTGAGGTGGAGGCGTTGGGTGGGCAAGCCTTGGCGATACAGCTTGATGTGCGTGATGAAGTGGCGATTACTGCGGCGGTGGAGCAAGCCGTGGCGCATTTTGGCGGCATTGATATTTTGCTCAATAACGCCAGTGCCATTAGTTTGACTGACACCTTGCACACCAAAGCAGCGCGCTTGGATTTGATGTGGGAAGTGAATATGCGTGGCACGTTTTTATTGTCGCAAGCCTGCATTCCTCACCTCAAAAAATCACCACGCGCGCACATCCTGACGCTCTCACCGCCGCTTAATCTTGACCCTAAATGGTTTGCTCCTCATATCGCCTATACGCTGTCTAAATACGGCATGAGCATGTGCAGCTTAGGCATGGCGCAGGAGTTTGCCGCAGCGGGGATTGCCATCAATTGCTTATGGCCGCACACCATTATTGCCACTGCCGCGATTGAATTTAACTTCCCTGTCGAGTTGCTCAATGCCGCGCGTAAACCCAGCATCATGGCGGATGCGGCGTATCAAATTTTTACGCAACAGTCTTTTTCGACAGGGCAATTTTTAATTGATGAGGCGGTGTTGCGCGCTGCGGGTGTAACCGATTTTGCGCACTATGCGGTGTCGCCCGGCATGCCGCTGTATGACGATTTGTTTTTAGCTTAGGGAGAGAAAAATGATAAGCAAGCAAGATGTAATTGAACCGACACTAGCCGTCACTTTGCATGGCTTATTTGCCGAACGCGTGCGGCGCACACCGCAAAAAATTGCCTATCGTTATTTTGCAAACAATGGCTGGGGCGACATGACTTGGCAGCAAGCTGGCGATGAAGTAGCGCGCTGGCAAGTTGCTCTGACAGGCTTAAATTTAGTGCGCGGCGACCGCGTCGCCATCATGTTGCGCAACTGTCCGAGCTGGGTGATCGTCGATCAAGCCGCGATGTCGTTAGGGCTGGTAGTCGTGCCCTTGTACACCGTGGATAGACCTGACAACTTGGCTTACATCATCGGCAATGCTGATGCCAAAGTGCTGGTGTTAGAAACCGCTGAACAATGGCAATCGTTGTTGACAGTGCGCGAACAACTGCAAGGCGTATTGCGTTTTGTCTCGCTGAATAAAATCCCCAATGGCAACGAACCGCGCTTGTTGTCGGCAGCAGAATTTCTGCCCGTACGCGCCACCTTGCAGCCTGATAGCGCGCCCGATATGCAAGCCTTGGCGAGCATTATTTATACCTCTGGCACGACGGGCAAACCGAAAGGCGTGATGCTCAGTCATGCCAATATGCTGAGCAACGCGCGCGCCGCGCTGGATACTTTTGTGGTGTATGGCGATGATTTGTATCTGTCGTTTTTGCCGCTGTCGCATACCTTTGAGCGCACTTGCGGTTACTACTTGGCGGTGATGACGGGCGCAACCGTTGCGTATGCGCGTTCGATTCCGCAACTGTCGGAAGATTTACTGATGATTAAGCCGACCATCATGGTGTCGGTGCCGCGTATTTATGAGCGCGTGTATGGCGCGATACGCAGCAAGTTGGCAGAAGCCTCGCCGCTTAAACGCGCGCTGTTTAAGTTTGCGGTCGATACCGGTTGGGCGCGCTTTGAACGGGCACAAGGACGCGGCAGTTGGCAGCCTAGTTTCTTGCTGTGGCCAATTTTGCAAAAGCTGGTGGCACAAAAAATTCTGGATAAATTAGGTGGGCAGTTGCGCGTGGCGATTAGTGGTGGCGCAGCACTCGCGCCAGAGATTTCGCGGGTGTTTGTCGGTTTAGGGCTGTCTGTGGTGCAAGGCTATGGATTGACCGAAACCAGCCCGATTATCACGGGTAATAAACTCGAAAATAATTATCCCGATAGCGCGGGGCAGCCGATTACCGATGTGCAAATTCGCCTAGCTGCAAACAACGCGCTGCTGGTCAAAGGGCCGAATGTGATGATGGGTTATTGGCGCAATGAAGAAGCCACGCGCGCCATGATAGATGCGGATGGTTGGCTCAACACGGGCGACACTGCGCGCATCAGCAATACAGGACACGTTTACATCACCGGGCGCATCAAAGAAATTATCGTTATGTCGAATGGCGAAAAAGTGCCACCTGCCGATATGGAGCTGGCGATTTTGCATGATCCTTTGTTTGAACAAGTGATGGTGTATGGCGAAGGCAAGCCTTATTTAGTTGCATTGGCGGTACTCAATCACGATGCGTGGTTGCAATTTGCTAAAGAAACGGGCGTGCGTCCCGACATCCCCGAAGCCTTAACTGACAGTCGCGTACAGGGCAAAATTTTGAAGCGCATCGCGCTCAATTTGCGCGAATTTCCTGGCTATGCAAAAGTTAACCGCGTGTTGTTATTAGAAGAGCCGTGGAGCATTGACAACGGCCTACTCACGCCCACCTTAAAAATCAAACGCGCCAAAGTGATGGAAAAATTTACCGTACAAATCGACGAGCTGTACCGAGGACATTAGTCATGTCAGATTTTTTAGAGCTGCCTAAACGTGAACCCACGCTGCGCGTCGCGGCGATGCCCTCGGATGCGAATTACACAGGCGATATTTTTGGCGGTTGGCTGATGGGGCAGGTGGATATTGCGGGCAGTATCCCTGCGGTGCAGCGCGCGCGCGGCCGCGTGGTGACCGTGGCAGTGAATTCTTTTATTTTCAAACAGCCGTTGTTCGTCGGCGACATCGTTAGTTTTTATACCGAAATTATTAAAATCGGCACGACTTCGATTACCGTAGCTGTGGAAGTATTTGTGCAGCGCAATCCCGCACAACCCGAATGTTTGAAAGTCACCGAAGCCACGCTCACCTATGTTGCCGTTGGCGAAGATCGTCGTCCGCGCG
>JAVHQO010000263.1:0-5536 GCA_036171175.1 Gallionella sp.
TCGCGGATTTCATTTACGCGAGTACGAATCAACACACCGCTCGAGCCAATCAACATAATTTCGTCTTCCACGCCGACCAAGGTTGCGGCGACCACTTTGCCATTACGCTCGGAAGTTTTAATCGCAATCATGCCTTGCGTGCCGCGTCCATGACGGGTGTATTCGATAATCGGGCTGCGCTTACCAAAACCATTTTCAGTTGCAGTCAACACACTTTGTTGCTCGTCTTCGGCAACCAATAATGAAATGACTTGCACGGTGTCAGCAAGTCTCATACCACGCACGCCGCGTGACGCACGCCCTGTGGCGCGCACATCGTTTTCGTCGAAACGCACCGCTTTACCTGCATCAGAGAACAACATCACATCATGTTTTCCGTCGGTCAATGCCACGCCGATTAAGAAATCGCCTTCATCCAAATTGATCGCGATAATGCCGCGTTTGGTTGGACGCGAAAAATCGACTAGCGGAGTCTTTTTCACTGTGCCTTGCGCGGTGGCAAAGAACACAAATTTATCTTCGGCAAATTCCACCACAGGCAGAATTGCGTTGATTTTTTCGCCCGCTTCCAATTGCAATAAATTCACAATCGGACGGCCGCGCGCGATACGACTACCTTGCGGCACTTCATATACTTTCAGCCAATGCACGCGACCAAAATTGGAGAAGCACAAAATGTGATTGTGCGTATTGGCGATAAACAAGTTATCGACGAAATCATCTTCTTTGGTTGATGCCGCTTGCTTGCCGCGACCACCACGTTTTTGCGCGCGATATTCGGCTAACGGCTGCGCCTTCATATAACCGCCGTGCGACAAAGTCACCACTACATCTTCAGGCGCAATCAGGTCTTCCATGCTCATGTCGTGCGTGTGCGTGATGATTTCGCTGCGACGTTTATCGCCGAACTGCGCTTTCACCGCGACCAACTCATCCGAGATGATTTGCGTAATGCGCGCAGGCTTCGCCAAAATGTCCAACAAATCGGCGATTTTGTCCATGATTTCACGATACTCGCCGACGATTTTGTCTTGCTCCAAACCAGTCAAGCGTTGCAAACGTAATTCCAAAATCGCTTGTGCTTGCGCGTCAGATAAATGATAGCCGCGCGAATTTCCTTCACCTGTCAAACCAAATTCAGCGAGCAGCCCATCGGGACGCGACGAGTCGCTGACGCGGCTCAATAAATCCTCTACCAAGGACGAACGCCATGCACGCGCCATCAAGCTGCGCTTGGCCTCTAAGGGTGCGGGTGCAGCTTTAATCAGCGCGATAATTTCGTCCACATTAGACAGCGCAACCGCCAACCCTTCCAGTACATGACCGCGTTCACGCGCTTTGCGCAATTCAAAAATGGTGCGGCGTGTGACGACTTCGCGGCGATGACGCAAGAACGCGTCGATGATTTGTTTGAGGTTTAACAGCTTAGGTTGGCCGTCGATAATCGCGACCATGTTGATACCAAAACTGTCTTGCAACTGCGTGTCTTTGTAGAGCTTGTTAAGGATAACCTCGGCGTTTTCGCCGCGCTTCAATTCGATGACCGCGCGCATCCCTGACTTATCAGATTCGTCGCGAATTTCTGAAATGCCTTCGATGCGTTTTTCGCGCACCAACTCGCCAACTTTAATCAGCAGATTGGCTTTATTTACTTGATAGGGAAGCTCGTCGATGATGATGGCTTCGCGGTCTTTGCCGATGTCCTCAAAGTGAGTGCGTCCACGCATAACCACGCGACCCCGACCGGTGCGATAGCCTTCTTTTACGCCCGCCAAGCCGTAAATAAAACCTGCGGTTGGAAAATCTGGCGCGGGCACATATTCGATTAGCTCATCTATGCTTAACTCAGGATTCGCCAACAACGCCTGACACGCGTCGATAACTTCGTTCAAATTGTGCGGCGGAATGTTGGTCGCCATACCGACAGCAATCCCCGACGAACCATTCACCAACAGATTAGGAAAGCGCGCGGGAAACACTAAAGGCTCATATTCAGAACCGTCGTAGTTTGGCCCGAAATCAACGGTCTCTTTATCCAAGTCTGCCAACAACTCGTGCGCGATACGCGCCATGCGGATTTCGGTATAACGCATCGCCGCCGCGTTATCCCCATCCACCGAACCGAAGTTACCTTGACCATCGACCAAGGTGTAACGCAGCGAAAACGGCTGCGCCATACGAACAATGGTGTCATACACCGCCGTATCGCCATGCGGATGGTATTTACCGATGACGTCGCCGACGATACGCGCAGATTTTTTGTAAGCGCGATTCCAGTCATTGGACAACTCGTGCATCGCGAATAAAACGCGACGATGCACTGGCTTCAAACCATCGCGCAC
Source organism: Gallionella sp. (assembly GCA_036171175.1). GTDB lineage: Bacteria > Pseudomonadota > Gammaproteobacteria > Burkholderiales > Gallionellaceae > Gallionella. The sequence continues at coordinate 2,343 of JAVHQO010000263.1, forward strand.
ATCAGGCAAAGCGCGTCCAATAATGACGCTCATGGCATAGTCCAAATAGGACTTGCGCATTTCTTCTTCGAGACTGACGGGGAATGTTTCTCTAGCGAATTGTTGTTCCATGTTTGAGCTCTTTAGACCTAAGGTTAGCGAAGCATGACAAAGCGCGCATTTTAGCACAGCTACGCCCTGTGCTGGACGGCTTTATGTTTATAAAAAACAAGGGGATTGGAAGAGTTAGTGCGCGCTCAAAGCGGAACGGAACGAGCCGCTGCCTGAGCACACAAATACAAGCGTAAATCGAGCTCATATTGATGATAGTTCGGCTCTAAATGCACGCATAGCTGGTAAAACGCTTTGTTGTGCTGCGCTTCTTTTAGATGCGCCAATTCATGCACCGTAATCATTTTGAGAAACTCTGGCGGGGTGTCTTTGAACAAGGCAGCAATGCGAATTTCGCTGTGCGCACGCAAACCGCCACCTTGCACGCGCGAGCTAGCGGTATACACACCAAGGGCGCGATGCAGCACCGCCAGACGACTATCAAAACTCACTTTATGAATCGCGGGCGCGGCGCGCATCGCTTGGTTTTTAAGGGCGACAACGTAATCGTACAAAGCCTTATCGCTGCGAATAGTGTGCGTGTCAGGATATTTTGCGGCGAGGTGCGCGGCTAGTTTCCCGTCCAGTAAAAGTTGCTGCGCTTGCGCTTGAAGTGCTGCGGAATAGCCTGACAAAAACTTAAGTGGATTCACGCGCGCCGTCCGCTACGAAAGTACGCAGTGTTGGCGTAAAAAAGCGCGTCGCGGTTATCCGCCCACCAAGTCGGCACCCCCAATAACGGCACAGGGCATAGCTCGCGGGTACTTACACAATGCGCAGGATTGCGCCAATAGTTTGCCAACTGCCCATCCAAATGCGCATGTTGTCGTGCCGCCTCCCAGCTAAAAAATTCACGCGCCACGTCAATGATGATGCCCTGCCCCGTGATGCCAACATAAGGCTGCATGGCTTTTTCATACAAGCCATGCCCAAACACATAAAAGCCCATCTCGTTTTGCACCGCCGCGCGCTGCTGCCAAAACAATTCATGCCATTGAAAATCACGCAACAAGGCAGCTAATTTTGGATTCGCGCACGCAACAATCACACCCGATTCATCCAATAAAGTATTGCTGTCGCGCACCGCGCCGCGCTGACTTTTTCCCACCTGCTCGCCCGCTTGCAACGCCGCAAAATGACGGGCATTGATAGCGGCTTTGGCGCGCGGAAAAGTCAGCCACACCAGCGCGTTTAGCAAATCGTGCCAATTATTTTCGCGAGTCTGCACCTCGCCCGTCAGATAACAACGCGGCTCGTATTGCGCCTCAAAACCTAATTTTCCTTGCTGCTGTGGCACAAAACGTAACGCATGTCCCGCCGCAACGCGCAACGCCTCACACTGCACCGTATGCTGAGTCAGTAAGGCATTCAGCTCGCACAAGGTCGGGAAGGTATCGCCTGGCAAAGTAGCTATCAGCGCGTGTAAAGGCGCGAAGATGGGATTTTCTAGCAGCACCTTGGGCTGCCAGCTCACCGCCTTATTTACAGCCACATTCACGCGCAGTAAAGGCGCAAAGCGCGAGGTAATTTGCGCTGAGCAACTAAGCTAAAGCTAGGCGTTGCACTCATCGCGCTGGCAATTTTCAACATCACGCGCTGGAGTGCTCGTTGGTCTAAAGCGTCACCGCGCAAGAGGACAAGTTGCGTTTGCAGTTCACGCCAAATGCTGTCGTTTGAGTGCTTAACGATGATGCGCAACAACACATTAAGCCGACGTAAGGCGAGTTGAACTTGCACTAAAAAGAGCAGTGATTCAGTACCGTCTATGCCGCGTAGATTCTTTTGCAGATGCAACAAACACGCCCACATTAAATTTTGTAATTGTGCAGCTACGTCTTGCTGCGCATTGAGTTTAGCGGGCTGGCATAGGCTGGCGGATTCCACAAAATTGTCATCCAACAAACGAAATCCGTACTCGGCTTTGTTCACCACTTCGATGCTGAGCGGCACGATGTCCAACAACGCCAAGGCCAGCTCAAACAAAGCCTGCGCTGCGCCTGATTTCAGCTCTAACTCCACTTCACAAATCGCATGGCGACGCGCATCGGTGTATATCCAGCCTTCATCCATACACACTTCGATTTGCGCGCCTATAAAGTTCAGCATAAAACTGCTACGCATAAAATCAGTGATAAAAACTGGCCGCAATTTTTCGCGTAAAGCCTGCGGCAGCAAGCTATCCCAGTCAACTTCGGCGTGCGCGGAAAAATCTAAGGCAGCCCCCGCCACCGCAATTTCCCATTCGTTACGCTGATGCAAGCCCGCCTCAATCGCCCCGCCACCCTTGAGCGTTTGCAACCACTGCTCACCATTACGGCGCAAGCGCAACGCCATCGCCGCATGGTGCAAAGCTAAATCAGGCGTGTCGAAATACTGGTTAAATAATTGTCGAGTACGCGGCACAGTCAGTGCGTGTGCGTGCCAAAAAGAATGCGCGCGCAAACGCGCCAAATGCTCAGGTGCGATGCGTAATTTGAGTTCGGTTTCAATAGCCATAGTCGTTAAGGGTGAGACGTTACAATCAATCAGCGGACATAAAAAAACCCAGCATCAAACTGGGCTTTTCTTAATCAAACAGCGGTATCTCAAAAAACTTAATTTTCAAGATAGCCTAAAAATTAAGCGCGTTTTTTGAACTCGTTAGTGCGGGTGTCGATTTCGATTTTGTCGCCAATTTCAACGAATGCAGCTACCGCTAATTCGTATCCGCCAGTGATTTTAGCGGGTTTCATTACCTTACCAGAGGTATCGCCGCGCACCGATGGCTCGGTGTAAATCACTTCACGCACAATGGTGTTGGCAAGTTCAACTGAAATCGCTTTATCGTTATAGAACACCACTTCGCAAGGCATATTGTCTTCGAGGTAGTTCAACGCATCGCCCATGCTTTCAGCTTCAATTTCATACTGATTGAACTCTTCGTCCATAAACACATACATCGGATCAGCGAAGTATGAATAGGTCACTTCTTTGCGATCCAGCATAATTTGCTCGAACTTATCATCAGCAGCAAAAACTGTTTCGCGCGCCGATTCAGTCAGCAGATTTTTCATCTTCATTTTGACGACTGAACCGTTACGGCCTGAGCGGCTGTATTCCGCTTT
>JAVHQO010000264.1:0-5518 GCA_036171175.1 Gallionella sp.
ATGCAATGGCGGGCGCGGCGCGGTTTGTTGGAACTGGATTTATTCTTACAACCGTTTGTAGCAAAGCATTATTCGAGCTTAAATGAAGCTGAGTTATTAACCTTTGAAGCCTTGCTGGATATGCCAGATAACACCTTGTGGGATATGATGTCGGGGCGCGAAAATGCCAGCAATTTGGCACAGCAGCAGCTACTAGAAAAAATTAAATCGCTGTAAATAATCAAAATAAACCGAAAGAAATTATGGAAAAGCCACGCTTCGCAACACTGACTTTAGATGATGGTCGCAGCATTCAGCTACCAATGATGGCTGGCACTTTAGGGCCTGATGTGATTGATATACATGGTTTAAGTACTTTGGGCGTATTTACTTATGACCCTGCGTTTTTTTCGACCGCCAGTTGTATGTCGGACATTACTTATATTGATGGCGATGCAGGCTTGCTCTATTACCGTGGCTACCCGATTGAGCAGTTAGCCAAGCATTCTGATTTTATCGAAGTGTGTTATTTACTGCTTAATGGTGAGTTGCCGAGCGCGGTGCAAAAGACTGACTTCACCAGTGTTATTAAGTACCACACGATGGTGCATGACCAACTGGCGCGATTTTTTAACGGCTTTCGCCGCGACGCGCATCCGATGGCGGTGATGGTTGGCGTGGTTGGTGCGCTGTCAGCTTTTTATCACGATTCACTCGACATCAATAATCCGCAACACCGTCAAATTTCGGCGCATCGCTTGCTGGCAAAAGTGCCCACTATTGCGGCGATGACGCATAAATACAATATCGGCGAGCCGTTTATGTATCCAAAGAATCAATTTAGTTTTGTGGAAAATTTCATGTACATGATGTTCGCCACGCCCGCCGAAGACTATGTGCCCAATCCAACTTTGGTGCGCGCGTTGGAACGTATTTTTATTTTACATGCCGACCACGAACAAAATGCTTCCACTTCAACCGTCCGCTTAGCTGGTTCTAGCGGTGCGAATCCGTTTGCCTGTGTGGCTTCAGGGATTGCGGCGTTATGGGGCCCAGCACACGGCGGTGCGAACGAAGCAGCGTTAAAAATGCTGGAAGAAATCGGCGATGTGTCGCGCGTAGCGGAATATGTGCAAGGCGTGAAAGATAAAAAATATCGGCTGATGGGCTTTGGGCATCGCGTTTATAAAAACATGGATCCGCGCGCGGCAGTGATGCGAGAAACTTGCTACGAAGTACTAAAAGAGCTGGGATTAGAGAACGATAAACTATTCAAATTGGCGATGGAATTAGAGCGGGTCGCGTTGAGCGATCCTTATTTTATCGAGCGCAAACTCTATCCTAATGTGGATTTTTATTCGGGCATCGTGCTACGCGCGCTAGGTATTCCGACCAATATGTTTACGGTGATTTTTGCAGTTGGTCGCACCATCGGTTGGATTTCGCAATGGAATGAAATGATTGCCGAAAAAGGTCAGAAAATTGGTCGTCCGCGTCAACTCTACACAGGTAGCCCACGGCGTGATTTTGTGGCGATGAATCAGCGGTGAGCGCGCCTCCAAAAACTTGGCAACAACTGCAAGACAGCTCGTGGCTTGATGGTGCGAACGCGCCGTTTATTGAAGAGCTGTACGAGCAGTATTTGCAAAACCCTACGCAAGTTCCGCAGCAATGGCATCGCTATTTTGATGAATTGCAAACGGCGCAACAAGGTGCTGCCGATGTTGCGCATAGCCTGATTCAGCAAGCCTTTGCCGCGCAGCCAAAAAATGCGGCGGCGAATGTTATTACCCCCGCAGCGGAATTTGAACGCAAGCAAGTCAAAGTGTTGCAGCTCATCAATGCGCATCGTTTTTTAGGGTTGCGTATTGCTAATTTAGACCCGCTCAATCGCCATGCCAAACCTGTCGTGCCTGAATTAGATTTGGCGTATTACGATTTAGGCACTGCCGATTTAGATAGCACTTTTGAGACGGGTTCTTTGGTCGGTTCACCGCGCATGACCTTGCGCGAAATTCTCAAACTGTTGCGTCAAACGTATTGTTCGAGCATCGGTGCGGAATATATGTACATCAGCGATGTGGTGCAAAAACGTTGGATACAAAATCGCTTGGAAAGCGTGCGCGGTTTAGCGGGACACGATGCTACGCAACGCCGTCGTACGCTGTATCGCCTGACCGCCGCAGAAACCTTGGAGCGTTATTTACATACCAAATATGTAGGCCAAAAACGCTTCTCTTTGGAAGGCGGCGAAACGCTGATTCCGCTGCTCGATCACTTGCTGCAACGCAGTGGTACGCAAGGCGTACAAGAGGCGGTAATCGGCATGGCACATCGCGGTCGCTTAAATGTGCTGGTCAACATTTTGGGCAAACAGCCATCCATGTTGTTCGCTGAGTTTGAAGGCATTCACGCCGAACATCTGACCTCAGGTGATGTGAAATATCACCAAGGTTTTTCAGCGGACATCGCCACCGCAGGCGGGGATTTACATGTTGCTTTGGCATTTAATCCATCGCATTTAGAGATAGTGAATCCCGTCGTGGAAGGTTCGGTGCGCGCGCGTCAGCAACGTTTGAACGACTATGATGGGGTAAAAGTATTACCGATTTTGTTGCACGGCGACGCAGCGTTTGGCGGGCAGGGCGTGATACAAGAAACCTTGGGAATGTCGCAGTTGCGTGGCTTCCGCACAGGCGGCACGGTACATATCATTATCAATAATCAGATTGGTTTTACCGCCTCTGATGCGCGCGATACGCGTTCGACCTCTTACTGTAGCGATGTGGCAAAAATGATAGACGCGCCGATTTTTCATGTAAATGGCGACGATCCTGATGCGGTCTTATTGGTCACCGAAATTGCACTCGACTACCGCATGAAATTTCACCGCGACGTGGTCATCGACATGGTGTGTTTCCGCAAGCTCGGTCACAACGAGCAAGACGAGCCGCTGGTTACTCAACCGTTTATGTATCGCTACATCCGCAAGCACCCTGGCACGCGCGCGGTGTACGCGCAACGTTTGGTCGATGAAGGTGTGTTGAGTCTGGCGGAGGCAGAAAATTTAATCCTGGCATATCGTCAGGCGATGGATAACGGGCGCAATTCGATACAACCCGCACTTGAAAAAGGCGCAGGCACAGGCACCACCGACTGGACACCCTACAAATCAGACAGCGTATGGACGGAAGCGGTTGACACCACGGTCAGCTTAGAAAAAATTCAACAATTTTCCGTGCCGCTGACTCGTGTGCCAGAAAACTTTTTACTGCAAGCGCGCGTGCAAAAAATTGTCGATGACAGGGCGGCGATGGCGCGTGGCGAGCAGCCATTGGATTGGGGCATGGCAGAAAATTTGGCGTATGCCAGTTTGCTATCAGCGGGTTATCCCGTACGTCTATGCGGACAAGATAGTCAGCGCGGTACGTTCTTTCATCGCCATGCGACTTGGCACGATCAAAACCGCACGGTTTGGCACGAAGGGGCTTATACGCCGCTGCAACATCTCGCGCCTGACCAAGCTAACTTCACTGTGATAGATTCGTTTTTATCCGAAGAAGCAGTGTTGGGTTTTGAGTATGGTTATGCCACGGCGCGCCCGAATTCATTGGTGTTGTGGGAAGCGCAGTTCGGCGATTTTGCTAATGGTGCACAGGTGGTTATCGACCAATTTATCGCGTCGGGTGAGGCTAAATGGGGGCGATTGTGCGGTTTGGTGATGTTGCTGCCGCATGGTTACGAAGGGCAGGGCGCGGAGCATTCATCGGCGCGTATCGAACGCTATTTGCAACTATGTGCCGATTACAACATTCAGGTTTGTATCCCCTCCAATGCTGCACAAATGTTCCATTTATTGCGTCGCCAAATGTTGCGTCCGTTCCGCAAACCGCTGATTGTGTTTACGCCTAAAAGTTTGCTGCGCAGCAAAGATGCCGCATCCAGTTTGAGCGACTTAACAGCAGGAAAATTCCAAAATATCATCGCTGAAGTTGATGCGCTGGAAGCTAGCAAAGTGCGCCGCATCATCGCGTGTAGCGGCAAAGTTTATTACGACTTGCTTAACGCGCGGCGCATTAAAGGCATTGCTGATATGGCGATTATTCGTCTTGAACAACTCTACCCATTTCCGCATGATGATTTAGCCGCACAAGTAGCTATCTATCCGAATGCCACTGAGTTTGTTTGGTGTCAGGAAGAGCCAGGTAATCAAGGCGCGTGGCATCGTATTCAGCATTATTTAGCGCGGCATTTACGTAACAATATGCGTCTCGATTACGCGCTGCGCCCGTCTTCATCTGCACCCGCTGCGGGCTATTTAGCGGTACATCAAGAACAGCAAAAAGCCGTCATCGAAGCGGCGTTCCGCGACGATCTCGATAAAAAACCTCACCCAGGAGCCGCACACCATGAGTAACACTTTGCTAGCCGTAAAAGTTCCGCAACTTTCTGAATCTGTGTCGGAAGCGACACTGGTTAGTTGGCATAAAAATATCGGCGATGCAGTTGTCGAGGGCGAAAATTTAATTGATGTTGAGACCGATAAAGTAGTGTTGGAATTGCCCGCCAGCAAGAGTGGCGTACTGACAAAAATAATTAAAGGCAATGGTGAGAAAGTCGTTAGTGAAGAGCTGATTGCCTATATCGACACGGCTGCGACCGCTAGCCCTAGCCAGTCTTCTGCGCAAAGTGAGGTGAAAAATACCGCTGCGGCTGTGTCACCTTCAGCGCGTAAATTAGCCCATGAACTGGAGGTGGATGCTAGTCAATTACATGGCAGTGGCCGGCATGGTTTGGTGACTAAGGATGATGTGGCGCATGCAACACCGTCGCCTACCACGTCAATTGCAGCAAGCCTTAGTGTGCCAGTAGGCAATCGTCTTGAACAACGCGTACCGATGACGCGCATCCGTCAACGCATCGCTGAACGTCTGCTGCAATCGCAACAAAATGCCGCGATTCTGACTACCTTTAACGAAGTGAATATGCAGCCTGTGATTGATTTACGGAATCGCTACAAAGACGCGTTTGAGAAAAAGCATGGCGTGAAGCTCGGCTTCTCTTCATTTTTTGTCAAAGCGGCGGTGTTGGCGTTGCAAAAATTTCCCGTGGTAAATGCCTCGGTGGACGGCACTGACATTATTTATCACGGTTATTTTGATATTGGCGTGGCAATTGGCAGTGAACGCGGTTTAGTCGTGCCAATTATTCGCGATGCGGATAAATTGTCTTTAGCCGACATTGAAAAACAGATTGTTGATTTTGGCGCACGCGCCAAAGTTGGCAAGCTGACCATGGAAGAATTAACTGGCGGTACGTTCTCGATTTCCAACGGAGGGGTGTTCGGTTCGATGCTATCCACCCCCATCATCAATCCGCCACAAGCTGCAATTTTAGGCATACACGCGACCAAAGATCGCGCCGTAGTGGAAGATGGAAAAATCGTCATCCGCCCCATCAACTACCTCGCCATGTCCTACGATCACCGCATCATCGACGGTCGCGAAGCCGTACAATTTTTAGCCACAATTAAAGAAGC
>JAVHQO010000265.1:0-1170 GCA_036171175.1 Gallionella sp.
CGCGGCGGCTGGTAGTCGCGCAGCAGTTGCAGGTCAAACCAGATGGCTGCTGCGGTGTAGGTCAGCACCAGCACACTGGCCATTTTGTCGATGGCATCGGGCGGCACGGCATCGGCCATCCAAAACCGCAGGTAACCCGCTGTGGCCAGTGAAAACCCAATGCCAATGAACTGCTTGAGCACAAAGGCTGGCACCACCCGGTCGCGGTGGGTGCGCCAGTAGGCCACGCCCCAGACCACGCACAGCACCATCAGGGTCAGAACCGCGTTGTAAAAAAACTCGATGGCGCGGTCACTTTTTTGCAGATCGGCCAAGCGCATGGCCTCGACATAGATCAAGCTGGTGCTGCTGGTTTTCACGCGCAGCCAAAATGTGCGAGGTGCGTCGCCTTTGGCAATGACAAAGTTGAAATTGAGCGAGTGGTATTCGTCCAACTGGGCTGGGGTGCGGTCGCCCGTCAGGCGGGGCTGGTCTGAGGGCGCCAGCGGGTCAAACAACTCGACGTAGTCCAGCACCGCAGGGCGAATGCGAATAACCAGCTTGTCACGGGAACCCAGGCGGTTGGGTGCGGTGTCGGGTTGGGAGATACCGGGGTCGATGGTCAAGCGCAGCCAGATGGCTGAGGGCGTGAAGCTTTTGGTGAGTACCCGGTCAAACGGTGTCCATGGCTGGGTGGGTGATTGCACTTGCGCCAGTGTCAGGCTGGCGCTGGTGTCTTCAAGGTAGGCGCGCGCAACAATGTGGTCAAGCGCACGGGCCTGTGTGGCCAAACAAGCCAGCCACAGCACCAGCAAAAAAAACCGCAACCTTTTCATGGTGTGTTGTCATGACCCCGCAGTTTGTAGGCAGACGTTCAGTGAGGATTTGTAAAGAAAAGAATAGAAAAACAGCTCAATTAGCATCGTTTTCAAATTCAGCAATGCGTGCGAAGGAAAGCCAGTTTGTGCTGAAATTTTCTACAGTTTGACAGGGTAAAAGTTGGCAGTGTAATCGGCGTGAAATGGCTCGTATTGGCTAGCCAAACAGTAAGGTGAGGTGTCATCGTGGAATGCACCCTCTGGGGTCACGGGCTTGGGGTTTTCAGCAGCTCTTGGCGCACCATGTGCATCATCAGGTCGTCAAAGGTGTAAAAACCGTTGCTTCGTTCAGCCAGCTGGGCCAGTGCGAAGG
>JAVHQO010000266.1:0-1166 GCA_036171175.1 Gallionella sp.
ACGCGATTAACTGGGTGGGCAACAAAGTGGTGATGGATTTGCGCGGCGAAATGTTCCGCAAATTGCTCACGCTGCCGACGCATTTTTACGACAACCACGCCACCGGTAATCTAATCTCCAAACTCACCTTCGATGTCACACAAGTCACTGCTGCTGCGACTTCGGTGGTGACCGTCACCATCCGCGACTCCATCATTATTGTCGGGCTGTTGGGCTGGCTGATTTATCTAGATTGGAAACTTACGCTGCTCTCGCTGGTGGTGACCCCCTTGGTCGCTGGGGTGATTTACACCATTAACAAACGCTTGCGCAATTCCAGCCGCGACTCGCAACGCGCCATGGGCAATATCACTCAAGTGATAGAGGAAAGCGTTGCCGCGCACAAGGTCGTCAAATTATTCGGCGGGCAACGCTACGAAGATCAACGCTTTGCAGTCGAGACTAACAATATGCGCCGCCAAGCCATGAAGCAAGCGGCGGCGGCGGCGGCAAACGTACCGCTAGTGCAATTAGTCGCGGCGTTCGCGCTGGCAGTGGTGATTTATTTGGCGACACAACAAGCCAAAACCGACGAGACCACGGTGGGCGGATTTTTGTCGTTTGTTGCAGCGATGTTGATGTTGACCGCGCCAATTAAACGCCTCACCAGTGTCAGCGAACAAATGCAACGCGGCCTTGCCGCCGCCGAAAGCGTGTTCGATTTAATCGACACCGCAGGCGAAACGGACACGGGCAAAGTGGTGTTGGCGCGCGCCCGTGGTGAGTTGAATTTTGAGCAGTTAAATTTCGCCTACCAAAACGACGACGCACCCGCCAATGAACCAGTACGCATGGCTTTGCAGAACATCTGCTTGAACGTGCCAGCAGGACAATCAGTGGCGTTAGTCGGTGCGTCGGGCAGCGGCAAAAGCACCCTAGCGAATCTGGTGCCGCGCTTTTATTTGCCCAGCAGCGGACGCATTACGCTAGACGGACACGACTTGAATGAGCTGACGCTGGCAAGTTTGCGCGCCAACATCGCGCTGGTTAGCCAAGAAGTGGTGCTGTTCAACGACACCCTCGCCGCCAACATTGCTTACGGTCAAGAGCGCGAAGTTTCCGAAGCAGAAATCATCGCCGCCGCCACCGCCGCGCACGCCATGGAATTTATCCGCGACTGGCCGCAA
>JAVHQO010000267.1:0-5474 GCA_036171175.1 Gallionella sp.
GCTGGTGGCAGGCGCAAAGCGTGCGGCCGGGGTGTTGCCAGCCATGTCTGTTCAACACATCAATTCAGCACTTTTGAAATATTTGTTAAGATGTGCGCATCTTCCAATGCGCATTAAAAGTCACCATGCAAGCCGCTCAAACTACCGCACCCAAACACGGCTCTCGGGTGCGTCAACCCTTAAAAAAAGCGATCAATTTGAGTCTGAGCGTTGATGTGCTGGATGCAGCCAAGGCACTTGAACTCAATATTTCACAGATGTGCGACACCTACTTGCGTGAACGTGTCGCACAGGAACAGAGGCACCGCTGGCGCAGTGATCATGCTGACTTTATTGCCGCCTATAACGCCACAATCGAAACTGAAGGTCTGCCGCTGGATCAGTGGAGAACTTTTTGATGGCGCGTTTTGATGTGTATCCCAACCCGGGCGTGCATGCCGGCGTTACGCCGTATTTGCTTGATGTTCAAAGCGACTTGCTTGATGGTTTGGACAGCCGTATGGTCATTCCGCTGCGCAGCCTAGAGCACTTTGCAAAGGTCAAACTCCCTACCCGATTAACGCCAGTATTCAACATCCTTGGTAAAGACTACCTGCTGGAGACGCCCAAATTGGGTGCTGTGCCTCAACGTATCTTGCGAGCCAGTGTTGCGTCGCTCAGTGATGAACATGCGCGCATTACCGGTGCGTTGGATTTTCTGTTTCAAGGTTATTGAACCGCGAGTTCAAATTGAATTTGTACTCGCAGACCATTGACGCTAGGCGTTTTGCAATGCAAACGGTCATCAAAGACAGCGTCACAGGCCGTGATGCCAGCAAGCCCAAAAGATGCTTGCAGCGCTAACAGTAGTCAGTGCCATCGTGAAAAGAAGATATGTCATATTAGCCTCTAGCCATTATGGGTAAAGCGAATTCAGCTATCAAATAAATATCAAAATTATCACATGTCTGTAGTCAAACTGTTCGAAATAAGCCAGGTTCACTCGCAATGGGATGCAGAGGAAAATGCTTGGTTTTGACTCTTGTTGATGTTTTAGCAGTACTAAATGTTCGAATCCGCAAGCTGTATCTTTTCTGAATTCTGTTCATGCGACTGAGCAATGTTGCATGGAATCTGCTCGGATTGGCTTCGCCTCTGGTGATTGCTGCATTGACTATCCCCGCGCTTATTGAGTTGATTGGACTGGAACGTTTTGGTTTGTTGGCGTTGGCGTGGGGATTAATTGGCTACGCAGGCGTGTTTGATTTAGGTATTGGTCGTGCAACGACACAGTTGCTGGCTCAATTGCGGGGACAGAGTGCCCTGGCGGACATTCCTTTTGTCATTCAGACAGCAACGCGGCTTACTTTGTTAACTGGAACCATCGGTTTTTTGCTTTTGACGCTAGCTGCAGTGTCAGGTGTTGCAAATTTGATTCGACACTCAGCCGACTTGTCATTGGAGATCAACGTCTCTGTCTTTTTACTTGCTCTGGCTGTGCCTGTGCAAGCGATCTCTGCAACTTACCGCGGTGTGAATGAGGCGTTCGAGAAATTCAGGGGCATCAGCCTTTTGCGTATGGGTTTGGGGGTGCTGAATTTTCTGGGGCCTTATTGGGTAGCGCATTTTTCAAACAGCTTGGTTTGGCTGGTTGCAATACTGTTGATTTCACGAATTACGGCTCTTGTCATATTTCGCTTTTTGGCAATACGTTGTGTCAATACCAGTCTTGGGTGTTCATCGGCTTTGTGTGCCAGTGTGCGTAGGGAAGAAATCAAAAAGCAGTTATTCGTATTTGGTGGCTGGGTCACTGTCAGTAGCGTGGCTGGGCCGTTGCTTGTACAGGCAGACCGCTTTGTGATTGGCGGGCTGATTTCTGCTGCAGCTGTGGCTGCTTACACTATTCCTTACGAAGTTGTCGTTCAAAGTCTTGTTGTGGTTGGCGCGGTGTCATCTGTGGTTTTTCCAAGCTTGGCAAAGCAGATGCACCAAGACCCTCTCCAATGGCAATTGCTATTTAGACGTTGGTTGTTTGCAGTGATGGGTGTCATGTTGGTGGTGACTGTCACGCTGGCACTGCTGTTGCCATCATTGTTACCTTTTTGGATTGGGAAAAATTTGCCTGATGAGTCTGTTGTGATCGGACAAATATTGTGCCTTGGTGTATTTGCAAACAGTATTGGATCAATGTATTTTTCATTACTACATGCCAAGGGGCGATCCGATATAACTGCAAAACTGCATTTGATTGAGTTGCCAATTTTCATCGGTTTACTTTTTCTTCTAATAAATATATATGGACTCTATGGTGTTGCCTGGGCGTGGGTTGGACGAACGGTTTTTGATGCTATTTTCTTGAAGATATTGAGTGACTATTAATTGGGTAATTTATGAATCTTTACGTTTCAAAAAAACAAGATTATTTTTCTGCGGTACGGTACGAAATACTTGACTTAATACCTAAGTTTTCAAGACGTGTCTTGGAAGTTGGTTGTGGGTCTGGTCAGACGCTTGAAATGATCAAGAATAAAAAACTATGTAGCGAAACAGTTGGTATTGAATTGTTTGAAGAAGCAGCTGATGCAGCACGCTGCAGAGTTGATGTTATTCACTGTCTTGATATTGAAAAAGACCAGTTACCAGAAACAATTGGTAAATTTGATTTAATTTTATTACTTGATGTTTTGGAGCACCTGGTAGATCCTTGGACAATCTTAAAAAAAATCACAGATTTATATTTATCTGAGGGCGGGAAAATCATAGTCTCATTGCCTAATGCACAGCATTTTTCTTTGGTTTTTCCGCTTTTATTTGGTAGCTTCAGGTATACAGACAAGGGAATTTTGGATAAAACTCATTTAAGATTCTTTACAAAGTCGTCATCAACTGACTTGTTAACAGGAGCGCTTTTAAAGATAGAGACAATGAAGCCGACAAGCCTCGACATTCATTTGAATTCTGGAAAATTGAATGCAATCACATTTGGTATTTTTGCAAATTTGCTCACCAGTCAATATGTTTACTTGGCATCAAAATAGTTTTTTGATATAAAAGTAACTATTTGAAAAATTTATTTCATGACGAGTAAAACGCAGGTATCAATCATCATCGTCAATTGGAACGCCGGTGCCCAGCTGGCGCATGTGGTTTCCAGTATTGATAAATACCATCATGGATTGGTCGCTACAGTGATCATTGTTGATAATGCATCGTCTGATGATTCACTAGAGCAGGTCAGCCTGTTGCAGAACTTGTCATTCAAACCCATGATCATTCGCAATGCTGAAAATCTGGGGTTTGGTCAGGCGTGTAACCTTGGCGCGACACAAGCGTGCAGCCATTACCTGCTTTTTTTGAACCCAGATGCTGCGTTGTATTCAGATACCTTGCCAAAAGTCATGACGTTTATGCAGAATCCAGCCAATGCCATGGTGGGTATATGCGGTGTGCAATTGCTTGAAGAATCTGGCCATTTATCCCGAAGCTGTGCGCGATTTCCTACTGTGCCTGGTTTGTTTGCTCATGCGCTTGGGTTAGATCGCATATTTCCCCGCACGGGGCACTTTATGGCCGATTGGGATCATGCGAAAACGCGCGTTGTAGAACATGTCATTGGCGCTTTTTTCTTGGTGCGAACTGAGCTTTTTAAAGATTTAGCAGGGTTTGATACGCGATTTTTTGTCTACTTGGAAGATCTTGATTTTTCTTTCAGGGCTCACCTAACAGGTTACCAAAGTGTGTATCTGGCTGATGCCCAAGCATTCCACGCTGGCGGTGGTACATCTAACCAGATCAAGGCACGGCGCTTGTTCTATTCATTGCAAAGCCGTTTGTTGTATGCATTCAAGCATTTTTCTTGGTTGGGTGCCGTGGTCACGATGCTCGCCACACTTTTTATTGAACCTTTATCTCGGTCATTATGGGCACTGTTGCGTGGCTCCTGGGCTGGCCTGAAGGAAACTTGGATTGCCTATGCCTTATTGATGGCCTGGTTGTTGCAACGACTTCGTCAAAAAATTTTCAGGAATTAATATTTATTCATGAAAATTAAACTGTGTTAAATGAGTATATTTTGTGATTATTTATTTTGTAAAAATTAACTGAATACGACCTGATTATTAAATGCTCAAATTTTTGGTTTTACCTAAATATGGTAAATTAGGCGCTTCATCCCGAATGCGGTTGTTTCAATATGTACCGCAGCTTGAGCAAGCAGGTGCTGAAGTGACTGTGAGTCCGTTGCTGTCTGATGCGATGCTGCAGGCGCGTTATCAGCGCGGTGCGTATGGGGGGTGGGCGCTTTTACGAGCTTATTCAAGGCGGCTGATGACATTGCTTGGCAGCCAGCAATTTGATCTGGTCTGGATTGAAAAAGAAGCCCTGCCATGGTTTCCTGCGTGGTTTGAGCGCTTGCTGTTGCGCCGTGTGCCCTATGTTTTGGATTTTGATGATGCCATTTTTCACAATTACGATTTGCACCGCGTTCTTTGGGTGCGCCATGTGTATGGGCGGAGAATAGATCGGTTGATGGCGGGCGCCCGGTTGGTGGTCACGGGAAATCGGTATATGGCAGATCGGGCAACCGATGCCGCTGCCCAGTGGGTTGAGGTGCTTCCAACGGTGGTTGATTTGGTGCTGTACGCTGCCAAACCAAGTTATCGGGTTGCCGCAAAACCACGTATTGTGTGGATTGGCTCGCCTTCTACGGTGCCGTATTTGCTGGCATTGGCACAACCGCTGAGTGCGCTGGCTAAACGACAGCCGTTCTCGTTGCGGGTCATTGGCGGTGGCGTGGTCACCATGCCGGGTGTGGATGTGGAGGCTGTGAATTGGTCGGCTGACACAGAGGCGGCGCAAATTGCTGAGTGTGATGTGGGAATCATGCCCTTGAAAAACTCGCCCTGGGAGCAGGGAAAATGCGCCTACAAGCTGATTCAGTACATGGCGTGCGGATTGCCTACAGTGGCATCGTCCGTAGGTGCCAACCGGGATGTGCTGCGCGAGGGTGAAACTGGTTTCTTTGCCGACACGGATGATGAGTGGATAGAAAGAATAGAAATGCTTTTGTGTAATGTGGCTTTACGTCAGCTTTTGGGGCAGGCCGGACGCGTGCGAGTCGAAGCCAACTATTGTTTGCAGCAAACAGCGCCAAGGTTGGTTCGCCTTCTCATGGATGCTGGCGTGCATTGACGATGGGCGGCTTGCTTGCACTTTTTTTGGGTGTTGACCTTGCATCGGTTAACGTTGTTTG
This sequence comes from Gallionella sp., assembly GCA_036171175.1. Classification (GTDB taxonomy): domain Bacteria; phylum Pseudomonadota; class Gammaproteobacteria; order Burkholderiales; family Gallionellaceae; genus Gallionella. Next base: position 5,231 of record JAVHQO010000267.1, read on the forward strand.
CGTGCCCCAAGGCCGCACGCCGTGAAAACCCTCGCCATCATCTCCAGCCAGGCGTTTTCTCTGGTCAATTTCCGGGGCCGTTTGATTGCGGACTTGGTCGCGCAAGGGGATCGGGTATACGCGCTGGCCCCCGACTACACCGAAGACCTTCATGCACAGGTGAGCGCGTTGGGCGCCATACCAGTCTCGTTCGAGTTGACCCGCACCGGCATGAGCCCGTGGCATGACCTGCTCAGCACGATCA
>JAVHQO010000268.1:0-1158 GCA_036171175.1 Gallionella sp.
TTTTTTGTTAAACTGCTATCAATGATTACAAACAGGAGTATGAGATGGCGACGAATTTGGTGGTGCGTAATGTTGAAGAAAATGTCGCGCTGGCGTTGAAGCAGTTGGCGGCTTCTCACGGTCGCAGCGCGGAAGCCGAGCATCGAGAAATTTTGCGCTCGGTGTTGCTGCGTCCTAAGCGTCGCTCGCTCGCGGAGGTTTTGGCGGCGATGCCTAATGTGGGCGAGGATGCCGATTTTAATTTCCGCAATTCATAAAAGACGATGTTTCTAGTCGATACCAATGTGATTAGCGAGGTGCGTAAAGGTGCTAAAGCGAACCTAGGCGTTAAGCAATTCTTCAAAGAAACCGATGCGGATGAGCTGTATTTGGCGGTGCAAACGATAGGCGAAATTCGTCGCGGCTTGGAGAGCCTTCGGTATCGCGGCGACCTGCCGCAAACGCGGAAATTAGCAGCGTGGCTGGATGGTTTGGTGCTTGAGTTCGTCGATAAAATTTTAACCTTTGATGAAGAGTGCGCTCAAGTGTGGGGACGACTCATGTCGCCTCATCCGCAACATGCCATCGACAAGCAAATTGCAGCGATTGCCTTGATACATGACTTAACCGTCGTCACGCGCAACGTCGATGATTTTCGCGGCACGGGCGTGCTAATCAAAAATCCCTTTATATAAAAGTGCAATACACCAATCAGTAGAAAATCTATGTATCCCACCCTAGAAAATTTTGTTGGCAATACGCCGTTGGTGCAACTCCAGCGCATACCGGGCAACACTAGCAATGTGTTGCTCGCCAAGCTGGAAGGCAATAACCCTGCGGGTTCGGTGAAAGACCGTCCTGCCTTGTCGATGATCGTTCGCGCTGAGGCGCGCGGCGACATTAAGCCGGGCGACACGCTGATTGAAGCCACGTCGGGTAATACGGGGATTGCGCTGGCGATGGCGGCGGCGATGCGCGGTTATAAGATGATTTTGGTGATGCCTGAAAATCAAAGCGCGGAACGTAAGCAAACCATGCGTGCGTTTGGTGCGGAGCTGATTTTAACGGCGCAAGCGGGCAGTATGGAGCTGGCGCGCGACACCGCAGAAAATCTGCGCGCAGCGGGACGCGGCATCATTCTCGATCAGTTTGCGAATTCCGATAATCCCTTGGCACATT
>JAVHQO010000269.1:0-5447 GCA_036171175.1 Gallionella sp.
CGAACCCCCGTTACAATTGCTTGTAAACACGCTTTCCAGGCGTGCGACTTAAACCACTCATCCACCTCTCCGAAGGGCGCGCAGCATAAACGACTACACGCTTCATCGCAATCTAAAACCGCTCGGATTAATAAATAAAACGCGCGTGCAAATCCAATAAATTCAGCTCATTCAAAATTTGCTCTAAGCGTTGTTGTGCATTCTTGCGCGGTACGCCCGTGCGTTTGGCAATGATGAGTTCGTTCTTCATCGAGTGCTCCCAGCCGATTAACTCGGTCACGGTGACTTGATAACCGTGCGCCTCTAACAGCAAGCAGCGTAAAGCATTGGTAACTTGACTGCCAAATTCGCGCGTATGTATCGGGTGTCGCCACAGCTCGGACAAAGCAGTTTTGCCAAACGATTGGTTTTTACATTGATTCAAAACGGCGGCGACTTCGGCCTGACAACACGGCACCAACACAATGAACTTGGCTTGCTTTTGCAAAGCAAATTTAATCGCATCATCAGTGGCGGTATTGCAAGCGTGCAAGGCGGTCACGACATCTATTTGCGCAGGCAAACTCGGCGTAGTAATCGACTCTTCAACCGACAGATTCAAAAACGACATGCGCGGAAAATTTAATTTTGTTGCCAGCTGTTGCGACTTTTCCACTAACTCGGTACGCGTTTCGATGCCGTAAATATGCCCCGCTTCGCGCGCTTTGAAAAACAAATCGTACAGAATAAAGCCCAAATAAGACTTGCCCGCGCCGTGGTCAACTAGGCTCACATCAGGCTTGCCCACTAAAACCTCAGCCAACAAAGGCTCAATGAAATGAAACAAGTGATACACCTGTTTGAGCTTGCGCCGACTGTCCTGATTGAGCTTGCCGTCGCGCGTCAAAATATGCAGCTCTTTGAGCAGCTCGATGGATTGATTGGGTTTGATTTCGGGGATAAGGGTCATGGCAGTTTTATTTAGATTTTGAGCAGAACATCATCAAGCAGGCGCGTTTAATTTATCAACAAAACTTTGCAGCTCAATCGGCAGCGGTGCGTTGATTTGCATCGGTTCGCCAGTGAGTGGATGAGCGAAAGCGATACTGTGGGCGTGTAAAAACATACGCTTTAGACCTTGTTTAATGAGCGTTTTATTGCGGGCGAAATCGCCATATTTATCGTCGCCTGCGATGGGGAAACCTAGATGTGAAAGATGTACGCGGATTTGGTGAGTGCGTCCCGTTTTGAGTTGGGCTTCTAGCAATGAAAATTCTGACCAACTTTTTTCCAGAGTGAAAATGGTGTGCGAGGCTTGCCCGCCCTCTTTCACCATGACGCGCTTTTCGCCTTGCGGTGTGTCGAATTTATACAGCGGCAATTTCACATGCTGTTTGATGTTTTTCCATTGCCCCAACACCATGGCGTAATAGCGTTTGTCGCTGTTACCCTCGCGCATAATTTCGTGCATCGCCACCAGTGCAGAGCGTTTTTTCGCCAGCAATAACACGCCCGATGTTTCTCTATCTAGCCTATGCACCAGTTCTAAAAATTTAGCTTGCGGACGAGCTCGACGCATTTGCTCAATCACGCCGAAACTCACTCCACTGCCGCCATGCACGGCAACACCTGATGGTTTATTGATGACCAGCAGCGCGTCGTCTTCATAAATAATCGGAAATTCGACGGCAGGGATATGCGCCACTTCAGGCATGTGTTTTTCCGCTACGCGGATTGGCGGAATGCGCAACAACTCGCCTAATTGCAAACGGTGAGTTTGATCGACGCGCTTTTTATTGACGCGCACTTCACCACGCAAAATGCGGTAAATATGGCTCTTGGGCACACCTTTGAGATGACGAAACAGGAAGTTATCGATGCGCTGCCCCGCACCACTTTCATCTATTTCTAAAAACGTGACAGATTCTTTGCTTAAACCATTCATTATGAATATACTTCGCCGCTCGCGCGATTTGGAGTTAGGGGTTTTACGAGATGTTCTTTGAGGACATTGAGTGAGGATAACAGTGCAGGTTTACCGCCCTCCTAACTTTCCGCCGCAGCCCGGTTAATATCGTTCACCGGAACCAGCAACGATAGTAATTGATTTACGCGCTCAAAGCACCTGTGGATTTTCGGTGAGAGTAGTTCGAAGCAAAGTTATTAAGGTCGAGCAAAAAGTTTAGTCGCTGTTGCGGGGTATGCGCCCGACTCCCTTTTTTGAATCTCCCTTAACGCATTCTCGCCTCAAGCTACCTCACTCAATTTTTAGACTCGCTACTCCAAAATACTCGTTCTAACCTGCTCCAATTTATTAGTGATTCAGATACCTTAAATGATTTGCGACTCGTGCGCACAACGCTAGGGTGTCTCGAAAAATTCAAATATCGAAGCGAGGCTAGGCGAGAACAAAAAATTACGACGACGCATAGATAACTATGTAAGGAGTCATTTTTTGTGAGCAACAACGCATCGCAAAGAGATTTGGATTTTGCGAGATGCCCAAGGTCGTAACCCGTGTCAGAGCGCGGGAGAAATAAAAAATGAAAAGAATGTTATTTAATGCGACACAGCCGGAAGAACTCCGCGTCGCGATTGTTGATGGTCAAAAACTGATTGATTTAGATATTGAAATAGCTGGTAAAGAGCAACAAAAAAGCAATATCTATAAAGCCGTTATCACCCGTATTGAGCCTAGTTTAGAAGCCTGTTTCGTCGAATACGGTGGCAATCGCCACGGCTTCCTACCCTTCAAAGAAGTGTCCCCGCAATACTTCCAACCTGGTTGTCCTAGCCGTCCTTCGGTTAAAGAAGCGTTGCGCGAAGGTCAAGAATTATTAGTTCAAGTTGAAAAAGATGAACGCGGCAACAAGGGCGCGGCACTCACCACCTTCGTCAGTTTGGCGGGACGTTACATCGTATTGATGCCGAATAATCCTAACGGCGGCGGCGTATCGCGTCGCATCGAAGGTGAAGAACGCAACGAATTACGCGAAGTGTTATCACACGTTGAAGTGCCAAATGGTATGAGCATTATTGCGCGCACAGCCGGTATCGGTCGCAGCCAAGAAGAATTGCAATGGGATTTGAACTACCTAACACAGTTGTGGGATGCGATTGACAGTGCTGCAAAAACTGAAAAAGCCCCCGCACTGATTTATTTGGAAAGCAGTTTGGTGGTGCGTGCGATTCGCGATTATTTCAATCCTGAAGTCGGTGAAGTATTAATTGATACCGAAGAAGTCTATCAACAAGCCTTGGCATTTATGAGCACCGTGATGCCTGACAATGTTGACCGCATCAAGCTCTATCAAGATGATGTGCCGTTGTTTTCACGCTTCCAAATTGAACATCAAATCGAATCCGCTCATGCGCGTGAAGTACGTTTGCCATCAGGCGGCGCAATCGTAATCGACCATACCGAAGCGTTGACCGCCATCGACATTAACTCGGCGCGCGCGACTAAAGGCGCGGACATCGAACACACCGCTTACAACACCAACCTGGAAGCCGCTGAAGAAATCGCGCGTCAGATGCGTTTGCGTGATTTGGGCGGCTTGATTGTCATCGACTTTATCGACATGGAGTCGAGCAAAAATCAACGCGATGTAGAAAATCGTTTGCGTGATTCTTTGCGTTACGACCGTGCGCGTGTGCAAACCGCTAAAATTTCACGCTTTGGTTTGCTCGAATTATCGCGTCAACGCTTGCAACCGAGCTTGAGCGAAAGTAACTACATGGCGTGTCCGCGTTGCAGCGGCATCGGCCATATTCGCGGCACAGAATCGTCCGCATTGCACATTTTGCGCATCTTGCAAGAAGAAGCCATGAAAGGCAGCGTTTCCGCCTTGCAAGTGCAAGTCCCTGTGAATGTAGCGACTTTCTTATTGAACGAAAAACGCAGCGATATTCATCGCATCGAATCACGCCTAAAAGTCGGCATTACTTTGATTCCGAATCCGCATATCGAAACACCTAATTACACCATCAATCGCGTCAAGCATGATGACGTGATAGGCGATGCGGTGGCGAGTTACAAGTTGGTCGAAAAACCTGTCGAAACCGTGCAAGCCAACGTTGCCCAAGCGCAACAAAAAGCCACGCGTGCGCAAGCGGCAGTGAAGAGCATCACCCCTGCGCAACCCGCACCCATCAAGGCGGTAGAAGCGAAAGCCTCGTTGTTTAGCAAAATTGTGGCGTGGTTTAATCAACCTGAAAAAGCCGTGGTAAAAGCGAAACCTAGTGGCGACAAACCGCGTGGCAATGCGCGTCCAGAACGTGCGGAACGCAATGACCGTGGCGACCACAACAAACGTCGCGAGCGCGGTCAACAAAGTGGACAACAGGGCGCGGAAAAAGGTGAGAAAAACGCTGAGCGCGCAGAGCAAAACAATGCCCGTCGCGAACGTAATAAGCCAATACAAAACCCTGCCAAAGCGGCCGAAGTGCGCGAAGCAAAAGTAGTGAAAGAGCCGCGCGAACCACGTCCGCCTAAAGCACCTCGTCCACCTCGCCAAGAAAAGGTTGAGATTGTCACCGCGACTTTTACCACGCCAGTGTTAGCCGAAGTCAGCAGCGAAGAAACCGCAGCGCGTGAAGGCGCGCGTCGTCGTGGTCGTCGCGGTGGTCGTCGTGAACGTGAACGTCGTGATGTGTTAGGTGAAAACACCGCCACGCTGGCTGTCGCAACCTTCCCAGCACCAACTGAATATGTTGCGATGCCAGCGGATATGGTTCGTCCTAGCGAATACGTCGCAATGCCAACCGTGATTACACCAGCCGTGGTTGAGGTCGTGGCAAACTTGACGCAGATTGAAACCAATCCTGCTAAAGCGGCTAAACCTTTTAATAACAATGCCCCTAGCTATGCACCACGTCGCCGTGAACGCAAACACGAAGTCTATGTGGAAGCAGATAAATTAGAGCAAATCGAAACGCAACATCCCGCCGCATAAGCTGCCGTTGTAAATAAAAAAGCCGCACTATTTAGTGCGGCTTTTTTATTTACACGATGCCAAACTGAGCAATCATCGCCACTCAATTTCCACGCCAGCCTCCTCTGCATTAGCCTGAAAATCAGCGGCGATTAAACCCGCCACACAGACTAACTCTTCGCCGCAATACAACAGCGGCAAACGGGCGCGCAGCCAGGGGGGAACACCCTGCTCTTGCAGCAAATTTTTCAGCGTGCGCGTTGCTGATTTCGCCGCAGGACGCAAAGTTTCACCGCCTTGCCGCAGCCTTAAGGTGACGGGCGCACGCGCAAGTTTGGCGAGGCTAATGCCGTGTCCGTGCGTGACTAAAAAATGCAGCTGCGTATTGAGCGGCGACCAGAAAACTGCCGCCTCGTTTTGCCAAGGCAAACTCAAAGATGCAACGCAATCAGGCAAGGTGGGCTGCGCATACACTGCGCCCTGATAACGCCGCACTTGCCAATCCGCAAAACTCACGCACACACGCGCATCGTC
>JAVHQO010000270.1:0-22726 GCA_036171175.1 Gallionella sp.
TGATTCATTAAGGGCTTGTTGGACGGCGGTTCAATCCCGCCCATCTCCACCATAAGTACACAGTTTATTTGCGTATTTATGATGGGGATGACATGGCTTCGACAGTGAGCAGATAGGTTTTGGGGCGACACGTCAGGCGATCGACGTAAATGAAGCAAGCATGTAAATGCAAACGATGAAAACTACGCTTTGGCGGCCTAAAAAACCGTAAGCCGGGGCTGTTGAGCCTTGTCATACAACACAACTAGATAGGCCTCGGATGATAATGATTCCGAGGCCTATTGATTTTGTGGACGGTATTTTTAGCCCGCATTTTGGCTTTTTCTAAGCAACAAAATCACTCCCAATATACTTTCCAGCAAATACACAATACTCGATAAACCGTGCAGCATTTTGAACTGCGCGGCATCGCTGCTGTGCATCACGTCTAGCGGTTGCGCTTGCAGTTTTAGCTGTGCCATGACGGGTGATAGGCCGCATTGAATGATCAAGCTCAAGCCCAGCATTGCCGCGATTATCCACACGCTTTTGTTGCGCCAAAAATGCTGTTGCGCTGTTTGCGTGTAGCGTTTTTCCAGCAATAAAATTACGCCGCAAACGAGCCCGACGTAGCCTAGTGGGTTGAACATTGCGCCCGCGAGTTGCCCCGCTAATTGTTTGTCAGGCAGGCTGTGGAATAGCACGGGTACAGCGAGGTAGCCGATTGCGAGTAAGCCGCCCAGCCAGACGGTGAGGGCGAGGGTAGCGATTGATGAGATAAGTTTTTGCATGGTTTTTTGAGCTGAATAAAGTTGGCAAGATAAGGATTTAAGACGAGCAACTTACTACGATATGCCGCGCCGATTCGGGTGGCGGCGCGGCGTAGCTTTGCATTTCCGGCAGCTCGTCAAACGGCTTGCTAAGCAAGCCTAATAGGCGATTCACTTCGGAAAAATCGCGCTGATTGCAGGCCGCTTCGATGGCAATTTGCGCGAGGTAATTGCGCAAAATGTATTTTGGATTGACAGCATCCATGCGCACTTTTCGCTCGCTGTCTAAGCTCACTTCAGCTTGCAGCCGCGCACGATAATTTGCCGCCCATTCATCGAATGCTGCGCGGTCGATAAATTGATTGCGCAGCCAGTGTTTATCAGCGTTGGAGGTTATTGAAAAATTGCTCAAACTGCGGAAGGTGTTGGTGTAATCGAGCTGGCTATTTTGCAATAGTTCTAGCCAAGTTGTGATGACTGGTAAGTCTGCTATCGACGGGGTTTTTAGCCCTAATTTCGCGCCCATTAACGCCGCATATTTTTCGTAATAAAGCGGAGCATAACTTTCTAAAATTTGATCGCGCTGTGCCTCATCTATCAGCTTAGATAAAGCGTGCGCCAGCGCGGATAAATTCCATAGTCCAATCTGCGGCTGCTGGTTGTAGGCGTAGCGACCTTGAGGATCGGAGTGGTTGCAGATGTAGCCGGCATTAAAACTTTCCATAAAACCAAACGGACCGTAGTCCAGCGTCAAGCCCAGTATAGACATATTGTCGGTGTTCATCACGCCGTGGCAAAAGCCCACCGCTTGCCAATGCGCCATCAGCTCGGCGGTGCGGCGCGTGATTTCGCGCAAAAATAAAGTGTATTTATCGGCTGCTTGGGCAAATTCGGCATAGTGATGCTCAATCACAAAATCGGCTAGGGTTTGGACGTGTGCAAATTGACCACGATGAAAAAAAACTTCAAATGAACCGAAGCGCACATGCGAGGGTGCTAAGCGTGTGAGTACGGCAGCGGTCTCGGCTGATTCGCGATAGACGATTTCGTCGCTGCCCACGATGCATAAGGCGCGGCTAGTGGGGATGCCCAGCGCGTGCATGGCTTCCGAGCATAAGTATTCGCGTATCGATGAGCGCAACACGGCACGTCCATCGCCGCGTCGTGAATACGGGGTTGCGCCCGCGCCTTTGAGTTGCACTTCCCAATGTTGTCCTGCCGTGTTGCAAATTTCGCCCAATAAAATTGCGCGTCCATCACCCAGTTGCGAGACGAAGTGTCCGAACTGATGCCCTGCATACAACATTGCTAAAGGACTGGCGTTGGGCGGAATGCGATTGCCGCAAAAGTGTTCGGCGAAGTCGGGACGCAGTGCCGCGCTGGGGTCTAAATCTAACAGACGTGCCGCGTCGGGGTTAAAGCTAAGCAAGTAAGGTGCGGGCAGCGGGGTGGGATAAACCGCGCTAGAAAAATCGTTACCCAGTTGCGCATAGCGATTCAGGAAAGTGAGTTGTTGCAGCTTGAGCATACGGAAAGGAGGGAGGCAAAAAACTGAGTATAACGGTCAAGTAAAAAAACGCCCTACAGTTTAAGTTAGGGCGATTTTTTAGAGCGTTGCACGTAATGATTCAAGTCAGTGCTTTATTGATCAACTCGCGCACGTCTTTGGAAAGTGATTTTTCTTTTGCCACGCGTTGTAAGGCTGCTTGCATTTGCTCGCTCAACACAGTTTGATATTTTTTCCAGTGATCCAAGCTGCGTGCAAGGCGTGCGGCGACTTGTGGGTTGATGGCATTGAGCGCGATAACTTGTTCCGCCCAGAACGCGTAGCCGCTACCATCCGCTGCGTGAAATTGCGCGGGGTTGGCGTTGCAAAAACTAAAAATTAAACTGCGCGCGCGATTCGGATTATTCAGCGTAAAGGCGGGGTGCTGCATCAGTTTGCGTATCGCTTTTACATCGCTGTGACGGGAGCTAGCTTGCAGCGCGAACCATTTATCCACCACTAAGGCTTCCTCGTTAAATTCGTCGTAAAAGCGTTGCAGCGCGGGCGTGTTCATATCGCGTTGCAGTAAGGCGGTGAGCGCGGATAGTCTATCGCTCATATTATTGGCGGATTTTTCTTGCGCGAGTGCGAGTTGCACAGCGCGCTCGTCATGCTCTTCCAACAGATAACTTAAGCACAAATTTTTCAGCGCGCGTTTGCCCGCTGATTGCGCGTCTGGACTGTATTTTTTGCGGCTGACACAGGCTTGATAGACGGCAGTCAATTCAGCTTTTAGTGCGTGCGCCACATTGCATCGCATGAATTGTCGCGCGCTGTGAATGGCGTGCGGTGCTATGACTTTGCTGCGTTCCGCCAACACGTTTTCAGTGGGCAAACTCAACATCAATTCACGCAATGCGGGGGCGAGTTTTGCATCTATTAGCGTGCTGCGTAGCGCGTTGATGAAGGGCGTATCTAAGTCTAATTTTTTGCCAGTTTGCACGCGTGTGATTAAATTTTCTAAACGCGCCAACATCAAGCGTTGTCCCGCTTCCCAGCGGTTAAATGCGTCGCTGTCGTGCGCGAATAAATGCAGTAATTCGGCATCGCTGTAGTCGTATTCAACGATGACAGGCGCGGAAAAATTGCGCAATAAGGAAGGAGTCGGCGACTGCTGGACTTGAGTAAAAACGAAGCTCTGCGTCGCAAGCGTTAATTCCAAAATACAGGTTTTTTGCGGCTGCAAAATATCTGCCAAATACAAGTCTATGTCGTGCCCATCGTCATTCAACAAACCGATTGCGAAGGGAATATGCAAAGGCTGATTTTTTTTATCGGACAGACTTTGTGTGAGCGTCACGGTATAAGTTTTCGCCGTGCTGTCGTACTGCGTTTTGACTTGCACACGCGGCGTGCCCGCGAGGATGTACCAGCGTTCAAATTGAGTTAAATCACGAGCATTAGCATCGCTCATCGCGGTGCGAAAATCATCGCAGGTCACCGCTTGTCCGTCATGGCGTGCGAAGTACAAATCCATGCCGCGACGAAAGCCGTCGCGGCCCAATAAGGTTTGATACATACGCACTACTTCCGCGCCTTTTTCATAGATGGTGGCGGTGTAAAAATTGTCGATAGCTTCGTAACTATCGGGGCGCACTGGATGCGCCATCGGTCCGCTATCTTCTGAAAATTGCACCTGCCGTAAAGCGCGCACATCCTCGATACGTTTTACCGCGCGACCCGTTTCAGAGCCGACCATATCCGCCGAAAATTCTTGATCGCGGAACACCGTCAGCCCTTCTTTCAAGGAAAGCTGAAACCAGTCGCGACAAGTCACGCGGTTGCCTGTCCAATTATGGAAATACTCATGGCCAATCACCGATTCGATGCCGTCGAAATCGGCATCGGTGGCGATGCGCGGATTCGCCAACACATATTTGGTGTTGAAAATATTCAGGCCTTTATTTTCCATCGCGCCCATATTGAAATCATTTACCGCGACAATCATAAATCGTTCCAAATCCAGCTCTAAGCCAAAGCGTTGTTCATCCCACGCGATACTGTTTTTCAGCGAGGTCATGGCGTGCGCAGTCTTGTCCAAATTACCGGGCTCTACCCACACTTGCAGCAGCACTTTGCGCCCTGAAGCTAAGGTATATTTTTCTTCTTGGCAGACTAGATTTCCCGCAACTAAAGCGAATAAATACGAGGGTTTTTTGAATGGATCTTGCCACAGCGCGTAATGTCGACCATCACCTAAATCGCCTTTTTCTATCAGGTTGCCATTGCTTAATAACACTGGGTATTTGGTTTTATCGGCGCGCAACATCACGGTGTATTTCGCCATCACATCGGGACGATCGGGGAAGTAAGTAATCTTGCGAAATCCTTGCGCCTCGCATTGGCTGAAAAAATTTCCGTTCGATACATAAACGCCCATCAAGGAAGTATTTTTTGCGGGATGAATGCGCGTGACGATTTCTAAGGTGACGTTAGTCGGCGCGTTGAGAATGCGTAGTTGCGCGACATCTAGAAGGTAGTCTTGGTTTGCTGTTAATAGTGCGCCATTCATGCGCAGTGAGACTAATTCGAGTTGCTCGCCGAGCAATTGCAACGTGCTGTCGCCGCTTAAAGGATTGCGGCGTAGCACGCTGCGCGTACTAACTAAGGTTGTTGCGGCATCTAAATCAAAGGCAATTTCAACGTTATCTACAAGGTAGGCGGGCGGAGTGTAATCAAGACGAAATACGCTGACTGAGTTTTTCATGGCGGATGGGTTAGAAGAGAAAAATGGGCACAGCTTAGCAGGGATTGCGCAGCGTTTTAAGCGTGCTATGAATAAAGTTTTTGGCGCGCAGCAGATTCGGTTAGGCTGTGCAGCCCGCAGTTTGGCTATTATGCGGGTATTGACCTCATCACCTTTTATTGGAGATCTTGCACATGAAAAAAATGTTACTTGCTAGTTTGCTGTTAGGGGCTTTTGCGCAGACTGCGTTGGCTGCGGATGTCGTTAAAATCGCTTTAACAGGGCCTTTTAGTGGTGGTTCTGCGCCTATGGGTACGTCGATGCGCGACGGTGCAAAATTGGCAATCAGTGAAATCAATCTGGCGGGTGGCATTAAGGTTGGTAGCAAGAAGATGAAAATCGAAATCATCGAGCGCGATGATGAAGGCAAAAATGAACGCGGCGCGTTAATTGCTCAAGAACTAGCTTCTATGGACGATTTATCGGGTGTCATCGGCACCGTGAATACGGGCATTGCGTTGTCGGGTGACAAGCATTTGCAAGAAAAAGGCATTACTAAAATTATTACGCCCGCAGCAGGTTCGGCTTCGATGACGCAATGGAGTAAAGCAGGCGTAAAAGATTTGTCGATTTTCCGTTTTGCCGCGCACGACGGTATTCAGTCGGCGATGGTGGTGGAGCACGCAATCAATCAAAAATTTAACAAGGTGGCAATTTTGCACGATGCCACTAACTACGGCGTGTCTGGGCGGGACGATTTACTTACTCAAATCAAAAAACAAGGTAATAAAATAGAAGTGGTCGCCACCGAAAAATTTAATATCGGTGATAAAGATATGACCGCGCAACTGTTGCGAGCTAAGGCGGGCGGGGCGCAAGCGATTCTGATTTGGGGGATTGGTCCTGAGCTGGCAGCCGTGTCAAATGGCATGGCAAAAAATGCTATGAAAATCCCCTTGGTTGGCGGTTGGACGTTGTCGATGTCTAACTATATCGACAACGCTGGCAAAAATGGCGATGGCGCTTTAATGCCGCAAACTTTTATCGAAGAAGCGATTACGCCACGCACCAAAAGTTTTATCGAGGGCTACCACAAGGCCTACAACGTGACGCGCATTCCGTCGCCTGTGTCAGCCGCGCAAGGATATGACGCGGTGTATATTTTTGCCGCAGCCGTGGAGCAAGCACAAAGTGGAAATACGGGCAAAATTAAGCTCGCTTTGGAAGATTTGAAAAAGCCTGTGCAGGGTGTGATTACGACTTGGCAACATCCTTTTAGCAAGTGGGATCCAGCCAATGTGGAAACGCATGAAGCGTTCCGTCGCAGCGACACGGTGATGGGCATGATTAGCGATGGTCATGTGGTATTCGCGAATCAAGCAGATCGCGCGCGCCTGATTAAAAACGCTACAAAATAATTTATTTACCTCAAAAAAACGGGCAACTTTTCACAGTTGCCCGTTTTATTTTATTTTTATGAATACTCAAATTATTGCCCAGATGGTGGTGAGCGGAGCCTTGATGGGCTTGGTTTACGCGCTTATCGCTTATGGTTTTCAACTGACGTATGCCACCAGCAAAAGCATCAACTTTGGACAGGGCGAGTTGGTGATGTTGTCGGCTTTTTTTAGTCTGACGTTGTTGAATTTTGGCGCGCCTTATTGGTTGATGATCATCGGCGGCTTGTTGTTTGGTGCGGCGTTGGGTTTAGTCGTCGAACGCGCAGCGGTACGTTTGGCGTTGCAGCAAAAAAGTGAAGGGTGGATTTTACTCAGCATTATTTTGGGCTTGTTGGGCTTCTCGGCAGCAGAAAATATTTGGGGGCGCGATGACCGCCCTTTTCCTACGCCTATCTCGGCGGATGCTTTACATGTATTCGGCATCAACATCACACCGCTGGAAATATCGGTGGCAATCGGGGTGTTTGCGGTAATGGGCTTAGTTGAACTATTCAAGCGCAAAACCTTGTTAGGAAAGGCATTTGAAGCGGTCTCGGCAGATCGCGATGCCGCTGAACTGATGGGGATTTCTGCAACGCGCACCATCATGTTGTCGTATGGCTTATCGGGCATGGTGGCGGCAATGGCAGGCATTTTAATTGCGCCCATCACCACGGTCGGCCCGACCATGGCTTCGGCACTCATTCTAAAAGCCTTCGCGGTGGCGGTCGTGGCGGGCTTGGATTCAGGATTCGGTGTGGTGCTTATTGGTATTTTTTTAGGCGCGCTAGAAAGTCTCACCAGCTTTTATGTGGGCAGCGGTTGGCGCGAAGCCCCTGGGCTTATTTTGTTGATATTGGCTTTGGCGTTGCGCCCTAATGGCGTGTTCGGTAAAGCCGCTATTGTTAAGGTCTAAAGGAAGCTCAGCATGTTGAAACGGTTTTTATGGTTGCGTGGCGCGGAGATTTTTGCCTGGTTGTTATTGGCTGTCGTGCCGCTGTGGGTGAGTAATGCTTACGCTTTAGGCTTGCTCACTTTGCTGGCGATTTACGGCATTTTGCTGATTGGTTTAGATGTTTCGGTCGGTTATTTGGGGCAAGTCAATTTAGGGCATGCAGCATTTTTAGGCTTGGGCGCATATGCCGCTGGATTGTGCGTCACGTTGTTGGGCTGGGGCATGGCGGGTGCGCTGGCGATGAGTGTGCTGGTGGGGCTGCTGTTTGGCGGGCTGTTAGCATTGCCTGCTTTACGTCTTGCAGGGCCTCAATTCGCTTTGGCAACTTTGAGTTTTTCGGCATTAACGACCACGGTGCTCAATGAGTGGGAAGCCTTGACGGGCGGAGCGCAAGGTTTGTCTTTAGCGCGTCCGCCTTTGTTCGGTGCGAACTTAACTGCGCACGGTTTTTATTGGCTGTGTTTAGTGTTGCTAGGCTTGGTGTGGTGGGTGATGCGTAATCTGCTGGCATCGCAATGGGGACGGGCATTTGAAGCCTTACGCGACAGCCCGATTGCGTGTGATGCAATGGGTGTCGGCACTTATTGTCATAAGGTTGCAGGCTTTGCCTTTGGCTCTGCTTTGGGCGGCTTGGCGGGTGGACTGTACGCTTTTAATTTTCAGTATTTGCAGCCGCAAAGTTTTACTTATGAGCTGATGGTGATTTTGTTGTTAGGCGTGGTGTTAGGTGGACGCAAGAGTTTGTGGGGCGCATTTTTTGGCGCGTGTTTAATCGTATTACTACCGAATTTATTATCCAATCGCTTGCTGTTTGAAATGATTGCAGCAGCTGGATTGCTGATTGCTGTTATTGCGGGTGCGCGGGCTTATCGTCACAAAACCCAGCAAATTTTTCAAAGCCTTGCACCTATTTTTGCCATGGGTTTGTTAGTGATTGGTGGTTTGCTGGTGGAGAACACCGAAAACTGGCGTAAGGCGATTTTTGCCTTGATGTTGTTCTCGGTGGTGGTGGGGCTACCCGATGGTGTGATGGGGTTTGTCGCGAAATTTTTAGTGCGTAGCTTAGGTATCGTACCTGCGCGCATTGAGCCTGCTGCCCGCCTGGATGCGGTGTTGAGCCAACCAGTAAGTGATGCAAAACCGTTGCTCGAATTAAAAAATTTGCGCCGTTATTTTGGTGGCGTGAAAGCCGTGGACGATATTTCACTCACAGTACGCACTGGGCAAGTGCATGGCTTAATTGGTCCGAATGGCTCAGGAAAAAGCACCTTGGTGAATGTTGTCTCTGGTTTGTACGCGCCGACCGGCGGGGAGATGTTGTTGCAAGGCGTAGCGTTGCCTATGGGCAGCTTGCTCAAAGTGTCGCATGCTGGGGTGGCGCGCACTTTTCAAAACTTACAACTGTTCGGTGAATTGTCCGCAATAGACAACGTGATGGTCGCGCTAAAGGATGTGTACCGTACCCCATTAGGCTTGCTGTTATTGGGTTTGGCGGCGGCAGATGAGCGTGTGGCACAAGCTGAGGCGATGGCTTTTTTAGCACTGGTCGGGCTGCAAGATGAGGCGCGTAGTCTCGCCAAAGATTTAACCTACGGCGCACAACGCCGCTTAGAAATTGCCCGCGCCTTGGCGCGTAAGCCTGCGCTATTGATTCTCGACGAACCCGCAGCAGGGCTTGCCAAGCCTGATGTACAAACGCTAATTGTTCTAATTAGAACCATACAGGCGCGCGGGATTACGATTGTTTTGATCGAGCACCACATGGATGTGGTAAGTGAGTTATGCGATGTGGTCACTGTTTTGGATGGCGGAAAAATTATTGCCGAAGGCTCGCCTGAGTACGTTAAGCGTGATTCAAAAGTGATTAAAGCTTATTTGGGCGTGGTGCAAGAAGAGTTTGCTGAGCCGCTATCAGGAAAGGAGTTACCTGCATGTTAATCGTAGAAAATTTACACGCAGGCTATGGCGCGAGTGAAGTGCTCAATGGCGTATCGCTACAGGTCAAAGCGGGCGCGGTGGTCGCGTTAATCGGGGCAAATGGCGCGGGCAAAACCACCACCATGCGCGCCATATCTGGGATGGTAAAAGTCGCGCAAGGCAGTGTAAGACTAGACGGTAAAGAGGTGCACGGGCAGGGTGCTGCGAGCATTGCTAGGGTCGGTCTAGCACACTCACCCGAAGGGCGCAAAGTGTTTGCGCCACTCTCGGTAGAAGATAATTTATTGCTTGGTGCATACACGCGTTTGCCCCATTTTTTTGGCTTTCGCCGCGAGGCGCAAGCAGGCTTGGACAAGGTATATGCACTGTTTCCGCGCTTACACGAACGACGCGGACAATTGGCTGGCACGCTATCGGGCGGCGAGCAACAAATGTTAGCCATTGCGCGCGCTCTGATGGCGAACCCCAAAATTATCTTGCTCGACGAACCGTCGATGGGGCTTGCCCCCGTCATTGTGCAAGAAGTATTCAATATCATCGCGCAACTCAAACAAGCAGGTATCACGTTGTTGTTGGTCGAGCAGTTTGCCAAACGCGCGCTCGTTGTCGCGGACTACGCATATGTGATGGAGCACGGACAAATCGCGCTAGCAGGTACGCCCGCTGAGCTGAGTCAAAATGAAAAAGTATTGACGGCCTATTTGGGATAAATCTTCGCAGCAACTTTATGCGGATTTTGTTGAGAGAACTTCTTAGTCTGTGCTAGAATTCGCGCCGTTGTTTTGACTGTCAACAGTGACAAAACATATTACAACAAGAGCCTCATCGGTTCTGCAAAAACACTCGCCCGAGTGGTGAAATTGGTAGACACAACGGACTTAAAATCCGTCGCTTAGGTAAAACTGGCGTACCGGTTCGATTCCGGTTTCGGGCACCAACACCAATAGATGCAAAGATCTTTTACTTATATCTTGCGCACCTTATTTAGCTTGACATTAAGTGAGTTGAAAACCTTTTAAGCCTGTCATTACAGGATGACTTAAAAGGTTTTTTTGTTTTTCAAGGGGCGATAATCGTGTGTTTATCTGTGCTCTCGCACTCCTTTAATAAAGCCCATTTTGTACTCGGCTTTATTACCTTGACTTATTTTACCAACTGAAAATCGAGCACCTGCATATTCATAATTAAGCCCGCATCTTGTATCGGTAAAACAATCGCATCAACATCTGAATCGTTGTGATGCGAGTGCCACCAACCAGGCGGGGTGATGAAGGTCGCGCCTTTATTCCACATAGCTTTAATCGGGTTGATGATGTTGCCGTCGGCATCAACTTCTTTGCCGATTAAGGTGTAGGTATTTGCGCCAGCCGAGACACAATGATCAATCGCCACCGAGTTGTGGCGATGCGCTTTTTGCACCACGCCACGAGGCAAAATGTTGTACAGCGACCACAAGGTGTGGGTAAGAGTCATAGTGGTTGGGAAGTGCGGATTAGATAGCAACACGCCAACGCGATTACGGTTCTCGCCCATGGCGCGCACTTTGTTCAGCTCGGCAGTGATGCGCGCTTGCGTGTAAAGCACCGGTGCAAAGCGTTGAGCATTCGGTGTGACACCTAAATAATTCAGCAGCGGTGCGTCGTTTACCCAAAACAACACGCTGTCTTCCGTGGCGCGATGCAGCGCACGCGGCACGGTGGGCAAGGTAAACAAATCGCCCGTGCGCCAGTTAATTTCGCCTAATGCCATTTGCGTCGCACCCGCACCGCTAATGACAAAAAACATTTGTGAGGCGGCGACAAACTCTGTGGGAAATTGTTCCCCCGCCAAAACGCGTAAATAACCTGCATATAAATTCGGCGTAGTCGCGGCATATTGGGTTTGCAAGGTAGCCGATAAATCAAATGGAATAAGGCGCGTCGCGCCACTGTGATGCAGGTTGCTAGGCAAAACATCTACCGCAATTTTTGGCATGGCAGGATTGACCGCCGACATGTATTCCTTAAAGTCAGCTTGGATTTCCCAATGTTGAGGTGTGCTCATTTTTGCTCCTTAGGAACTAATTTAATTCGTAAAAAAATTGTTTGATTGCCACCACGCGCGGCGGTAATTCTTCATGTTTTATTTCAATCCGCAACTTGTCTTGACCGCTCATTTTGATATGCCGTTTGCTCTGGATTAGGGTGATGATTTTCATTGGGTCGATCGGCGGATTTGGCACGAACTGAATGCTGATTGCTTCACTCGATGCGTCCACTTTACTGATGCCTAAGGGTTTAGCGAGGATGCGCAAACGATGGCTGTCGAGCAGGGTTTGTGCGGGTTCGGGGAGCAGGCCGAAGCGGTCGATTAACTCTTGGTGCATCTCATCCAAATCTTGTTGCGTGCTGCAACTTGCCAAGCGTTTGTAGATGACTAAACGCTGATGAATGTCGCCGCAATAATCGCTGGGCAGGAGTGCTGGCGCGTGTAAATTGATTTCAGTGGTGACCCCCAGCGGATGCGCCATGTCGGGTTCGTGACCTTGACGCAGCGAGGCAATTGCGGCGTTCAGCATATCGTTGTAGAGCGAAAAACCAATCTCCTGCATTTCGCCACTTTGCGACTCGCCCAACACTTCGCCAGCTCCCCTGATTTCCAAATCGTGCATGGCGAGATAGAAGCCGCTGCCTAATTGTTCCATCGCTTGAATCGCTTCCAAACGCTTTTTGGCTTGCGCGGTTAAGCCTTCCAAACTATCTACCAACAAGTAGGCATACGCCTGATGATGCGAGCGTCCGACCCGACCGCGCAACTGATGGAGCTGCGCCAAACCGAAGCGATCGGCGCGATTCATAATGATGGTGTTGGCGGTCGGCACGTCGATGCCAGTTTCGATAATCGTGGTGCACAGCAACACGTTAAAACGCTGATGATGGAAGTCGCGCATCACCGCTTCCAAATCGCGTTCGCCCATTTGTCCATGCGCGACACGGATGCGTGCTTCGGGCAATAAGGCTTCCAGTTTTTCCAGTTGGTTGGCGATGGTATCGACTTCGTTATGCAGAAAATAAACTTGCCCGCCGCGTTTGAGTTCTCGCAATACGGCTTCGCGAATAATGCCTTGGCTGTTATTACTGACGAAAGTTTTAATCGACAAACGACGTTGCGGCGCGGTGGCAATTACCGAAAAATCGCGCAATCCTTCTAGCGACATCGCCAGTGTTCTAGGGATAGGCGTGGCGGTCAGCGTCAACACATCAACCTCGGCGCGCAAGGCTTTCAGGCGTTCTTTTTGTTGCACGCCGAAGCGGTGTTCCTCATCCATGATGACCAAACCTAAGTTGTGAAACTTCACATCTTTTTGGATAAGTTTGTGCGTGCCGATGATGATGTCGAGCTTGCCTTCCGCCAATTCTTTGAGTGATTGCGTGACTTGTTTTGCCGAGCGGAAACGCGATAATTCGGCGACTTTAATCGGCAAATCGGCGAAGCGCGTAGAGAAATTTTGAAAATGTTGTTCGGCGAGCAAAGTGGTGGGAACCAGCACCGCGACTTGCTTGCCGTCCATCACCGCGACGAAGGCGGCGCGCAACGCGACTTCGGTTTTGCCGAAACCCACGTCGCCGCAAATCAATCTGTCCATCGGCTTGCCCGATTGTAAATCAGCGAGCACTGCTTCAATCGCGGCGGCTTGGTCGGGCGTTTCTTCAAAGCCGAAACCTGCCGCGAACGCGTCGTAATCGTGATGCGTCAATTTGAAGGCGTGACCTTTACGCGTGGCACGTTGCGCATAAATGTTGAGTAGCTCGGCGGCGGTGTCGCGCACCTGTTGCATGGCGCGGCGTTTCGCCTTGTCCCACGCGCCATTGCCGAGCTTATGCAAGGGCGCAGATTCTGCCGCGCCGCCGCTATAACGGCTGATGACATGCAGTTGTGCAACGGGCACGTAGAGCTTGTCGTTGCCAGCGTATTCCAACAATAAAAATTCGTTTTCGCCCTCGCCTAAATCGAGGTTCACCAAGCCTTGATAACGCGCGATGCCGTGCTGTTCATGCACTACTGGGTCGCCGACTTTGAGCTCGGACAAATCGCGCAACAGGTTTTCGATATTGCTTTTCTTCGCCGCGCGTACTGAACGACTGCGCGCTTGCGCCGCATACAGTTCGCTCTCGGTAACCAGCGCGAGATGATTATCGGGTAAGGCAAAACCGTTTTGCAGCAGCGCGGTGGCAAGCATGAATTTTTCGCTGCTTGCGAGAAATGCCGCGTAGTTTTCGCACAGCACGGGCTTGATGCCGTATTCCTGCAAATAGCCCGACATAATCTCGCGACGACCCAGACTATCAGCCAGCAGCAATACGCGTCCGTCATAGTCTTGCAGGAAGTTTTGAAACGCCTGTAAAGGGTTTTCTGCGCGACGATCAACTGCGATATTGGGCAGTAGGGCGGTGGGGCATGGGGTGAGATTTCTTGGTGAGTCAGTTTGTTCATTAGTTCGCTCTGTGACCTGCTCAGGGCGAGTGGTATTTTGTTTGCTGGCAACAATATCTAAGCGCGCAAATTCTTTTACGCGAATAAAAAATTGTTCCGCATCCAAAAACAATTCTTTGGTTTCCAGCAGCGGGCGTTGCGGATCGCCGCGCAATAAGTTGTAACGCGACGCGGCATCTTTGCCGAATTGCGCAATCGCCTCATCGACGTTTTGGTGCAAACACAGCGTGGCATGTTTGGGCAAATAGTCGAACAGCGTCGCGGTTTTTTCAAAAAACAGCGGCAAATAATATTCAATGCCGCTGGGCGCGATGCCTTTGCTCACATCTTTGTAAATGCGCGAACGCGCTGGGTCGCCTTCAAATCGTTCGCGAAAATTTTGCCGAAAAGTTGCCTGACCTTTTTCGTCCAGCGGAAATTCGCGCGCGGGCAATAAACGGATTTCTGGTACGGGATACAAGGTGCGTTGCGTATCCACATCGAAGGTGGCGATGGTCTCGATTTCGTCGTCGAACAAGTCGATGCGATACGGTAATACACTGCCCATCGCGAACAAATCTATGATGCCGCCGCGCACGCAATACTCGCCAGGCGTGAGCACTTGTTGAACGTGGTTATAGCCCGCGATGGTGAGTTGCTCACGCAGTTGCACGATGTTCAATTTTTCTTTGCGCTTGAGAAAAAACGTATAAGCGGCAAGATGTTCAACGGGGGGCAGTGGGTACAGCGCGGTGGTAATTGGCACGATGACGATGTCGCAATTTTGGCTGCGGATGTGATGCAATGTTGCCAAGCGTTCCGAAATTAAATCTTGATGCGGTGAAAAATTATCGTAAGGCAGGGTTTCCCAATCTGGCAATAAATGCACCCGCAACGTCGGCGCAAAAAATGGAATTTCCTCCATCAGGCGTTGCGCTTCGAGCGCGTTTGCGGCAATCACCACCAATGGTGATTTTTGTGAAGCTAATTGCGCCAACGCCAGTGCGTCGGATGAGCCATTGAGATTGCTATAACGGGGGCTGGCGTGTTGGGAGGAAAACAGCATGAGGAAACGCGATGCGAAAAGGGCGGGCATTATATAGCGCGAGTCAGATGAAAATCTTGGCTGCGTAACGCTAGGTGATTTCCGCGATTCATACGAACCTAAAATCGTATAGTGTATTGGTTGAATCTGCGTCTTGAATGAGTATGCCGTTTTTTATTTGGGAAGAGAGTCATGATGAGTCTTAGTAAAAAAATTACTGCCTTTCAGATAACTGAGGTGGATGGGAAGTCGGCAGGAAAATTTGTCGCGCTGACGCTGGATGAGTTATCGGCGGGTGAGGTCGTGATTGAAACGCATTATTCCAGTGTAAATTACAAAGATGCGCTGGCGGCGATGGGTGCTGGAAAAGTCATGCGCTGCTTGCCTTGCGTGGGCGGGATAGATGTAGCAGGAGTGGTTACGAGTTCATCAGATGCGCATTTTTCAGTTGGCGATGAAGTGTTAGTGACAGGCTACGATTTAGGCGTGGCACACGATGGTGGCTATGCCGAATATGTGCGCGTGCCAGCTTCCTGGGTCGTGCCACTACCGCAAGGTTTAACTCTGTTTGAGTCGATGGCGTTAGGTACGGCAGGTTTTACTGCGGCATTGGCAATTCATCGTTTGGAGCAAAACGAGCTGCGTCCCGATACCGGCAAAGTGATTGTGACGGGCGCGACAGGCGGCGTGGCGAGTTTGGCGATACAGATGTTGGCGCAGCGCGGTTTTCACGTCGTGGCGTTGACGGGTAAAGACCGCGAACACGATTATTTACGCGAGCTGGGAGCCGCCGAAATTTTGTCGCGACAGGAGTTAGTGATGGGCACGCGTCCCTTGGAAAAATCGTTATGGGCGGGTGCATTAGATTCTGTTGGGGGTGAAACGCTGGCGTGGCTGACGCGCACCATGCAGCAAGACGGCTGCATCGCTAGCTTCGGTAATGCTGGGGGCGTGTCGCTAAATACCACAGTGTTACCGTTTATTTTGCGTGGGGTGAAGTTACTAGGGATTGACTCGGCAGCGACGTTAATGCCGTTGCGTTTACAAATCTGGCAACGCTTAGCGAGTGATTTATATCCAAAAAAACTAGAAAAAATAGTAGAACAGGTGCATTTTGCTGATTTACCGCAAGTTTTTCCAAAAATACTGGCTGGAAAGCAACGTGGACGCATCGTAGTAGGTATTCAATCAGCGTGATAGTGATATAATGCGCATCTCCAAGCTGGAAAGTATTGCGAAAATGGCGGAATTGGTAGACGCACTGGTTTTAGGTACCAGCGCCGCAAGGCGTGAGAGTTCGAGTCTCTCTTTTCGCACCAGCACCTTATTCAATATCTCAACTCAATCAATCTCAAGGAACCCAACATGTCCAGCGTAGAAACTGTGAGCGCGTTAGAACGTCGCATCAATGCTTTTATTCCTCAACAAGCTATTTTGGGTGAGGTTGCTGCGCGCCTGAAAAAAATTGGTCGTACTGCAAAACTTGCAGGTTTTCGTCCTGGCAAAATCCCGACTAAGGTTCTTGAGCAGTACTACGGTGCACAAGCGCATCAAGAAGCCTTGGGCGAAGCCCTGCAAAACTCTTTTGCTGATGTGGCGCAAGCGCAAAACTTAAGAGTGGCGGGCTATCCAGAATTTGATGTGAAAACGGCTGATTTGAAAGCTGAAAAAATCGAATATAGCGCGACCTTTGAGGTGTATCCAGAAGTTGTGGTGGGTAGTTTGGCGGCGGAAGTTTTAGAGCGCACCAGTTACGCGCTATCTGAAGCCGATGTAAATAACACTATCGAGACTTTGCGTAAGCAACGTGCAGAATTTGTTACCGCAGATCGCGCAGCGCAGTCTGAAGATAAAGTGACCGTGGATTTCACGGGCAAATTGGACGGTGAGATTTTCCAAGGTGGCGAAGCGAAAGATTACCCAGTGCAAATTGGCGTGGGGCGTATGTTGCCTGAGTTTGAAGCGGCAATTATTGGTATGAAAGTGGGAGAGACTAAGTCGTTCGATATGACCTTCCCAGAAACTTATCATGGCAAAGATGTGGCGGGTAAGCAGGTAACGTTCACGATTACGCTGAATAAAGTGGAAGCGCCTAAGTTGCCAGAATTAGATGCGGCATTCGCTGAAGCGGTTGGCGTGGCGGGTGGCGATGTGACTAAATTAGTTAGCGAAATCAAAGCAAACTTGCAACGCGAGCTGGATCGCCGTTTGAAAGTGCGCAATAAAGATGTGGCGATGGAAGCGTTGTTGAAAGTAACGACCTTTGATGCGCCGAAAGCCTTGGTGGAATGGGAATCTAAAGCCCTGATGCAGCAAACTTTGCGTGATATGGAGCAGCGCGGTATGAAGGCGGGCGGAATGCAGTTGCCGCTGGAGTTGTTCAAAGAGCAAGCGACTAAGCGCGTGAAGTTGGGTTTGATTTTGGCGGAAGTGGTTAAGGCGAATAAGTTGGAAGCTAAGCCTGAACAAGTTAAAGCATTGGTGCAAGAATATGCGCAAAGTTTTGACGAGCCTGAGCAAGTGGTGCGTTGGTACGCCGCAGATCCTAAGCGTTTGCAAGAAGTTGAAAACTTGGCGTTGGAAGAAAATGTTGTGGCATGGGTGATGAGCCAAGCAAAAGTGACTGAAAAAGCTGCCGTCTTCGCTGAATTGATGGGGAATGCATAACATGCTGCGCGATCTCGAACCGCAAAATATAGGCATGATTCCAATGGTGGTTGAAACCAGTGGTCGCGGCGAACGTGCTTATGATATTTACTCGCGCTTGCTCAAAGAACGCGTGGTGTTTTTGGTGGGCGAGGTCAACGATTTTTCAGCCAATTTAATCGTTGCACAAATGTTGTTTTTGGAGTCGGAAAGTGCCGACAAAGACATTCATTTTTACATCAATTCACCAGGTGGTTCAGTCACGGCAGGGATGGCAATTTACGACACCATGCAGTTCATCAAGCCCAATGTGAGTACCTTGTGTATCGGTCAGGCAGCTAGCATGGGTGCATTTTTGTTGACAGCGGGTGAGCATGGTAAGCGTTTTTGTTTGCCTAACTCACGCGTGATGATTCATCAGCCTTTGGGCGGCTTCCGTGGTCAGGCTTCTGACATCGAAATTCACGCGCGTGAAATTTTGTATTTGAAGCAAAAGCTCAATCAAATGTTGGCGCATCATACTGGGCAAACCGTTGAGGCAATTGAGCGCGACACCGATCGTGACAATTTCTTGAGCGCAGATGATGCAGTTAAATATGGCTTGGTTGATCAAGTCTTGCAAAAACGCAACTAAGTCAAAACAACAAGTTCGTTTCGGCGTGGCGATAAGCAAAAATTAAGAGGTTTTATCATGGCTAACGACAACAATAGCGGCGAAAAATTGCTGTACTGCTCGTTCTGTAACAAGAGCCAGCACGAAGTTAAAAAGCTCATTGCGGGTCCTTCGGTGTTCGTGTGCGACGAGTGTATTGCGCTGTGCAACGACATTATGAAAGAGGAAGCGCAGGCGTTAAATATCGCTGCGCCTAAATCTGACTTGCCTACCCCTAAACAAATTTGTGCATCGCTGGATGACTATGTGATTGGGCAAGAAAAAGCCAAGCGCATTTTGTCGGTGGCGGTTTATAACCACTACAAACGGCTGAAAAGCGACCATAAAGACGGCGTTGAGTTATCTAAAAGTAATATTCTTTTAGTTGGCCCGACCGGTTCGGGTAAAACCTTGCTGGCGCAAACGCTGGCGCGCCTGTTGGATGTGCCATTTGTGATGGCGGATGCGACCACCTTGACCGAAGCGGGTTATGTCGGCGAAGACGTTGAAAACATCATCCAAAAGCTGTTGCAGGCATGTGATTACAACGTTGAAAAAGCGCAGCGCGGCATTATCTACATCGACGAAATCGACAAAATTTCACGCAAGTCAGATAACCCTTCGATTACCCGCGACGTGTCAGGCGAGGGCGTGCAGCAAGCCTTGCTCAAGCTGATTGAAGGTACCAAGGCTTCGATTCCCCCACAAGGTGGACGCAAGCATCCCAACACTGATTTTCTGCAAGTCGATACCACTAACATTTTGTTTATTTGCGGTGGTGCGTTTGATGGTTTAGAAAAAGTTATTCGCAATCGTTCGGAAAAAGTCGGCATTGGTTTTGGTGCGACGATTGTGAGTGCCGAGCAGCGTAAAGCTGGGGTGACCTTGCGTGATGTTGAACCCGAAGATTTGATTAAATTTGGTTTGATACCTGAGTTCGTAGGGCGTTTACCAGTGGTGGCGACCTTAGAAGAATTAGATGAAGCTGCGCTGGTGACAATTTTGACGCAACCGAAAAACGCGCTGACTAAGCAGTATCAAAAATTGTTGGCGATGGAAAATGTCGAGTTGGAATTCCATACTGGCGTGCTGCAAGCCATCGCCCGCAAAGCCTTAGCGCGTAAGGCTGGCGCGCGTGGTCTGCGTTCGATTTTGGAACATGCGCTGCTCGATGTAATGTTTGATTTGCCTTCCATGAGCAACGTCAGCAAAGTGGTGTTGGATGAAACAGCGGGTGAAATCAAGCCGCTGATTATTTATTCCGATACACACAAAGCCGCTTAATTTAACAACTGAAATTTTTATCTTGTGATGATGGGGATGCTTGAATTACTTTCAGCCATCCCCATTTAGCCTTTCAATTCCTAACAGAGGTTTGCCATGACGACTCAAGATACCTCCCTAAGTATTAGCCCACAAAATTTACATCCTTTATTGCCGTTACGCGATGTGGTGGTTTTTCCGCACATGGTGATTCCGCTGTTTGTCGGTCGTACCAAGTCGATTAAGGCTTTGGAAAACGCCATGGATGCAGGTCGTGGCATCATATTAGTAGCACAAAAATCCGCTGCCAAAGACGATCCACATACTGACGATATGTATGAAATCGGCAGCATGGCGAACATTTTACAAATGCTCAAACTGCCTGATGGCACGGTCAAAGTGTTGGTTGAAGGCACACAACGCGTGAAGCTGTTGCGCGTGCTGGATTTGGGTAGCCATTACGATGCTGAGGTTGAAATTGTTGCCACGGAAACAGGCTCAAATAGCGAATCTGAGGCGATGCGTCGCGCGCTGATTGCGCAGTTTGATCAGTACGTCAAATTAAATAAAAAAGTACCGCCTGAAATTCTGACTTCGCTTGCCAGCATTGATGATGCAGGTCGCTTGGCCGATACCATCGCCGCGCACTTACCGCTTAAATTAGAGCAAAAACAAGAGGTGTTAGAGGTCATTGACGTGGCGAAACGCCTAGAGCATTTGTTGGGTTTGTTAGAAGCTGAAATTGACATTTTACAAGTGGAAAAACGCATCCGTGGACGGGTTAAACGTCAGATGGAAAAGAGTCAGCGTGAGTACTATTTGAATGAGCAAGTTAAAGCCATTCAGAAAGAACTGGGTGAGGGTGAAGACGGTGCTGATCTCGACGAGCTAGAGAAAAAAATCAAAGCCGCACATCTGTCCAAAGAAGGGCGCACTAAAGCCGAGTCTGAGCTGAAAAAACTGCGCTTGATGTCGCCCATGTCAGCCGAGGCATCGGTGGTGCGCAACTTTATCGACGTGTTGGTTGGCTTGCCCTGGAAGAAAAAAACCAAAATTTCAGAAGACTTAAAACAAGCCGAAACGGTGCTGGAAGAAGACCATTACGGCTTGGGCAAAGTTAAAGAACGCATCATGGAATATCTCGCCGTGCAACAACGCGTCGATAAATTAAAGGCCCCGATTTTGTGTTTGGTCGGCCCGCCAGGGGTGGGTAAAACGTCGCTTGGGCAATCTATCGCGCGGGCGACCAATCGTAAGTTCGTGCGCATGGCATTGGGCGGCGTGCGTGATGAATCTGAAATTCGCGGGCATCGTCGTACTTACATCGGTTCGATGCCAGGTAAGATTTTGCAAAACATGAGCAAAGTGGGTGTGAAGAATCCGCTGTTTTTACTGGATGAAGTGGACAAAATGGGCACGGACATGCGCGGCGATCCTTCGTCTGCCTTGCTCGAAGTGCTCGATCCTGAACAAAACAGCAGCTTTGTCGATCACTATGTCGAAGTCGAATACGACTTATCAGACGTGATGTTTGTCGCCACCGCTAACAGCCTAAACATCCCCGACGCGCTGCTCGATCGGATGGAAATTATTTTTGTCTCCAGTTATATGGAAGACGAAAAAATCAACATCGCGACGCGTTATCTTGTGCCTAAAGCGATTAAAAATAACGGGCTCAAACAGGAAGAAATTCACATCGCCGAAAGTGCCTTGCGCGACATCGTGCGCTACTACGTTCGCGAAGCAGGTGTGCGCGGGCTAGAGCGCGAGATTTCTAAAATTTGCCGCAAAGTGGTGAAGGCTTTGTTATTTAAAGCTAAGGACGGCAAAGTCACGATTACTTCGCGCAATTTGGATAAATACTTAGGCGTGCGTCGCTATTCTTATGGCGTGGCGGAGAAAAATAATCAGGTCGGACAAGTCACAGGTTTGGCGTGGACAGAAGTGGGCGGCGAGTTGCTCACGATTGAAGCGGCGGTGTTGCCAGGCAAAGGTAAAACGACTACGACGGGCAAGTTGGGCGACGTGATGCAAGAGTCGATACAAGCAGCGTTGAGTGTGGTGCGTAGTCGTGCGCAACGCTTAGGCATCGACCCTGAGTTTTACCAAAAAACTGATTTGCATATTCACTTGCCTGAAGGTGCGACGCCTAAAGACGGACCGAGTGCGGGGGCAGGTATGTGTACTGCGATTGTCTCGGCATTAACGGGCATTCCAGTGCGTGCCGATGTGGCGATGACGGGCGAAATTACCTTGCGCGGCGAAGTGTTGCCGATTGGTGGATTGAAAGAAAAAATGATTGCGGCGCAACGGGGTGGCATCAAAATTGTTTTGATTCCGCAAGAGAACGTCAAAGATCTTGCCGAGATTCCTGACAACATTAAAAACAAGCTGGACATTCACCCAGTGAAATGGATAGAAGAAGTTTTAACACTGGCCTTAGAACGTAAGCCTGTACCGCTGGAAATAACCGAGCCAGTTGCGGTTGTTCCTGCTGTAGTAGAAGCCACGACAATCGCGATTAAGCATTAAAAATTTCGTTTGGCGTAATCCTTTGTAACTTTAAGCACGCCGTTGTCGCGATGACAACGGCGTGCTTTTTTACTTAATGACGTTTGCTCGCTAGGTAAATTTCTAGGGAAACGCTGTCACTACACTCGTATAATGCGCGCCTTCAATTTGTCCTCGTCTTCACTCCCATGAGTTTGATTTATGTATTAGATCTGTGTGCAGTTGCGATTTGTGCCATCACCACCACTTTGGAAGCGCGTCACCGCGATTTGGATTTGTTCGGTGTATTGGTCATCGCGGTGATTTCGGGGATAGGCGGCGGCACGCTGCGCGATATTTTGTTGGGACGTTTGCCTGTGTATTGGATACACGACCCTGTGTATGTGGAAGTGGGTTTGTTGGCAGGTGCGCTGACATTTTTTTTGGGGCGAAAAATTGCGTTGCCTAAAAATTTCTTTTTAATTCCAGATGCTATTGGCTTGGCGTTGTTCACCGTAATCGGCACCAGCGTCGCGTTAAAGCTGGAGGCTCCTTGGCTGATTGCCGCTTTAATGGGCGTAATTACGGGCGTGTTTGGCGGCGTGTTGCGTGACATTTTATGCAATCAATTACCGCTGATTTTTCGCACCGATATTTACGCCACCGCCTCCCTCGCGGGCGCATTGTTGTTTATCGCACTGGATGCCTATGCCTTAAATCAAGCCGCTGCGATGTTATGCGCCATGTCCACCATCGTTGTGATTCGTCTCGCCGCCATTCATTGGCATGTGCAGTTACCTCGCCTTAAATAATTAAAAAATATGACTACTCAATCTCCCGCTGTTGCAGCGCAAAATTGCTTCGC
>JAVHQO010000271.1:0-2724 GCA_036171175.1 Gallionella sp.
ACGGCTGGGCGATTAACGCCCGCGCGCTGATTAACATTCCGTTCGGCACTTCGCTAACGCAGATGCCCGTGTTGCCCGTAGGCGCGCATCGTTCGCTGGTTGACCCGTTCGCTGAAAAGAAATCGCTGTGGCCATTTTATGTCGTGATTGCGCTCGGCATCGCCGCGCTAGGGGTGCTGTGGTACTACGGATTTTTTGGGCATCGGGCTTAGCATAAAAATATCTCTTATTGAGATATAATCTCGACATGCACATCATTACTCATCGCAGAATTTTGACCGCACAAAAGGCGCATCCGCAATGCGCGAGTGCTTTAGAGCAGTGGTATCGCCTATGCAAAAAAGCTGAATGGCATAACTTCGCCGCTTTGCGTGGACTGTTCCCGAGTACCGATAAAGAGGGGGATTTATTTGTGTTCGATATTGGCGGTAACAAACTGCGCCTGATTGCCGCGATACATTTCAACACCAGACGCTTATTTATCAGGGCGATATTGACGCACCAAGAATATGACCAAGGAGAGTGGAAATGAACGCCAGACTTAAAACCGCAATTCACCATTGGAGCTATGTTGCGCCGCTGTTGCAGCCTGCACGCAACGCAAAAGAATATGCGCAGTTAGTTGAAGCACTTGATGCTGCTTTGGATGCGGGCGGTGCGGATGAAAAACATCCGCTGGCTAGATTGGCTGATTATCTCGGTGAACTGGTTGCCGAGTATGAAGCGAAAGACAACATGCCAGCGGCGGCAAGCGGAGCTGAGGTGCTGCGCTTTCTAATGGCGCGCGATAGCTTGCGCCAAGTCGATTTATCTGAACTTGGCAGTCAAGGCGTGGTGTCTGAATTGTTATCAGGAAAACGTGAATTCAATACGCGTCATGCGAAAATTTTGGCAGAACGATTCGGCGTTTCGGCGGCGATTTTTTTGTAGGGCGGATTCAAATCTGCATTTTTGAGCAACACACGATTCGGCGTGTGTATGACGAAGCGAACGAAACGTGGTTTTTTTCGGTGATTGACATCGTGCAAGTTTTAACTCAAGCGTCGGATTATCAAACCGCGCGTAAGTATTGGAAGGTGCTGAAAGGCAGATTAGATAAGGAAGGTAGTCAACTGGTAACAAATTGTTACCAGTTGAAAATGACGGCGGAAGACGGCAAGCAACGCCTCACCGATGTCGCTACCGCTGAAACTTTGTTACGCCTCGTTCAAGCCGTGCCTAGTCCTAAAGCTGAGCCGATTAAGTTGTGGCTGGCGAAGGTGTGTTATTAGCGAATGCAGGAATTGGCTGACCCAGCGCGTTCGCTCGACCGCGCGCGTGAGACTTGGCAAAAACATGGGCGCAGCCAGAAGTGGATACAGCAGCGCATGACGGGGCAGGAGACGCGCAACAAGCTCACCGATTATTGGCGCGAGCACGACATTAAAGCGGGTGAGGAGTACGCGATTTTGACCAACATCATTCATCAGGAATGGGCTGAGGTGGATGTCAAAGCGCACAAAAATATGAAAGGTTTGCAGACGCAAAATTTGCGCGACCACATGAGCGAGGCGGAGCTGATTTTCACTGCGCTGGCGGAGTTATCGACGCGGCAGATTGCTGAAAGTATGGACGCTGTGGGGATGCAAGAAAACAAGGCGGCTGCTAAAAAAGGCGGCGGAATTGCTTACCCGCAAGGGGCATGTCCGTGGTTGTACAGCCGACAAGTCGGCAACAACACACGCCAAAGCGCGCAAAGAATTGGAAAGCAAAACAGGCAAAAAAGTGGTAAGTGGCGAAAGTTATTTACCCCCTAGTACGCAGAAAAATTTAAGTAAAAAATAATGTCCATTGTCCGAATCGTTAGTAATACTTTTTCATTCATATGAATCCATGCTCTGAACTCCGCGAACTAGCCTTGCTGTGCTTGCTTGAAACTGATGCAGCAGAAAAAGCCGTGCGGGTTTTTGCGTTAGCGCACGATTGGGCGGCGGGGACGTTGCGCTTGGATACGCACGCCAAAATTGCTGCGTCAGCGGCGATTCCAGGTCGTCCTGCTAAGCCTGAATTGGTGTTGCCTAAAGAGCTGGCGCATCGCTCGATGGTCACGGCTGAAGGGCGCGCGACGTTGATTCATGCCATGACGCATATCGAATTTAATGCCATCAATTTGGCGTTGGACGCGCTGTGGCGATTTGCCGACATGCCTGCGGCTTACTACACTGATTGGCTGCGTGTGGCACATGAAGAGGCGCAGCATTTTTCGATGTTGGCGGCGCATTTGCATACGCTGGGCTATCAATACGGCGACTTTCCCGCGCATAACAGTTTGTGGGAAATGGCTGATAAAACGCGTGATGATGTGCTGGCGCGCATTGCTTTAGTGCCGCGCACCATGGAGGCACGGGGCTTAGATGCCACGCCTAAAGTGCGCGCCAAACTTGCCCAAGCGGGCGACCAAACCGCCGCTGCAATCATGGATATTATTTTGCGTGAAGAGGTTGGGCATGTGCTGGTGGGCAACCGTTGGTATGGTTATTTGTGCGCACTGCGCGGACAAGAACCCATCGCGACCTATGCGCAGCTAGCCCGCCAATATGCTGCGCCCGTGTTGCGTGGGCCGTTCAATTTGGCAGCGCGTAAAGCGGCGGGATTTAGTGATGCGGAGTTAGCGGCGTTAAGTGTGAATAACACTTAAGCCTGCCCAAATGCGGATGAATCAAGGCGTGCTATCGCGCAATGAAT
>JAVHQO010000271.1:2824-5436 GCA_036171175.1 Gallionella sp.
ACATATTCTAGATTTTCCCGCTGTCCTGATCGTGCCCGTGGCGTTTGTAGAGCACGGTCATAATCCCTGATAGCAGCAGGCCGAACACGGTGATGATGAGATAGATGCTGAGGTTCATTTTTTCCATGGTGGCATACAGTGCCAGCATGGCGAAGATGCTTAAATTTTCATTGAAGTTTTGCACTGCAATCGAGCTGCCTGCACCCATCAATAAATGTCCGCGATGTTGCAGCAGCGCGTTCATTGGCACGACGAAATAGCCGCCCATCGCGCCGATGATAATGAGCAAAATAATCGCCAAGGTCGGATGCGTAATCGGAATCATCAGCAGCACCACTATTCCCATGGCAATGCCGATTGGCAATACTTTTACCGAGTGTTCGAGCGTGACGAATTTCGCTGCCAAAATTGAGCCAATGGCGATGCCTAATGCCACCCAAGCGGTGAGTTGGGCAGCGGCACTAAAGTCGTAATGCAATGCCACGCCCGCCCAAGCCAACACTAATAAGCGCAAGGTTGCACCCGTCCCCCAAAATAATGTGGTCACGCCTAGTGAAACTTGTCCGAGCGGGTCGCGCCACAATAATTTGAAGTCGTGCCAAAACGCTTTGATAAGAAAAATGGGACTGCGGTTAAGCGACTTGTGGTCGATAGCGATGCGTGGGATGTACAGATTAAACAGCGCGGCACATAGATAAATGCCAACGATGATGCTGATGGCTAATTCGGATGCGGTGTCGATGCCTGTGTCGAAATATGGCACGTCCCACAGACTGAGCAAGCTAAGGGAGAGTGACGGACTGAGCATAATGCCGCCGACCACAGCACCCAAAATAATCGCCATCACGGTGAGACCTTCCATCCAACTATTAGCGATGACTAATTTTTCGGGTGGCAAGTATTCGGTGAGGATGCCGTATTTGGCAGGCGAATACGCCGCTGCACCTAAGCCAACCAAACCGTATGCCAGCAGGGGATGTACGCCTAACAACATTGCCACACAGCCGAAAATTTTGATGTTGTTGGAAACAAACATGACCCGCCCTTTGGGCAGCGAATCGGCGAATGCGCCGACGAAGGGGGCTAAGACGATGTAGGAAAAAATAAAGGCTTCTTGTAAAACGGGGGTGTGCCAAGCGGGGGCGTGGAGGTCTTTTAACATCGCAATGGCGGCGAACAACAAGGCATTGTCGGCAAGCGCGGAGAGGAATTGCGCCGCTAAAATGATGTAAAAACCGATCTTCATACGGGTAGGCGTTTTTTTGTGAGGGCGTTTTATATCACGAAAGTATTGCCCCTGCTATCATTGGTTTACTTAACTCCACGCAAAGTTTTATGTCACGTCCCATCAACGCTCAAATCAATCTCGATGCACTCGCACACAATCTACACATCGCCCGACGTTCTACTTCCGCACGCATTATGGCCGTCATCAAAGCGGATGCTTACGGTCATGGGCTGTTGCGCGCCGCCGAAGCCTTAAACGAAGCAGATGGTTTTGCGTTGCTCGATATACAGGATGCGATTGCCTTGCGCGAGGCGGGTTTTAGCCAAACGATATTACTGTTAGAAGGATTTTTTACAGCGGACGATTTGCACGCGTTGGCGCAATACGATTTGAGCTGTGTGATTCATAACGATGCACAACTCGCGCTGCTAGATGCTTATCCGAAGCGGGGTAATTTATCGGTGTGGCTGAAGGTGAATAGCGGCATGAATCGTTTGGGATTTACACCCGAAAATGTGGCGGGCGCGATGGCGCGTTTGCGCGCGCATCAGGCGGTGCGTGAGGTGACGCTGATGACACACTTTGCCCATGCCGACGAAGCGCGCGGGGTGGCGGAGCAACTCGAAACTTTCCATCAAATCGCCAGTGATTATCGTGTGCCGCGCTCACTGGCAAATTCTGCCGCACTGCTACGTTATCCACATACGCATGGTGATTGGGTGCGGCTAGGCATCATGTTGTATGGCGCATCGCCGTTTGCGGATAAAACCGCACGGGAGTTGAAGTTACGCCCCGCTATGACCTTAAGTAGCAAAATTATCGCGATACAAAATTTGCAGCGTGGCGATGAAATTGGCTACGGCGCGCAGTTCAAAGCCAGCCACAACATGCGCGTTGGCATTGTCGCCTGTGGCTACGCCGATGGTTATCCGCGCGTTGCCCCGAATGGCACGCCCGTGTTGGTCAATGGGCAGCGCACGCAAATTTTAGGGCGCGTGTCGATGGATATGCTCTATGTGGATTTAAGTTGCGTGCTGCAAGCCGAGATAAGCAGCGAAGTGGTGTTATGGGGTGAGGGGATGCCTGTCGAAGAGGTGGCGCGCGCAGCGGGAACAATCAGCTACGAATTGTTGTGTGGCTTGGCGCAGCGTGTGCCAATACAGTTGCGCTAAGCCGTAAAAATCCCGTGTAAAAAATCTGTCACAGATTACTTTTTTCTATAGAATGCGCGCCGCTAAACTGCGGGTGGTTGCATAGGCAGTTTTTCAGGCAGTACTTTTGTTCCAATCTCAATAACTAACTTAATGAAAGAAATTACCATGAAAAAAAGCATGATGAGTGTTGCCGTAACAGCGGCTCTGTTGAGCATGTCAGCCGTTCAAGC
>JAVHQO010000272.1:0-1151 GCA_036171175.1 Gallionella sp.
TATTTGTTGCCTGCAAACCATAATACTTCGCACAGTTTGCGTGGCGTGCATGACAGCTTGGCGGTGCGTTTAACAGCGCATGAATTTGCCAAAAATTTATGTCGAGGTGTGCGCAGTGCGTTGGTTTCTACTAGCGCGAATCGCAGCGGCAAACGCTCGGCAAAAACAGCACCGCACTGTAAAAAAATGTTTGGCGATAAGGTGTGGGTGTTGGAGGGACGAGTGGGTAAAAATAAAAAACCTTCAACGATTAAAACATGGACGGACGACAAAATTGTCCGCTGATTATTTAACCAAAAGCAACATCGGAGAGCACATGGATAGCACCGCCGTAAAAGAGTATTTATTGGAACTGCAAAACTTAATCGTCACGCGTCTGGAGCAAGTGGACGGTAAAAAATTCGTGCGCGATGCGTGGATGCGTGAGGCGAACAACGCCGCAGCGAATAGCCATAAAAGCAGTATCGGCAAGGGTGAAGGCGTCAGTTGCATTCTTGAAGGCGGCAATGTTTTAGAGCGTGGCGGTGTGGCGTTTTCGCATGTGCAAGGCGACAAAATGCCCGCCTCGGCAACCGCGCATCGTCCAGAGTTAGCGGGCTGTTCGTGGGAGGCGATGGGCGTGTCCTTGGTGATGCATCCACGCAATCCTTACGCGCCGACCGTGCACGCCAATGTGCGCATGTTTATGGCGCACAAGCCCGATGGCGACAAGGTTTTTTGGTTTGGCGGCGGCATGGATCTCACGCCCTATTACGGCTTCGAGGAAGATGCCAAACACTTCCATCAAATTTGTAAAAATGCGCTAGACCCGTTCGGCAGCGATCTGCACGCCAAGTATAAAAAATGGTGCGATGAATACTTTTTCTTGAAGCATCGCAACGAGCCGCGCGGTGTGGGCGGTATCTTTTTTGATGATTTATCGGTGCCAGATTTTGATACCGCATTCGCTATTCAGCAAAGTGTCGGCGATCACTTTTTGTCGGCATACATTCCGATTTTAGAAAAGCGTAAAGACACGCCCTACACCGAGCGCGAACGCGATTTTCAGTTGTATAGACGCGGTCGTTATGTTGAATTTAATTTGGTGATAGATAGAGGCACGATTTTTGGTTTGCAATCGAACGGACGTACTGAATCTATTTTGTTGTCGA
>JAVHQO010000273.1:0-17369 GCA_036171175.1 Gallionella sp.
CGCATCCAGCACCGCCTCCGCAAAATCCACGCGCAAAATTTCACCGTCGGCGCGCATATCGAAGCCGTCGCAGTCTATGCCTAGCATCGCGACATCTAGCACGTTACGTTGGTGAAACTGTTTGCAGTAGCCGCGCATGGTGTCGGCGTGGTCGGTATTCATGTGGCTGACAACATCGGCTTCTTGCTCGATAAGCGGGTAAGGTGCGACGCGGTATTGCTCGATATTCACCCAATGAATTTTGCCGAAGCCGCCGATAAAACGAATGGCGATGGGTTGGATGCGATAAAAGGCGAAATCGTGCATGGCGAAGTATGTTTCGGCTTCTGGAAAGTAGCGCAAATAACGCGCGCCGATTGTTTCTTTATCGGCTATCAGAGCGTTGCCGAGCAAGGTAATGCGTCCTTGCGTTTGGATATGCGCGTCGCGCTGGTCATGCGTAATCAGGCTGACGCGCGGGTCGTGCAGAATATTTTTAGTGTGCTCGGCCAGACCGCTAATTAAAATAATCAAGCTGCCATCGTGATCGACCAAGTAAGGTGTAATCGAACCGAAAGGATGCCCGTCGAATTTTTTCGATAGCGTGGACAGCGCGCCGTAACGATGGGCGCGCAACA
Source organism: Gallionella sp. (assembly GCA_036171175.1). Lineage (GTDB taxonomy): Bacteria > Pseudomonadota > Gammaproteobacteria > Burkholderiales > Gallionellaceae > Gallionella. The sequence goes on from JAVHQO010000273.1 coordinate 618, forward strand.
TTTTTCTAGCTTCGCTGGCGTTGTTCATTTGCAATCCTCTAAAACCTTCTACTACAACTTACTGCTAAACCCTTCGACAAGCTCAGGGCGAACGGGTTATTGAGATTGACTATGCCGCTAGTTTTAATGCCGTCATCGCCAGCCGTTTTCCCAGCGCGATACACAATTTTTTCTCGGCTTCACTTATCGGCGCGTCGCTAGTCAATCCCGCTACATGGCTCGCGCCATAAGGCGTGCCGCCGCTTTGCGTGCTGGCAAGTTCGGGTTCGGAATAGGGAATGCCGATGATCATCATGCCGTGATGCAGCAGCGGCATCATCATGGTCAGCAGCGTGCTTTCTTGTCCGCCATGCATAGCACTGCTGGAGGTAAACACGGCGGCGGGTTTGCCGACCAGCGCGTGTTGCATCCACAAACCGCCCGTGCCATCCCAAAAGTATTTCATCGCCGCAGCCATATTGCCGAAGCGCGTCGGACTGCCCAATGCCAAGCCGATACAGTCGGTGAGGTCGCGCAATTCCACATACGGCGCGCCGCTATCGGGAATGCCAGCTTCCGTCGCTTCGCAAGTGGTGGAGATTTTGGGTACGGTGCGTAAGCGGGCTTGCACGCCATCCACTTGCGCAATGCCACGTGCAATTAGTTGCGCCATTTGTTTGGTCGCGCCATGTTGGCTGTAATACAGCACGAGAATTTCTTTGTCAGTTATCATTTGCGAATCTCTATAGGCGTTATTGAATTTCAGCTTGGGAATTATAAAGAAGGCGCGCAGTTATGAAAAAAAACTTACTCGATATTTTTGCTTTGCTGCGTTTTGTCATCGCACGCTTTAAGCAAGACCGTTGCTCGCAAGCCGCAGCCAGCTTGACCTTTACCACGCTGCTGTCGCTCGTGCCGCTCATCACGATTACGCTCACCATGCTTGCCGCGTTCCATGTGTTCGAAGATTTTTCGACGCAGATTAAAAACGATGTGCTGAGTAATTTGATGCCCGATAAATCCGCTTTGGTGGTGACGCAATACATGCAGCAGTTCGCCGAAAGTGCCACGCGTTTAACCGCCGTCGGGATTGTTTTTTTGGCGGTCACGGCGATGTCAATGATGCTCACCATCGACAAGGCATTTAACGTGATTTGGCGCGTCTCGCAGCCGCGTCCATTGATTAAACGACTGGTGGTGTATTGGACGATTTTGACCGTCGCCCCTTTGCTGATTGGTACGAGTCTGTCGCTCACTTCTTGGTTGGTTGGACTGACCTTAGGTTACGCCAAACATATTCCTGTATTTGGCGTGGAAGCCTTGCGCATCTTGCCCTTGCTGTTCACCACCGTGGCGTTCACTTTACTGTTTTTGCTAGTACCGAATCGCTATGTGCCGCGCAGCCATGCATTCATTGGCGCAGTCTTTTCGGCGGTGTTATTTGAAACGATGAACCGCGTGTTTGCCAATTACATTAGCCACTTTCCTACTTACAAATTAGTCTATGGCGCGTTTGCCAGCGTGCCGATTTTTTTGCTATGGATTTATCTGTCTTGGTTGACCATTTTGTTGGGTGCAGTGGTTGCCTCGTCGTTGTCGCACTGGCGCAGTTCGCATCAAAAACACTTGACCTCGACCGCGCGTTTGCTAGATGCCTTGCGCGCGCTACAGTTGATGGAGATAGGCTTTACGCAAGGACGCGTACTAACTTTCCCTGAGATTTCTAACGCACTGCATTTAGGTTACGACGAGCTGGAATTTATTTTGGACAAGTTGGCAGCGGCCGGAATGGTGCGCAAAGCAGAAGGTAACGCTTGGCTGCTGGTGCGCGATATGCAACACATTAAAGCCTCAGAAGTGCTGCAATTATTTGTCCTCGATGCGAGTAGTTTATTTGCTGAACAAGCACATGATCCTTTGCAAATTTGGCTGGCGGGCTGCGCCAAGCAATTAGAAAAAAGCAGCAGCATTTCGCTGCATCAGCTGTTCAAACAAAGCATCGCTTGCTCGATAAAATAATCTGCGTTCTAATGCGCGACGTTTTTTTACTCACAGGAAATACACCATGAAATTTTTAGAATATTTTTTTGAAGGCTCGCTGTGGAATAGTCGTTTTGTAATTATCACGGCAGTGATTGGTAGCTTATTGGCAGGCTTCGCAATTTTTTATATGGCGACGGTGGATGTGTTTATTTTGTTGTCGCACGCGCTGCATTATGCCGATAGCAGCTTGACAGACGAGGCTCGAAAAGTTTTGCATGACGGTACGGTGTCGCACATTGTTGAGGTGGTCGATGGTTATTTGCTAGCTACGGTAATGCTGATTTTTTCATTGGGCCTATATGAGCTATTTATTAGCGACATCGACCAAGCGCATGGCAATAAAGCTTCCAGCAAAATTTTGGTGATTAATAGTTTGGATGATTTGAAATCACGTTTAGCTAAAGTGATTTTGATGATTATGATTGTGACGCTGTTTGAAGAAGCTCTGAATATGCATATCGCCACCCCACTGGATTTGGTTTATTTGGGAGTGAGCATCGCGCTGATTGCCTTGGCTTTATATTTGAGTCACGCAGCAGAAGCGGGTTCGCATGGCAATGACGTCGCCACACCAGAGGTCGCTGATGACAAGCATGATCACTAAAGTAGTGTTTTGTGCGCGGTTTTTTTTGGTGTTAGCGGGGCTGTTAGCCTCGCTAACTGTTTGTGCCGCTGATTTTGCACTCACTGATTTGCAGGGGAAGACGCATCACTTGGCGGACTACCGAGGGAAATATGTGCTGGTGAACTTTTGGGCGACCTGGTGTTCACCGTGCTTGAGTGAAATTCCTGAATTAAATGCTTTGCAAAAAGCGCACAAAAATTTAGTTGTCATCGGCGTGGTGATGCAATCGGGCTCGTCTGTCAAAGTTGCCGATTTTGCAAAGGCGCATCAGATGACTTATCCGTTAGTGATGGGTAATCGCGACATCGCCGAACAGGTGCGCCGCGCCGCACAAACAGAGGAAATTGAAGTGTTGCCGAGCAGTTTTTTATTTGGCAAGCAAGGCGAGTTGTTGGACTTTGCGGCGGGTGAGGTGACTAAAGTGAGCGTGGAAAGTTTTTTGCGCAGCAAAAAAACTAATTAGAAGTCGCGATATATTTAGTCACATTACGCGGCTGAGTTGCCCAATGACTATGCCAAGCCGCTCTAACTAGATTAGGGTATTCTGGGCGACCTAAGCTGCCGTTGTAACGTCCTAAAGCGCGAAATAAATTACCTTTTTCTATATCTAAATAGTGCCGCAAAATCGTACAGCCATAACGCAAATTGATGCGGATATGAAATAAGTTTTGTTCGTCTGTGCCGATTTCTTTCGTCCAAAATGGCATCACTTGCATATAGCCGCGCGCACCGACGCTCGATACCGCATATTTCTTAAAGCCACTTTCCACTTCAATTAAACCCAATACCAGTTCAGGATCTAAGCCCGCGCGCGTGGCTTCGTAATGCACCGTCTTGAGAAAGTCTAAGCGGTCAGGCTCATAAGGAAATCGCTTCAGCAAACGCGGCGACATTTTGTTTAACCACACATCGGCTTCGTATTGCGTGGCAAACGCTAACTTCGGTGCGGCTTGGTCGGACACGCTGCGTTGCAACACCGCGCGCACGCTGGCGGAGAGCGGCGATTGCACTTGCGCACCCGCAAAACTATTCGACACCAGCGTCACCCCCGCTAAACCTAATAGCAGAGCGGCTAGTAGTACGAAATAATTTTTTCTTAGTCGCATAATTTGGCACTGACAAAGGCAAGAATTTCGCTCAAGGCGATACTTTGTGCGGCACTGTCGCGACGACCTTGATATTCGACCATGCCGTCTTTTAAGCCACGGTCACCGACCACGATGCGATGCGGAATGCCTATCAGTTCCATATCGGCAAACATCACGCCTGCGCGCTCGTCACGGTCATCCAATAACACTTCAATTCCCGCTGTTTGTAACTGGCTATACAGTTGTTCGACGGCCGCGCGCACCGTGTCGCTCTTCACCATATTCATCGGCACAATGGCGATTTGAAACGGTGCGATGGTGGCTGGCAGACAGATGCCGCGTTCGTCAAAATTTTGCTCAATCGCCGCAGCAACGATGCGTGACACGCCGATGCCGTAACAGCCCATTTCGATAATTTGCGCTTTACCTTGAGCATCTAAATAAGTCGCTTTTAGTGCTTCGGCATATTGGGTGCGTAACTGAAAAATGTGTCCGACCTCGATGCCTCGGCACAACTCTAAGGTGCCTTTACCATCGGGTGATGGGTCACCCGCTACCACGTTGCGGATGTCCGCAACCAAATCGGCTTCGGGCAAATCTCGTCCCCAATTCACGCCAGCGGTATGGAATTTTGGCAGGTTTGCACCGCACACAAAATCGCTCATTGCAGCAACGGTGTAATCCGCAATCACGCGCACTTTGCTGTTGTCGATTCCAACGGGTCCTAAGAATCCAGCTGGGCAATTAAAGAATTCACGTAACTCATCTTCATGCGCAAAACGGAAGTCATTCATGCCTGCTAGTTTGCCCACTTTTACTTCGTTGAGAGCATGGTCGCCGCGCAACAGCATGATGTGCAGTTTTTCATTCGCCACCAGTGCGATGAGCTTTACGGTGCGTTGCAAACTGATGCCCAGCAACTCGGCGACTTGTTCGCAAGTGGTTTGTTTGGGTGTATCGACATTGCGCATTGCTTCAAGTGCAGCGGCGCGCAAAGCCTTTGGTGGCAAGGCTTCCGCTAGTTCCACATTGGCGGCGTAGTCCGATGTGGGGCAGAACGCTAAGCCGTCTTCGCCTGAATCTGCCAACACATGAAATTCATGCGAACCGCTACCACCAATCGCGCCTGTGTCGGCTGCGACGGCTCGAAATTGCAAGCCTAAACGGGTAAATATACGCGTGTATGTTTGGTACATGACGGCATAGGTTTTTTCTAAGCTGGCGAAATCGGCATGGAAAGAATAAGCATCTTTCATCAAAAATTCGCGGGCGCGCATCACGCCAAAACGGGGGCGTACTTCGTCGCGGAATTTGGTTTGGATTTGATAAAAGTTGACTGGCATTTGGCGATAACTTTTGATTTCGCGGCGCGCGATGTCGGTGATGACTTCTTCGTGCGTCGGGCCAAAGCAAAATAAATTGTTATGGCGATCGGTGATTTTTAACATTTGCGGACCGAACACTTCCCAGCGTCCCGTCTCTTGCCACAGCTCGGCGGGCTGCACAGCCGGCATCAATAATTCAATCGCGCCGCTACTGTTCATTTCCTCGCGCACGATGGCTTCTATTTTGCGCAAAGCACGCAAACCCAATGGCATCCAAGTGTACAAGCCACTGGATAGTTTTTTGATGTAGCCGGCGCGCACCATCAATTTGTGGCTGGGCAGTTCGGCTTCGTTGGGAGCTTCTTTTTGGGTGCTGATGAAAAATTGGGAGACGCGCATGATTGATTCTGTAGAGGACAAAAAAATGAGGGCGCAATTCTAGCGCGTATGGCTTGTATTCGGTAGGTTTGCGGCATTTTTGCTTTGCATAAAACACGAAGTATGAAAGAATCCGCGCCATTGAAATTTACGAATAGAGAAGCAAATGTTAGACCGAGACGGCTATAGACCGAATGTCGGCATCATCATTACCAATGAAAATAATCAGGTGTTTTGGGGTAAGCGCGTCAGACAACATGCGTGGCAATTTCCACAAGGTGGCATTCAATATGGCGAAAATCCTGAGCAAGCGATGTTTCGCGAGTTACAAGAAGAAGTCGGCTTATTGCCCGAACATGTGAAGATTTTGGGGCGTACGCGTGAATGGATGCGCTACGACGTGCCGCAAAGTTGGAATAAACCTGATTCAAAAAATCGCTATCGTGGACAGAAGCAGATTTGGTTTTTATTGCGTTTGATGGGGCGTGATTGTGATGTGTGTTTACGCGCCAATGAACGTCCTGAGTTTGATGCGTGGCGATGGAATGATTATTGGTTAGACATTAACGCGGTGATTGAATTTAAGCGCGATGTGTATGTGCAAGCCTTAAATGAATTAGTGCGTTATTTGCCCGAAGTTAAGAAACATGCAGTGAAGTAACAGACTCAAGTTAGCCAGTGCGCAGTTCGCGTGCTGTTTTTTAATTAGGAGCGTGTCAAGAATGAAAGCTATTTTATGGGTATTCGGTGCGGTGTTAAGTGTGAGCATCGCTCATGCCGACAGTTTTTTTAGTAGTGATGGTTTATTGCACGCTAAGGAATTTAAGTTGGCTGATGCGAGCATAGCTAAAAATGCCGCGACATTGCGCATTCGTCCTTATCTTGATCAGCGTGTTGAGCAAGACGCGCGTTTGTTGGGCGAATTTAATACCCGCATCGGGGGCTTGTCGGGCAAGCAGTTGCGCTTAAATCGAGACGTGGCAGTCATTGCTACCGAGCAAATGAAGCAGCAATTTTCTAACGCAGGATTCGCTGTGTTGGCAGATGATGCCGCTGCCAAATTTGAACTCACTGGGGTCGTGAAAACTTTGACCTTGGATTCAAAAGATCGTGATGAAATCAGTATCGTGTTAGAAACAAGTCTGTCTGAAATTGCCACTGGGAAAGTGATTTGGACCGCCTCGGTCAGTCAAAAAAATAGTCGCTTCGGTGGCGTGGCAGGCAACGACCGCGATGATATTGTGAATTTTTTATATCGCGAATTAGCGGTGGTGAACGGTAAAACGGTGAGCGCGGTAAACAGTTTGTTGATGGCGAGTTATCCCGCGTTGTTTAACCTAACGCCTGGCACGAAAACCATAGATGGGGTGACGGTGTTAAGTGCGCCACTGGCAAGCCCTGTTGCAGTTACGCCACCGCTAGTCGTTGCAAAAGTGGCGATGAACACGGGCACTTTAGTGCTGAACAGCATTCCTAGCCGCGCCAAAATCTATGTGGATGACGTGTATTTTGGTATGACTCCGCTGCGTGTTGAGCTAGATGCCGGGCTTCATACCATCACAGCTAAACTGGCAGGACATAAAGCTGAAAGCGAAAAAGTTTCCGTGCGTCACGCTGTCACGACCGAGCTGGAAATGACGCTTAGTAAGTAAAATGCAACCCAATAAAAAAGCCCGCTGCTGGCGGGCTTTTTTATTGTGCTTGTAGCGTGTGATGCTCTCGCACGACCCAGTCGGATAGCTGCTGCAAAATGTAATCAACTTCGCCGATGGCGGGCGATACATGCAGGGCTAGATTGGGGTGCTGCATTTGTATGTGCTCGATGAGTTTGGGCAGGTCATTTTTAAGATGTCCGCCTCGCGCGAGGAACATCGGAATCAGCGTGATGTGTTGCACGCCTTGCTTTTCCAAGCCTGCAATCGCATCGGCAAGCGACGGTTGCATCAGTTCTAGAAAAGCCAGTATGACGGGAGTATCGCTTACACGCGCTTGAATCTGCACGCGCATTTTTTCAAACGGTTGAGCCCATTCAGGATCGCGTGCGCCATGCGCAAACAACACGATTGCCGAACTCATTAGTGCTTGCCCGTGCTGCCAAAACCGCCTGTGCCGCGTTGGCTTAAGGGGAATTCTTCGACGATGTTAAATTGCGCTTGCATTACGGGCACGATGACCAGTTGCGCCATGCGATCCATCGGCGTAAGCGTGAAAGGAAATTGGCTGCGATTCCAGAGTGAGACAAAAATTTGCCCTTGATAATCTGAGTCAATCAGTCCGACCAAATTGCCCAACACGATGCCGTGTTTATGCCCCAATCCTGAGCGCGGCAAAATCATTGCGGCATAGCCAGGGTTGGCAAGATGAATGGCAATGCCGCTCGGTATTAGCTCGCACTGCTTGGGCTGAATGACAATGTCGCGCTCGATACAGGCGCGCAAATCAATGCCCGCTGAGCCTGCGGTGGCGTAATTGGGTTTAGCTTCGTGCAAACGTGCATCGAGAATTTTGACATCGACTTTCAAGTGTTTCATTTTTTAACTCCTTCAAAACGTTGCGCGATATGTTGCATGAGTAATTTTGCTAAGCTGATTTTGTCGCCGCGCGGTAAGGGATGCGCGCCGTCGTCGTCGAATAAAACTAATTCATTGTCGTCGCTGCCGATCGCGTGCTGCGCCAAGTTGCCGACTAACAGCGGTAATTTTTTTGCGCGCCGTTTGACTTCGGCATACTCAAAAAGATTTTCACTTTCTGCCGCGAAGCCTACGCAAAACGGCGCGTTGGGTAAGCTCGCGACGAACGCCAAAATGTCGGGATTCGGAATCAGTTCTAGTGTTAAAGCCGCATCAGACTTTTTGATTTTTTGTTCGCTAGGGTGCGCGACACGATAGTCGGCAACCGCCGCCACCGCGATAAAAATATCGCACTGCGCAAGCTGATTTTTAACGGCGGCGAACATCTCGGACGCGCTTTCAACCGCGACAAAATTGGCAACGGCGGGGCGCGCCAAAGCGGTCGGGCCCGACACCAATGTCACCTCCGCGCCCAATGCCTGTGCGGCTGCTGCGATGGCATAGCCCATCTTGCCTGAGCTGCGATTAGTGATGCCGCGCACCGCATCTATCGCCTCATAGGTCGGCCCTGCGGTGATCAGAATTTTTTTACCGAGTAGGATTTTTTCTAGCGTGTCAGAACTCTTGTTACCGCGCAAAAACGCCCACACCTCTTCCGCCAAAACCTCCGCTGCCAACATCCGCCCCATGCCTGTTTCGCCACAGGCTTGCACGCCGCTATCAGGCCCCAACACTTGTACGCCATCGCTAATCAGTTGCGCAAGGTTGCGTTGCGTTGCCGCATTCAGCCACATTTCGCGGTTCATCGCGGGTGCGATGATGAGCGGGCAGTTACGCGCTAAACACAGCGTGGACAGTAAATCATCTGCCAGTCCATGCGCTAATTTGGCAATGAAATCGGCACTCGCTGGCGCAATCACGATGGCATCGGCGGCACGACTTAAATTGATATGCGCCATGCCATTCGGTACTGCGTCATCCCATTGCGAAGTAAACACAGGCTGTCCCGACAAGCCCTGCATCGTGGTTGGCGTGATGAAATGCGTTGCCGCTGCTGTCATCGCCACGTGCACTGAGACATTTTTTTTCATCAGCAGACGCAATAATTCCGCCGCCTTATAAGCCGCAATGCCGCCAGTGATGCCTAGCACGAGATGTTTGTTTTGAGGCTGTTTCATAGTGGCGCGCATCTTACAAGAAACCGCTCGTCGCCGTTGCGAAGAAATAAACGGCTCGCGCGTAATCGAAGCTGCGTGCTGCGACCATCTTGCTTGAGACTCGTGTTCACCAGTTCCTAACTTACGATTTGGCTAATCCTGTAAACTGCGCGCCTTCATTTTTGTACCCACACCGTTCTCTACCTCATGCTAATTACCGAATACCGTTTAGACCTTGCCATTCTTGCCTTGCGTGGCATTTTGCCGTTGGCTCATCCTGCTGATACCAGCTTGCGTTATTTTTTCCAACAAGAACGCATCGGTTCAAACGAGCGCGCTTTTGTCGCCGAAGTGGTGTTTGGCACCTTGCGTCATCGCTTGTTGTTAGAGCATTGCTGCGGTGCTAAAGCCACGCCACGCCGCATGGCACTGGCCTATTTAATTCGCTTTGCGGGTTATAACTTGCGTGAAATCGAACCCGTCTTAGAGCGCGATGAAAAGGATTGGTTAGTCACCGTTAAGGGTGTGGATCTGGCAACTTTATCTTTGTCTATCCAAGCCGAATTACCCGACTGGTTAGTCGAAAAAATGCACGCGCAATACAGCGACGAAGAGATTCTCACCATCGGTCGCTCCATGCAGCACGGCGCGCCGCTCGATATTCGCGTCAACACTTTATTGGCGAAACGCGATGAGGTTTTGACGCAGTTGCACGGACAAAATATCGCGGCGGAACTCACGCCTTTCTCGCCCGTTGGCATACGCCTCAAAGACAAAATCCCGCTGAATAAAGATGCGCTGTTCACGGAAGGTAAAGTGGAGGTGCAAGACGAAGGCAGCCAACTGTTAGGTTTGTTACTCGCGCCAAAACGCAGCGACATGGTGGTGGATTTTTGCGCAGGTGCAGGTGGCAAAACCTTGATGCTGTCAGCCTTGATGAATTCGCAAGGGCGGCTGTATGCGATGGACGTGTCCGAAAAACGCTTAGCGAATTTGAAGCCGCGCTTGAAACGTTCTGGCGCGTCCAACATTCAACCGATACTTATCGCGCATGAAAACGATCTGAAAGTAAAACGCTTAGGCAGCAAAATCGACCGCGTGTTGGTCGATGCGCCGTGTAGCGGCATGGGTACGCTGCGCCGCAATCCTGATTTGAAATTTCGCCAGTCGTCACAAAGTGTCGCCGAACTCACGCAAAAGCAAACTGCCATCCTCGCCTCGGCAAGTCGTTTGCTGAAAAAGGGCGGCCGCTTGGTATATGCCACTTGCAGTATTTTGCGCGAAGAAAATCAAGCCATCGTCGAAGCCTTTTTAAGCACGCATCCAGAGTTTGTGTTGCGTCCCGCAGGCGAAGTTTTACAACAGCAAAAAGTCGATTTAGCGATGGGCGACTATTTGGAATTGCGTCCGCATTTGCATAACACCGACGGCTTTTTTGCCGCCGTGTTAGAGCGCGTCTAAACAATTAAGGGAGTCAGTTATGTTGCTAGGATTTGTTGATTTACCTTGGTGGGGCTATGTCATCACCACCTTGGTGCTAACCCATATCACCATCGCCTCTGTGACGATTTTTTTGCATCGTCATCAAGCGCATCGCGCCCTTGATTTGCACGCCATCCCCAGCCATTTTTTTCGCTTCTGGTTATGGCTCACCACAGGACAAGTGACCAAAGAATGGGCAGCGATTCATCGCAAACATCACGCTAAATGCGAAACTGTCGATGACCCGCATAGCCCGCAAATACTTGGCATTAAGCAAGTATTGCTGGAAGGCTACGAGCTGTACAAAAAAGAATCACGCAATCAGGAAACCTTGACGCGCTACGGTCATGGCACCCCAAACGACTGGTTAGAACGCCATGTTTACAGTCAATATCCAACCCTAGGCGTGATGTTGATGCTCGTTATCGACGTGCTGTGTTTTGGCGTAATCGGGCTAACGATTTGGGCGGTGCAAATGGCGTGGATACCTGTCACAGCGGCTGGCATCATTAACGGCGCGGGACATTATTGGGGCTATCGCAATTATCAAAGTAACGATGCTTCGCGTAATTTAATTCCTTGGGGAGTTTTAATCGGTGGCGAAGAGTTGCATAACAATCATCACGCGTATGCCACCTCCGCCAAGCTCTCGACCAAACCCTATGAATTTGATATTGGCTGGCTGTACATCCGCACGTTGCAAGCCTTGCGTTTAGCGCGTGCTAAAAAATTACCCCCGCAGTTGCGCTTAGATAAAAGCAAAACCGTGTGCGATGCCGACACCGTGCAGGCGGTGATTAGCCATCGTTACGAGGTGTTGCGTAAATATGCAAAATCGCTGCAACACACTTATCAAGAGGAAATGAGCCAGCTCAAACAGGTTTTGCCTGGCTTTGGAAAAGTCGATGTGTCGCGCGTCAAAAACTGGCTGCAACTCGATGCGCAAGAATTAAGCGAGCCTGAACAACTAAAACTGAATCTTGTGATTCAAAATAGCCCAAAAATTTATCTCGCTTACACGCTGCGCCAAGAGCTCGCTGCCATCTGGCAACGCTCGAATGCGACTAAAGAACAACTGGTCAACGACTTAGAAGCCTGGTGTCGCCGCGCCGAAAATAGTGGCATCGAAGCCTTACAAAAATTCTCGCTACGCTTACGCTGCTACGCCTAATGGCGTGTTTCGCGCACAATAAAAAGACCGCCTAGGCGGTCTTTTTTACGATATTACTTTTATATCATTCAAAACGGAATGTCGTCGTCAAAATTATCGAAGTTGCTTTTTGCTGGCGCAGGACGCGCTGCTGCTGGGGCGGGGGCAGGACGAGCGGCAGGTGCGGCGCGCGCAGCAGCAGGGGCTTCATGTGGGTTTTCAACTACTTCAAAACTGCCCGCGCCGCTGGCTTTGCCGCCCAACATGGTCATCTCATTCACGATGATTTCGGTACTGTATTTTTCCACGCCGGCTTTGTCGGTATATTTGCGCGTTTGCAATTTCCCTTCGACGTAAATCAGCGAGCCTTTTTTCAAATACTCGCCCGCAATTTCAGCCAAACGACGGTAAAAAACCAAGTTGTGCCATTCGGTTTTTTCTTGCTTTTCGCCCGCTTTATCTTTCCATGTTTCGGAAGTTGCCAAGCCCACATTGGTCACGGCTTCACCATTGGTCATGTAGCGAGTTTCGGGGTCTTTGCCTAAACGGCCTATCAACATTACTTTATTCAACGACATGTCATGCTCCTTTGCGGTTTTGTTTTATGGTGTTCACGGTTGTCCCTCTCCTATTGGGCGAGGGGTGGGGTAGGGGAATTAACGAGTTGTTCTACTGCGGCTTGATCGTAACCTTGCATCGCGACTTTTAGGCAGGCTATCGCTTCATCGGCAATCACTAAAACTTCTTCGACGCCTTGCACCTTTTGCAACTGTTGTTGCAGGGTTGCGGCTTGTGCCGCGTTTAAGGGCGCGAGGTGAAACAGCTTGGTGCTAACGGCTTTCGGCGCTTGCATGTTGCTCGCGACCAGCAACCATGCAGCGAGCAACACAATGCTAAACATAAACACCGCATTGCCGCCCAAATGTTGCATCAACACGCCGCCCATAACTGCGCCAAAAAACGCGCCTAAAAATTGCACGCTGCTGTAAACGCCCATCGCCGTGCCTTTGGCAGACAGCGGCGCAATTTTACTAATCAGCGACGGCAGTGTCGCTTCCAGCACATTGAAGGCGGTGAAAAATACCAGTAGCGCAGCGGCAATCGCCCACACGCTATGTTGTCCTACCATCAACAAAATCTGTGCGCACATCGCTAAAAAAACTGCCAGCATGAACACTTGTTTCATCTTGGCTTTTTTCTCGGCGATGATGATGGGCGGCACCATCAACAAGAAGGCAATCAACATCACAGGCAAATAAATTTGCCAATGCTGTGCTACCTCCAAACCGTTCGATTTCAACACGAACGGCACTTGCATAAACACCGCCATCAAAATTGCGTGCAGCGAAAAAATCCCGAAATCTAAACGCAATAAATCACGGTTAGACAACACCTCGACAAAGCGGCTGGTATTGGTTTCGGTGTCGCTATGGAAACGCGTAATGAGCGCATTGGGAATCACAAAACGCACCAAAGCAATGGCGGCAAATGCCAATACGCCAGTCAGTGCAAAGATGCCTGACACGCCTATCAAATTACTCAATAGCGGCGACAAAATCAGCGAAATCGAAAAGGTCAGACCGATGGTCATGCCTATCATCGCCATCGCTTTGGTGCGTACTTCTTCGCGCGTTAAATCCGCCGTCAACGCCATCACCGCCGCGTTAATTGCGCCCGCGCCTTGAATCGCGCGTCCAAAAATCACCCAATAAATGTTGTCTGCGGAGGCTGCAATAAAACTACCAATGGCGAAAATCACCAAGCCCGTATAAATAATCGGTTTACGTCCATAGCGGTCGGACAACCAACCCGCTGGAATCTGCAAAATCGCTTGCGTCAGCCCATACGCGCCGAGTGCTAAGCCCATCAAAATATGGTTTTCGCCGCCGGGCAGCTGTTCCGCATACACCGCGAAAATCGGCAAGATAATAAACAAGCCCAACATACGCAGACCATAAATACCCGCCAAGCCAAAGCTGGCGCGCTTTTCAGCGGGATTCATTACATTAGAAACAGCAGACATAAAAGGGCGGTAGGCAGGTTGCAGAAGGCGCGCATCTTAGCAGGTCAGCTAGTCGCTTGATAGCCAACTGAAGAGCGTCGCGAAGCGGCCTTGCCTGTGCTATCTTGCGCGACATTTTTTATTCTCTTGCTCTGCTCGCGATGACCTTTTTTGCCTTGCTTGCCGCCTTGTTATTAGCGCATTTCCAACCTTGGGTGTGGTCGGAAAAACTGCGCGTGCGCGGCGGACGCTATGGCAATTTTTTTCAGCATCATTTTAATGCGGGTGCGCATCAGCATGGTCGCTTGGCTTGGTGGGTGGCAACGCTGCCCGTGTTGATTGTGTTAGCCATGTTGAGTGCTTATTTGGCACATCACGCCGCTGCATTTTTGGTATTACTGAATATCGCGGTGCTGTATGGCTGTATGGGATTTCGCGTGTTTGGCTTAGATTTCGCTGCGATGCAAACTGCGTTGCGTGCGGAAAAACTAGATGTTGCATACGCGCTGTTGGCAAAGCATGGCGACGTGAGCGCGCCGCCTTTAAGTGCCGCCGAGCTAGCCAATCTCGCCATTCAATACGCGCTAGCAATGGCGCAGCGCAAGGTGTTTGGCGTGATGCTGTGGTTCGTATTATTTAGTCTGCTGGGCTTAGGCGGCGCGACCGGTGCAGTGCTGTATCGCTTGAGTAATTTTTTGCGCAGTCATTGGACGGACGCGGCGCAATACGGTGAATTTGCCGCTTTTGCGCAGCAAGTCTGGCAAGCCTTAAATTGGTTGCCGCAGCGGCTGATGGCGATTATTTTTGCTATCGTCGGCGATTTTGAAGACGCACTGGAAGGCTGGCGCAGTCAGGCGTTGAGCTGGCCTGACCCGCTACACAACATTGTTTTGGCGAGTGCGGCGGGCGCAGTCGGCACACGTTTGAGCTTGCAGCAAAATGAGCAGCAGACAGAAGTTGGTGTGGGCGAGGCGGCTGATGCGGATGCAATGCAAAGCATCACTGGTTTGCTGTGGCGCGCCATGTTGTTTTGGTTAGGATTTTTATTGCTGTTGAGCATCGCTCAGGTACTGCATTGATGAACGAGAATCATAATTTTGCCAAGCTCACGCCAGACGCGGTATTGAGCGCGCTGGAGAGTTTGGGGTTGCCCTGCGATGGACGTTTGCAGGCTTTAAACAGCTATGAAAATCGTGTTTATCAAGTGGGACAAGACGATGCCCCGCCTGTCATTGCCAAGTTTTATCGCGCGGCGCGTTGGTCAGATGTGGCGATTCTAGAAGAGCATGAATTCGTCGCGCAATTAGTCGCAGCCGAGCTGCCTATTGTCCCCGCAACCACGATTCAAACCCATACGCTGCATCATTTTAACGAGTTTCGTTTTGCGCTGTTTGCCAAGCAAGGCGGACGCGCGCCAGAGTTGGATAGACCTGAAACTTTGCAATGGATGGGGCGTTTTTTAGGGCGTATTCATGCCATAGGCGCGCTACAAAACTACACGCAACGTCCCACGCTTGATGTGCAAAATTTTGGGGTTGAGCCGAGTGAGTTTCTACTCGCGCGGGATTTTATTCCGCGCGATTTGCGCGAGGTGTATCGCGGTTTAGTGGCACATGCGCTAGACAGCGTGCGGCGTAATTTTGACCGCGCAGGCGAGGTGAAAAATTTGCGTCTGCACGGCGATTGTCATGCGGGCAACGTGTTGTGGACGGATGATGGACCGCACTTTGTGGATTTCGACGACAGTCGCATGGGCCCAGCTATTCAAGATTTATGGATGTTGTTGTCGGGCGACCGAGCCGAACAAACGCGCCAATTTGCAGACTTGTTGACAGGTTACGAAGATTTTTACGACTTTAATCCGCGTGAGATGCACCTGCTGGAAGCCTTGCGTACCCTGCGTTTGATTCACTACGCCGCGTGGCTGGCAAAGCGTTGGGACGATGCCGCTTTCCCCGTCGCTTTCCCTTGGTTTAATACGCCGCTCTATTGGCAAAATCGCATTTTAGAATTGCGCGAACAGATTGCTTTGATGGATGAGACCCCACTTAGCTGTTAGTCGCTAGCCTTTAGTTAATCGTTAAACCTTTGTCCCAGCACGCTGACCCTCAGCAACTAATCACTAACCTCTACCCACTCGCGACTAACTCCTATGACTAACGAAACCATCATCTCTGCTACGCAACACTGGCTAGAAGCCGCTGTGATAGGGCTGAATCTGTGTCCTTTTGCCAAAGCGGTGCACGTTAAAAAACAAATTCGCTATGTGGTCAGCGAGGCGACTACGCCGGAACAATTAGTTGAAGAGCTATTGAGCGAACTGCGTTTATTGCAAGACACCGATGCCGAAAAAATCGACACCACGTTGCTAATTCATCCGCATGTACTGCAAGATTTTTTAGATTACAACGACTTTTTGGACACGGTGGATGTGGTGTGTGCCGAGCCAGAATTTAACGACGAATTTCAAATTGCCACCTTGCATCCGCACTACCAATTCGCGGGCACAAAACTCGATGACATCGAAAACTACAGCAACCGCTCACCCTATCCGATGCTGCATTTGCTGCGCGAAACCAGTGTGGACAAGGCGGTTGAAGCATTCCCCGATGCGGATTTAATTCCCGAACGCAACATCGCCACGCTGGAAAAATTGGGACATGTGGGGTGGGCAAAGTTGGGGATTAAATAGTACTGCGTAGGGTGGGTAAAATTTGCCCACTACTTATCATTTACCGCGTGGGCAGATGATGCTTGCCCACCCTACCTCGCTCGGTTGGTTATCCTTGATTCTCGATATTGATTTTATTTAATGCCTTTGGCGATTTAACTGCAATGAAATTGGTACGGTTCATGCCATTTTCAATCGCCCAGGAAATAAGGTGATCGGGCAGTTTGTATGGCTCGTCGCTATAGATTGAGAAGGTCGGACCAGCTACGCCGTGCGTGAGAA